>CAITKI010000154.1 GCA_903892905.1 uncultured Microcaldota archaeon | reverse complement strand
TGGTATGTCGCTTTCAATTATCGCAAACGGCCTTGCCTCGCGCCAGTACGATTGTGATTGCGTAATCCTGGCGTCGGAAGCCATTCCCGGGAAGAAGCCCAAAAGCGCAACGGAAACGAGCGCCACGATAAGGACAACTGCAAGAAGCACGAGATATTCAGTCGAGCCTTGTCCCCTTTCCATCCAAACACCTCTTGCCCTGATGCCCGGGCGCATTCTTTTCCTAGCCAGTCGATGTCGAATTGTAAGTTGCCACCTGGTAGTTGCCCACCCAATCTGCATAGACCTCAATGGTGCCGTTCCTGTCCGTCCTCCACACATTGTAGTTCTTGAGCGCGAGGCGCGCAAGCGTGGTGGGCGAGGGCAGGTTGTCGCTGTTGGGCCCGACCGAGATTATCACGTCCTTAAGCGCGGCATTGCCCTCGATAAGGAGCGAAGAGACGGGCCTTCCCTCGCCGTGCTTGAAAAACGTCGCAACAGGGCAGGAAGTTTTCAGCCCCCTGCCTATCAATGCATTTTCCCTTTCCTGCACAGTGGGGTTGAGAAGCATGGCGCAGAATTTGCCCGAGCCCAGCCGCATCACTATCGCGTCGGAATCCGGGTTGCCGTTCATCCTCTGTTCCTGCGGATTGAGTATCCTGATGTCCAGCCCGTTCACGGTCAGGTTGTCGCCTGCCTGCGGGTGCTTCACGGTTATCCCCTTTGCAGCAACGGCCGCAAGCGCGGCCTTGTACTCGGGCGAAGATGGTGTGACATTGTTGTCCCAAAACTCGTCCACGCCATAGCCATAGATCATGTCTTCCATGCCGTTTATTGCGCCCGGGTCGTCGCGCGTGGCAACAAGCACGTTTATCCTCTCAATGCCAAGCCCGTCCAGCATTTTCCTGACCGGCAGGAAATTCCCGGAGTCGACAAGCATGGTGAACGAGCCCTTCCTCACAAGTATGGCGTCCGCTTCCGAATCATTTATCACGTCGATATACAGCGGCTCGAACGGCGTTTTCTTTATGGAAAACGCGCCGTCGCCAATCCTGTCGGAAATGTTCCTGGGGGCGGATGCTGGCCCTTCGTTCGCCGTCTGGTTTTCCGATGAGCCATTGCTCGAATTTGTCGTGGCGTTAATATTTCCCTGCCCAGGCGCAATCGGTGTCTGGTTGCCCCACACCACTGGCACGTCAGGCACTACGGGCGTGGCTGGCGAGGATGGGGCTGGGGCAGAAGGGGGCTGCGGCGCCGGCGGAACTGGCGACGCTGGCGTTGATGGGCAGCCGAAAAGAGCAAGAAGCGAAAGCGCGCAAAGCGCGGCGAGCAGGATGTTTGCCTTCATGACGCCATTTCCCGTGCGGATTTTAAAAAGCGCGCGCCTCATGCCTTTTCGGCGTGCATCGATATCCTGGTGTTGCCGATGTGCACAATGTGTTCAACATTGATGGAAAGGGCGCCAATTGCCGTCTTGACCATCTTCGCCTCCAGCACTTCCTGCGGCACCACAGAGGGGATTTCCACATTAAGCGTGCGCGTGTTCGGGTTGTAATCCACCTGCAGGTGCATGTGCTGACGGTCATGCCTTTTCATCCCGGCGACAATAAGCACAGTTGCAAGCGCGGGGAAGAGGCTATTGTCAATCACCAGGCCCGGGGGCACGAACGGCGTCAGGTTGGCGCTGAGCATCATCATCCTTGGCTTTACGGGCGGCTTGAACTCCAGGAGCCTGCCCTTGAGCTGCGCGAGCGAGTGCTCGGTCTTCATGAGGCTTGTTTCATGCAGCTCCAATCTCGAGGCTGCCTTGCCGAACTGCCTCAGCGCTTTCCTCTCCTGCCTGTTGGTCGGCTTTATCGCGCCCTCAAGCTCCTTCCTTTCCTTGCGTTGCGGAACCCATGTCCAGAGAAAACCCATGTAGACACCTCTATGGGCACACCCTGTGCAGGCAAGCGGTTAAAAAGCCTCCCGAACCGCGCGTTGCGTGCGCTGGGGGCAAAAATAAAAACAGAAAAAGAAAGCAGCTTATTCGCCGTGGTTGGTGAGCTCCTTCTCGAGCTTGTCAAGCTGGCGGGACACGCGCTCCATGGTCTGGCGGATGCCTGCAATCTCGAACTTGATGGACTGCAGGTAGACCTTGTCAATCACGATGGTGGGCTTGGGAAGCATCACTTCCTGCGCAGGCAAGGCGGGCGTGTTTTCCTCCTTTATGAAGTTCACGCTGTCCTCTATCCTCCTCGGGACCACGGGCGCCACGAACTCCTCCTCGCGCTTGGTGAACTTTACGGGCTTGCTTGCTGTAGGCTTTGCCTTAGAAGCAGGTTTTGCCTTCGCTTTTTCCTGCGCCTTCATGTACCCGCGCGCGGCCTTCACCCACTTCTTCACGTTGGAAAACGATGCGAACTTGTTGGACCTTGTCGCCTTGTACACTTCCTCGCGTATCTCGGTGAGCTTTTCCGCGTTTATTGGCTGGTCGCCTATGCGGCGCAGCTTCGCTGCCACTATTTTGATTATTTTTTCGTCCATATTACCACCTTGTCAGGAACCATAAATTATAGCAGCCTCGCAAAACAGCTCGACTGCTATCTGGCAAACTGCAAGTTTGCCATAGAAGCTTCCGTTTTTCACACGTCAAAAGTTTATATTATGCACTGTTTTCGCCTGTTTTTCCCTTGGAAGGCATGTAGCGCGTGGAGAGGAGCTTGCGAAGCTCCTTGGCTTTCTTCTCCCCGACCTTGCCCACTTCGCGAAGCTCGCTTTCAGGCGCGCTCATCACATTTTCCACAGTGTCAAAATACCTGAGAAGCGCCTCAGCAAGCGTGGGGCCGACATTGGGCAGCGCCTCCACAATGGCACGCTGCTGGTCCGACACGCTCCTTGCCTTCCTCTTGGCATAAACGGGCGTGGCGCGCGATTTCGCAATCTGCTCGTGGTGCGCAAGCGCATAGAGCATCTCCGCAGTTGCGGAAGGCGTCCGGGTGAAGAAAAGCGCGCAGCCAAAGTCGGATATAAGCGCAGAGTATGCCCCGAGCAGCGCAGCGCGGCTCAGCCTGCTCTCGCCAGGCGCGTCGCCCTCCACAATTATCACCACGCGCGGCAAGGCAGCGCGCAGGTCCGACGCCTGGGAAAACAGCCTGCCGTCGAAAATGGACGCCTCGAAGTCCTCGCGCGTCTTCCTTTCCACCACCAGCCTGTCTGACAAAAGATAGTCCCCAATCTCAAGCTGGCGCATCTCAACGTCTGTGCCAAGAGCCTCAAGCGAGTCGCACACAGAATCCGGCTCGCGGTTGTCAACGACAATTTTAGGCTTTTTGATATCTGCCATGCCTGCACCTGCTGCCGGATTCATTCCCTGATGTGCTTCCTTGCGTAATCCCCGATTTCCTCAAAGCCTATTGCGCAGCCCGAGTACTTCAGCTTGTAAAGCGACGCCTCCACTGCCTCTCGCTCAAGCTCGCCGTAGTCTGCAAAATAGCCCAGCTCGTGCGCGAGCAGGAGAAGCTCAGTGGAGCGGAAAAAGCGCAGCTTGCGCGTGGCGCGCGAAAATGCGGACAGGCTCTCATCGTTTATGCCAATCTGCTTGCCAAGCTCGTGCTCGAGGTGCTGCCGAAGCGATTCGGGGTCTTCCACAAGCATGCGCGTGGTCCTCTCGTCCATAAGTATGTTGTCCACGCCAAGCTCAATCGCAAGGGAAAGCACGTCTGCCTCGCCGGGGTGCAGCAGGCGCAGCGGCGTGCCTTCTGCATGGAAAATGTTGTTGGCAATGAACCGTATCTCCTCAGCAGCAGGCTGCGCCTTCGCCCCCACCACGTCAATCATGTTCTCGGCAATCGCGCGCTTGAGGCGTATCGCGTGGAGCGCATAGTTCTTGATGTGCATGGGCTGCTCCACGCATTCCTTCTCCACCGATGGGGGGATGATGAACCGCCCCCTGTACTTTTTCTTCAGGAAATATATGACGTGTATGAAGCACGAGTCCGTAAGGGAGATTAGCGAGGAGGAATCGCACACGATGGACTGCCCGGACAATTTCGCCATACGATCACAACTTTTTCACTCCTGCATCATGAGAATATCTTATTGCTGCCACGTCATCATCACGCGCCAATCATGCTGTCGTCATGAGAATATCTCGCGCAGCTCCTTCATCCGGGTCTCCATGTTTTTCTTCTCGTGCAATCTATCGAACATCATGGTCTGCCCTGCGTAAAGCAGCAGCTCGCGCTTGTCCGCCCCAGCAATCTCCGATGCATTTCCAAGTGAAATCCCCTGCGCGTACAATGTCGAGGCTATTTTCAATTTCGCCTTCTGCAAAATTCCCTTGACAAAGCGCCTGTCCTCGTCGTCCAGCTTTTCCATCGAAGCGAGTATTTTTCCCTGGCAGGCGACAAGCGCGCCGTACTCCGCGGTTTTCGCCAAGCCTTCGCAAGTGCGCAGCAGCTTGTCCACCGTCGATATGAGTTCCTTTCCCCTCCCCTGCTTGAAGTAGCGGGGCTTGGAAAGTATTTTTGCAAGCACGTACGTGATGAGCGCGTAGTTGTACGTCGGCTGCTGGAAGCGCAGGGCGGTTTCCTCCACACACCTGTTGTTTATTTTCCTCATTGCGCGCACGTCGTGGTTGCGCAGCGCAGACCCAATCAGCACCGAGGTTTCTGCAAGGGTCAATGCCATTTTATCACATGTTTGTGTTTTAAAAAAAGGGAGTGTGTGTCATTTTTGTGCCCATTCTCCACGCCGGAGAAACATACTCCTTGATATATATTATCATGACAACGTCATGACAACAGCAAAGCATTGTCATGTGCCTGTCAAGAAAGACAAGCAACGGAAAGGAACACGGGTTCCAAGCGGATGGGAACATGAAGCGCGATGAAAATTATAAAGGTATTGGAGAGGGAAGCGGCAAACAGGCAATCGAGGAGCTTCGTAACGAGGTTCTCTCCCCCCTTGAAAACGACATACAGAAGCTGCGCGACCCCGTGGTCCTCGCGGCAATCATGCACACTGCGGCAACCGAGCGGGAAAGCACCAACCGGCTGCTAAAGACGCTCATAGAGAAGCTGGACTCGAAATTCAGCGAAATGGAATCGCGATTGAACGCCCTCGAGGGAGCGCAGATAGCGGCGCAGCAAACGACCGCTGCGCCCCGCGGGGAGGAAGTGCTCCTCCCGTCCGTGGATGAGGAAATCCTGAAGTTCGTAAGAGAAAAGAGGCACGCTTCCGCCGAGGAAGTGCGAAAGAAGTTTGGCTACAAGGGAAAGAACGCGGCATCCGCGCGCCTCTCAAGAATGTACGACCTGGGCCTGCTCGACAAGAAGCAGGTGGGCCGCGCAGTGCTTTACTGCACAAAACAGTCATAGATGGCAAAGTCTGGCGACAGACTTTGCCTGCAGTGGAATCATCGCGATTCCACTCAATTCACCAATCATGCTTGCTAAATTCGAAGCAAGGCGACCAATATGCCGGCTGACCCCGGCAGTTGTTCCGGATTCTTGCAAATCCGGACAAGAATAGGAGCGGCGTACAAGTGCGCGCCGCTTTCATATTTTTGGAGAACTCATGGGGGCGCGTTATTCACCTCCCACACCCTACTTTTTTGCGCCCCCGTTCTCCAAAATCTACACCCCTTAGCTTGGCTTGGTAAAATGCCCGAGCGCACGAAAAATATGCAAATATAAACCTTGCCCGAGAAGATTGCGCATGGACGACCGCACTGTCATTATCTCAAGCCAGGAACTGGTGGACCACACCATTCTTTCGCGCAAGAAAAACGAGCTTGCATTCAAGCGCGACTTCCTCCTGAAAACAGGCGCAAAGGCAGGCGACTTGCATCTCCATTCCATCGAGAGCGAGCTTGTGCTCGTGGAGGAAAAGCTGTTGCCTTTGGAGAAAAAATTGTCCGAGCTTGACATGGTCACGGTAATCCCGCACAGGAAGGAAATCGGCGAATTCACCTCGGAAATAAACAAGTTCTCCCGCCCGGAGCTTGACATCGCGGTGAAGGCAAAGAGCGGCACGGCGTACGAGCTGATGCGCAAGCGCGCGGCGCTCGTGAAGAACAACTACGAGAAGCGCGAGGACATCGCGCGGCTCACCATCATGCTCAACAACATGCCTCGCAAGGACTCCGAGGCGCTTCGCGGGCTCATCGAGGAAGGCGCGGGCGAGGATGCGGACGTCTCGTTCATTCCCAAGGAAAAGCAGCAGGAGCTGCTTAACCTCACATCCCGGCTTGGCAGGCAGTGCTGCGTCTTTGCAGGCAGCTTCTCATTGGATAAAAAAAAAATTGACACTTCAGAGCTGAAGCCGTCCGATGAAGTTTCGCGCACCCTTCCCAATGGCCGTGTGGTGTGGGTGGAATCCTCCAAGGTGTTCGAGTTCGATGCAAACGAAAAAGAGGTAGCGACCGTGCTTGCGAAAATGCAGGCGAAGAACGCCGAGAAGCAGGCGCGCGCGTTTTCCGAGGAGGAAACGGTCTTCCTCGACAAGCTGCAGTCCGACTACCTCGCCGCGAGGAACAGGCGCGCAACGCTTGTGAAAGGCTCTGAGCTTGACGAAACCGCGAAAGTGTACAAGAAAAAGATGCCCGACGACTTCTAGTTTTTCCCTTCCACTCCATCCATCTTTTTATAACCTTCCCACATAAATCAGTTTATCGCGTGTGGGAGGGCATATGCATGTCAACCGTGACCAAAATCGCCCAATACGACGACGGAAAAGGCCTCAAGCAGGCAAACGCCATCCGGATTGCCAACGGCGGGCCGATAACGAACCACCGCTATCTTCAGCGGCTGAACACTTTTCTCCGCGAGGCCGGAATCAAGGAAATCGAGTTTGGCAGCTCGATCAAAGGCAAGCTTCTCTCCAACAAGGAATTCGACTCGCGGCTGGTGCTTTCGGATGCCTGGAGGTCGGAAAAGCACGTCTATCCGGTGTGGACCGGCACGCTGGTCGCCTTCAAGGAAAACGGTGCCAAGCTTGGCGATGTGATAAGATACAACGATTCGGGCAACACCTACTTCTTCGAGGTCCCGAAAGAATACCAAAACGAAAGGAACGCAGCCCTTGCCGTGGACCACGGCTTCCTTGCAGACGGGCGCCCGCTCATAATCCCTACCATGAAAAAAACCGAAATAACATACAACATTGCCGACCCAAGCCAGATAGAACTCCTCCAAAGATTCCCGTCGGGCAATGGATGGTACAATGCTGACAACAAGTTCGGCATTCCGCTCGGGGAGGAAATCCCCCCTGACCGGGCCGACGCGCGCTATTTCTTCAGGATCCACAATTATGTGGGGCTGCTGGTCCGCGGCCCCTATCTGAAAGCCCATCGCCACATCGCCTGGAGCTGGCCATCCCAGCATTTCGGGGCGCTGATGGAAGTGGATGGAGCAAGCATCGGCGCGCAAAAAACAATTCAAGAGCGCAAGGCCTAAAAAAGCCGCCGGAAGATTTCTAGTCTTTTTCCGCCGTTCGCCGTGCCGAAGGAACGTTTATAAACTCTTGTTTCAGTAATAAGCCCACTTCTTCCTTTCTCAGAAAGGCAAG
>CAITKI010000153.1 GCA_903892905.1 uncultured Microcaldota archaeon | reverse complement strand
GGTATCGTCCTTCCGCATGCGTCGCAAGTGCCCAGCCTTTCCCTTCCTCTTGTCTTGTTAGCCATGAATATCACCTTGCTTACTTCTCCCTTATCTTTATCGCATACCTTCCTGGAGCCTTGATTTCAAGCTTCTTGCCAATCTCGGACTTTTCCGGGTCCATCACCACGAGCTGGCCTGAGAACTTCTCGGTCAGCTCCTGCGACTGGCATTGCGGACACTGCTTCTCGTCATTCACTATCAGGCGGCAATTCTTGCAAGCTTTCATCAAAATCACTCTTCCTTCTTTTTCTTCTTGGCTTCCTTCTTCGGCTCGGCCTCCTTCTTGTCGGTGCCGGATTCCGCAGATGCTTTCTTCGCGGAAATCCATTCATCCTTGCCAAGCCCGTCCGGCCTCATGGTGAGCCCGATTTTCGTCTCAGGGATGTTGTTCTTCATGCTCACCGTAGAAATCTTCGCAAACACGTGGTCGCTCTTCTTGAGGAACTTCTTGCTCTCCCTTCCCACAAACGTCTGCGTCTTCTTGTTGTAGGTCAAAAAATCATTCGCAATCTGCGACAGGTGGACAAGCCCCTCAATCGGGCCAAGTGTCACAAAGCCGCCGAACTCCACTACCTCGGATATTTCGCTCTCGATTATCTCGTTTATCTGGGGCAGGTATGTAAGCGTGTCAAACTTCACGTCGTAGTATGCCGCGTTGTCGCCAGGTATCACCAGCCCGTCGCCTTCCGGCTTGACGTTCCAGACCGCAAGGGATACGCCCGTGTCCTTGTTCACGCGCCTCTCATATTTCTCGCGCAGTATTTGCGTGAGCGCCTCCTCCAGCTTCATTGAGAAAAACTGGGCAGGCAGCCTCACCCTATCATTGCACGAAAGAACGTAGTACATAAATCCACCTTCGCTATCAGCAGCATCCATCCGCCCGTGCAGCACGAATTCGAGCCCGTATCCTAGGGGCGGATTTTCCATCTCGTTATTGCTCCGAAAGCTTAAAAAACTGACCCCAAAGACGCGCCTAGCCTACTTCTGCAACTTTTGATAGGCTTTTTGCATGGCAATCGTGGATGCCAGGGCAAGGCAGCCAAGCAATGCAAGCGCAAAGGAAAGCGAGATGTCTGCCAGCATGCCGACTAGCGGATAGAGCACAATCAAGATTATGCCCGAAGCCATATCTGCCACAGAGTTTATGGTCGCCCTGCGCCGGTTGCTGCTTTCGCTGTTTATCAGGTCCAGCAACACAGGCTCGCGTACCGCCCTCATTGCAGGGATGAACAGGATGGCGGGAAGCGCCAGCCAAATGCTTTGCGAGAACGCCGCCACGATGTAAAGCACGCCCATCACAAGTGCGCTTGCAAACAGGATGTTTTTCGCGCCAAAATGCCTCTCCACCTCCTTGACGCGCCTGTGCACGCCAAAGCCGAAAAAGGCGAGCAGGCCAACGCAGATGAGGTTGAATGCGGCAGAAACAGGGCCGTTCCAAAACACACCCACGCCGTGCGCCGCGAGTATGGATTGGTAGAACCAGAATATGAAAATCACAGAGGAACCTATCAACGCCCTGTCTGCAATCAGCGCAGTTAGGTAGCGGTTTTTCAGAACGGCATCAATCCCATCCTTCGATATTTTCACAACCCCTCGCCTATGCCTTGGCTTGCCGTGCTTTTCCTCAAGCGTGAGCGCCACCAACCCTGCCGCAAGCACAGGAAGCGCGCTTATCATGAAAACCAACCTGAAACTTTCAGGTCCCATCCAGGAAAGCGAATAGGCAAGTGTGCTTCCCACTGGCGCGGAAAGCATGGCGGCTCCGTAGTAGAGGATTTGCGAATTTGTAAACACCTGCGGAGCTTTCTGCCCGCCCTTCCTTGCAGACTCGAAGGCCAGCGCCATGTCTGCGCCGCCTATGAACGAATAGGCAAGGCCCACAATCACCTCTGCAAGCAGGAACACCCAGATGCTGGGCACGGATGAATACACCAAGATGCCGGCCGTTCCAAGCGCGCTTCCAATCAACAGGGAGTTTTTGCGCCCGTACTTGTCTGCAAATGCGCCTGTGGGCACCTGCGCGACGGTTATCACTAGGTAAAAAACAGCCTGGAGGGTGAAAATCTGCGCATAGTCAATGCCGCCCCACTGAATAAAAAATGGGACAGTGACCGCTCCCACTAGAAAAAATTCGCGCAAGAACCAGAACAAATACATTTTCTTGACGTTGTCCACGCCTTAATTTCTGCCCGCCTTCTTATAAATTGCCTGCATGGCAAGCGCATCCTTTTCTATAAGCGGCGACTCGCAAATCGCCTTTCCGCTCCACCCGTTCTCCACCCACGCGGCGGCAAGGGGCTCAAACGGCGGCGAGAGCGAGGAAATGGGCAGATGGTTCTTCTCACCCGCCTCAATCACTTCTATGCCTGAGAAATGGCAGTGGAAATTGTGCGCGGCTTCGCTTCCCAGCCGTTTCTCCACCTTCTCCAGCACGCGCGCGTAATCCTCCTGCGTCTTCAGCCTCCCTTCGCGCGCATGATAGTGCGCAAAATCTATCACCGGCACCACCTGCTTCAAGCCAAACTCTTCCCCCAGGCCGATGATTTCATCAAGCGAGCCATACGCGCTTTTCTTGCCAGTAAGTTCCGCCCCAAGCTGCACGCCGTTGATTTTGAGCCGCGCCATTTCATCCAGGCAGCGCTGGAAGGTGGATATCACCATTTTCCTGCACTCGACAGCAGGTCTTCCCATGTAAAAGCCCGGGTGGATGACAATAGGCGTGGCGCCAAGCCAAAACGCCGCTTGCGCGGTTGCAACAATGTGGCGCACGCTTCCCGCAATCTTCAATTCCTCCTTTGCGCAGCAGTTGATGTAGTAAGGTGCATGGCAGGAAAGCAGCACGTCGCTTTTGCGCGCCACTTCCCCGGCAGCGCGCGCCGCAGGCTCGCCCATTTTCACGCCATGGACAAACTCCACTTCCATTGCGCCAAGCCCAATCTCGCGGCAGTAAGCAATGCCTTCTGCCGTGCCTGCCTTGCCAGGCGTGCCAATCGGAATCCCTGCTGGGCCGAAACGTATCATTTGCTCACCTTCCCACTCGCCGAATCTTTCCCGGCTTCTTCCGCATTGTTTTCATCCGCCTCGTCAATTTCTCTTTTTTCCTTCTCACCCATCTTCTTGCCCAAATGCGAATAAAGCGCCAGCTTGAATGCTTTGAGCGGCAGAAGCGCGCACTTCAGGCGCGTGGGGCCTGGCGCAATTCCCAGCATTTCCAGCACGCGCTCCTTGCCGATTGCGCGCGCCTTTGCCTCGCTTTTCCCTTTCACTTCATCAGTGAGCATGGAAGCAGAGGCAGTGCAAATCGCGCAAGCATGCCCTTCAAACGAGACGTCCGCAACCGCTCCCTTTTCCATCTTCAGGTAAAAAGTGATGTCATCCCCGCAAAAAGGGTTGATTGCATGCCCGCTGCAGCTAGCTTTTGCCATCTTGCCGCGGTGATGCGGCAACTTGTAATGGTCCAGGATGTTCTCCCGGTACATGTCCTCGTTCATGAGAGCACCTTTTTCGCGCGTTTCACAGATGTCACCAGCCGCTGCGCTTCCTCCTCTGTGTTGTAAAGGTAGAAGCTTGCGCGCGCGGTTGCCGATGCGCCAAGCACTTTCATGAGCGGCTGGCAGCAGTGGTGCCCTGCGCGCAGCATCACGCCATCATCCGAGGCAATCTGCGCAATATCGTGAGCATGCAGCCTGCCGACATTGAATGAAATTATCCCGGTTTTCTCGCCATTGCCATGCACATGCACGCCACCCACTTCCTTCAAGCCGGCAATGCACGCCTTGTGCAGCCCTTCCACGCGCTTTTCAATCGCGCCCATGCCCACTTTCTCAAGGTATTCAATCGCAGCAGCCAGCCCCACTGCACCGGCAACATCCTGCGTGCCTGGCTCGAACTTCTGGGGCGCGCGCGCAAATGTGGTGCCTGAAAGCATCACGCTTTCAATTGCCCCTCCGCCGCCAAATATCGGCTCAAGCTTGTCGGCAAGCTCCTTTTTCACATATAGCACGCCCAAGCCCGTGGGCCCCAGCATCTTGTGCGCAGAGAATGCGAAAAAGTCGCAGCCCATCTCATGCACATCCACTTTCATGTGCGGCACTGACTGCGCGCCATCCACAACGGAAAACGCGCCTGCCTCTCGCGCCATTTTGCAAAGCGCATCCGCGTCATTCACCGTGCCCAGCACGTTTGACGCGTGCGTGAAGGAAAACGCGCCAGGGCGCTTCTCCAGCTGCTTTTCCACGTCCTCATTGCAAAGCTTTCCGTAGCTTCGCATCTTCACATGGCCAATTGAAGCGCCTGCGCTTTTCGCCGCAAGCTGCCAGTTCACAATGTTGGAGTGGTGCTCCATCTCGGTCAGAAGAATGCGCTTGGCGCCCAGTTGCCCTGCGCAGAAGCGCGCGGCAAAGTTCAGTGCCTCAGTAGTATTCCTTGTGAAAACAATTTCAGATGGTGCCGCGCCCACAAAGCGCGCCACTTTCTTCCGTGCATTCTCGTAAATTTCCGTTGCCTCTTCAGCAAGCGCATTGCCGCCGCGGTGCGCATTTGCATTGCTGTTTTCATAGTACTCGCGCATGGCATCAAGCACAGCGGCAGGCTTTTGCGTGGTTGCGGCATTGTCAAGGTAGGCAATTCTCTTGCCGTTAACCATTCGCGCAAGGATTGGGAAATCGTCCCGTATCGCATCAACGTCAAATGCCATCAATCTCACCGATTTTCTTTTCCACTGCCTTTCTCACCTTCCCCATCTGCTTCGCCTCAAACTCCAGCAAAAAGCCTTCCAATATCATGCGCTTTCCTTCCTTCCCTTCGATGCCTCGCGACTCAAGGTAGAACAATTCATCTGCGGAAACAGGTGCCATGGCAGCGCCATGCCCTGCTTTGACATCGCCTGTTTTCACCGAGAGCATGGGCACCACGCGCACGCGTGCCTCCCTTGACAGCAGCAGGCTTTTTGCCACAAAATGCGCGTCAGCCCCAACAGCCTTCTGTGCAATTTCCACATTGCCCTGTACATCAACTTGCGCGCTTCCTGCCGCGGCGTAGCGGAACGAGGAGCGCGAGAAGCTTTTCGATTCGCAATGCAGGTGCTCTGTGCGCGCAATCAACCGCTGGGCGCCAGTCAGCAGCGCCACTTCAAAGTGCTCGCACCTGCTGCCGGATTTTTGCGAGATTTTCACCTCGTTTTTCGTTTCCTTCCCGCCAAGCGTGCAGCCAATGAGCTTCAGCGCGGCATTCTTGCCAATCTTCACATCCACTTTCATCTCAACATTCTCGTCCAGCGGAGCAGAATTGATGATTGCAATCTCTGCCTTTGCGCCCTCTGCAAGCGAAATGGAATAAGTTGCAGAGCTGGTGTTTTGGAGCAGCATGCACTTTTCCTTGCCAGCTGCAATGCTTATTGTCTCAGCCTTCATCCAACCGCACCTTCCATCTCCATTTCCACCAAGCGGTTCATCTCCACGGCATACTCGAGCGGCAGCTCCTTCACAATCGGCTCGATGAAGCCGCGCACAATGAGCGACACTGCCTCGTTCTCATCGATGCCGCGGCTCATCAAATAGAAAAGCTGGTCATCCGAAATCTTTCCCACTGCCGCTTCGTGCTGGATAATTGCATCATCCGAGCGCACATCAATCACTGGCACTGTCTCTGCGATGGACTTCCTGTCCGCAATTATGCTGTCGCAGCGCACGCTTGCCTTCACACCAGTGCATCCTTTGCCTACGTGCAATAAGCCGCGGTAGCGAACTAAGCCTCCGCCTCTGCAAATGCTTTTCGACACCACGCGAGAAGATGTATTTGGCGCCATGTGCAGCACCTTTGCGCCAGTGTCCTTCACCTGCCCTTCGCCCGCAAGCGAAATTGTCAGGTGCTCTGCCCGCGCCCCTTTGCCCACCAGCATGCTGCATGGGTAAAGCATGGTGACGCCCGAGCCCAGCGTGCCGCCCACCCATTCCATCACGGCATCCTCGGAGACAATCGCCCTCTTGGTGTTCAGGTTGTAGACGTTCTTGCTCCAGTTCTGAATGGAGGTGTAGCGCACGCGGCTGCCTTTTCCTGCGAATATCTCCACCACTGCGGAGTGCAGAGAGTCTTTCGTATAGTGCGGCGCCGAGCAGCCCTCAATATATTGCACCGACGCGCCCTGCTCCGCGACAATGAGAGTGTGCTCCATCTGCCCAAAGCCGGGATAGTTCATCATGAAGTAAATTTGGAGGGGCTGGGGCACTTTCACTCCTTGCGGCACGTAGACAAAACTGCCTCCTGACCAGAAAGCCCCATGGAGCGCGGAAAACTTGTTGTCCTTCGCAGGCACGCAGCGCGTCATGAAATACCTTTTCACAAGCTCAGGGTACTCTTTCACCGCGCTGTCCATGTCTGTAAAAATCACGCCCAGCTCCAAAATATTCTTGCGGAGCGACTTGTAAAGCACCTCGGAATCATACTGCGCGGACGCGCCTGACAGGAACTTGCGCTCTGCCTCAGGCACGCCCAAGACATCAAAAGTCTTGCGAATGTCTGGCGGCACATCCTTCCAGCTAGTGGGCGCAGCATCCTTGCCTTTCGGGCGCACAAATGCAGTGAGCGCATCAAGGTCAAGCCTCGACAGGTCAGGCCCGAAAGAAGGCATGGGCTTTTGCTTGAAAATCGCAAACGAGTCCAGCCTCTTTTTCAGCATCCACTCCGGCTCTCCCTTCACATCTGAAATTTCGCGCACCAGCGCCTCAGTGAGCCCTTTCTCTTTCGTTTTGTAGCCTACATTGAGCTTTCTTTCGCTAGGCAAAGCTGACAGCTTGGCATCCCTGCCATATTTTTCTGCAACGTTACCAGCTTTCTTCATTGCAATACCCATGAATAGCCCTTCTCCTCAATTTTCTGCGCCAGCTTTTCATCACCCGACGCCACAATCTTCCCCATATGCATCACATGCACCCTATCCGCCTTGATGCTGCGAAGCACGCGCGCATAGTGAGTGACAATCAGCATGGACATGCCATTTTTTCGGATCTTGCCAATCGCCGCGCCCACCCGCTCCAGCGCGTCCACATCCAGGCCAGAATCGGGCTCGTCCAGCATGGCAAGCCTAGGCTCAAGCACGGAGAGCTGCAATATTTCGCTCATCTTCCTCTCGCCGCCGGACATGCCGTCATTTATGCCGCGCGAGAAGAACGAGCGAGCCAGCCCCATTGCCTCTGATTTTGCCTGAAGTATCTTGTCAAATTCAGCCGCGCTCATCTCATCGCCAAAGCGAGCGGCATACGCGCGGCGGAGCATGCTGGCAAGCGAGATGCCTGGCACCTCTATTGGAGACTGGAAAGCTAGGAACAACCCTCTCCTTGCGCGCTCATGCGGCTTAAGCGCCAGCAAGTCTTTCCCTTCGAATAGCGCAGAGCCTTTCACAGAATATTTCGGGTTTCCTGCAAGTGCGGAGAGAAGGGTGGACTTTCCGCTCCCATTCTGCCCCATGATGACATGCACTTCCCCCTCTCCCACGTCAAGTGATATGCCTCGTATGATTTCCTTTTCGCTCGCGCTTACCTGCAGGCTCTTAAGCGATAAAAGTGCCATCAAAATCTACCTCTTCTTTCCCTTAACAGCCGTATCTTTCTCTTTTCCAATTCTCATGCAAATCGCGCAGGGGTCATTCTTCCCAAGCGTGCTCCCCTTTGCAATCACCACAATCATCGATATGCCCACATCCATCTCGCTGGCTTTCACTTTCCCGGACGCAAACTTCTTCGCAAGCGCGCAGCATTCCTTCTTCGCTGCAGCAGGCAGCTTTCCCGCCCCGCGCTTGCCCGAGATGTATTGAGAAACCGCCGCTTCGCTGGTGCCAAGCGCCGCGGCGATGCTCGCGCGCGGGACTTTTTCCTTCTCCATGCAAAGCGCAAGCTGGGAGCAGACTGACGGGAGTATTTTCCAATGGACTTCGGAGCAAGGGAGCATCTGTTTCACCTAAGTTAACGATTGTTAACTTCTGGGGTTCCCCTTTAAAAAAGCAGTGCTCTATTTGAAAATCTCACCGGTCTCCTCTGCCCAGAAAAGAAGGTCAAGATGCGAAAGCGGAATGCCTGTTTGCTTGCAGAACTTTTCCATCTTGCGCTCGATTTCCAAATAACGCTTCTCAGTCAGGCTTGCAAGCACGCTCTTTATCGCGCCGCATTTCACGAGGTTCTTGAGTATGTGCCTGTCTAGTATTGCAAGCGTGCTGCCACGCCCAACATTCCTCAGATAGTGGCTGGCTTCCTTCAAGCCCAGCCCCTTCACATTCTTCAGGAAATATTCGCGCGCATGTCGCTCAGTGCCGGAAAATGTGTGGTTTGAGAGCAGGGCAAAGTCATTTGCAGAGAATTTCTCGCGCGCCTCAACAAGATAGCGCGCCTTATTGTTATGGAAGCGCGTTTTTTTGGCAAGCACGCGGGCAATTGCAGCGACATCGCCTGAAAATAGCAGTTTCTTTTCCTTCAGCTCATGGATGGCGGAATCGCACGAGCGCGCCTTGCTCTGCGGCGTGAGAAGGCAAAAGCAGAGCTCCTCGAAAAGCTGCCTCCCGCCTTTTTTTCCAACGCTTTCGAAGTGCGCGAGGCGCGCCTCAATGTCCCTGCGGCTGCGCGCGTATTTTGCAAGAAGCTCCTCGTGCTTCATTTTTTCTCCTCTAAATTGCCATGCCCCGGGCACAGTAGTTTGTAAGGAATTTTGCCAATCAGCGCAAGGCTCGCTTCCATTTCCTCATCGCTTCCGCCAATGTCCGTCCTTCCGTAGATGCCATCAGCAAACTTTGTGTCGCCAGAGAAAAGCAAGCCGGTTTTCTTGTCAAGTATGCAGACGCTGCCGTCTGTGTGCCCTGGCGTGTGGAAAAACGAAAGCTCATGCGAGCCAAACATTAGAGGTGTCATTGGGTTTTTCTCCGCGTTTTTCGGGATTTTGATGTGAGGGCCAGCAAACCTGAACTCCGCAGGGTGCAAAAGCACTTGCTTCCAGTCTGGCTTGACGCCTGATGAATGGTCAAAATGCCCGTGCGTGAGGATGCAGATGTCTGGTGTGAAGCCGAGTGCCACCTGCCCATCGCCGCTGTCAATCAGCAGGCGCTTCCCATTCTCATCAACCATATATATCGTGCCGCACGTCCTTTCCTCAGTGCGCAACATGGATGTGTGGAGGGCGATTTTCTCAAAAGCAGTCACTAAACCCGCCTCTTTATGCTAAACTTCCCTGCAGGAAGCGAAAGCAACACTTCGTCGGAGTTTGCAGAAATCGCCTTGCCAAGCTCCTTTGCAGCCGCGCCTTTCTCCTTTGCTCCTGGGAAAAACGAATATGGAAGAGTTGCGGCTTCCTGGTGGACAACTGGCAGCACGATTGCCACGCCGCCCTTCACTCCTATGGACAGCCCCAACGCAGTGCTTCGGAACCATTCGCGCTCGCCTGCAATGGCAAAGCCTCCTGCGCCAACATAGCCGCCCTGCGCATGCTTGGAGAGCTGGCTTTTTTCAACGGCATAAACATCCACGCCCGCTGCGCCGGTTTTCCAGGCAGATGAATGCGATGCTGCGAACTGCGCAGCCTCTTTCTTTTCCTGCTCGCTTGCCTTCTTCCCGTCCTGCAAAATGGTGGCTGGCGCGCCCTGTATGTCCGCATGGAAGAACAAGTCCTCCTCCGCCATCACTTTTGACACCAGCAAGTCATTCTGCTTGGCATCCCTGCCAGCAACCACGAGCCTGTTTCCAGACGTGTAGAACCAGCGGTATTTCTCGAACCATTCCTTCTTGCGCTTCATCGCAGGGGCAACCGAGGCCTCGACGTCAGCGCGCTCCTTTTCCTTGCCAGCAGCAGCCATCTCTTTTTTGGTCTCCTCAATCGCCTTGCGCGCGCCCTCTGCCTTTTTCGCAAGCTCCTTTGACTGCGAATAGTGGGCCTCGGCATTCTCCCTCGCGCCCTTGCGCCAGTCCAGCGTGATTTTCATGAGGGGATTTCGCGCGCACGGGTTTTTATTATATTCGTAGGGCTGGCGCCCTCCGAATGCAGTCAAAGCCTGTCTACAGGCTTTGCCAGCCCTTGCCCCCAAACCGCGGCCCTCGCGCGTGCGCGCACGCGCGTTCGGAGCAGGGAAAGGATTTAATACCCTTTCCAATTTAACCCTCATTCGCGCTTTCTATGCATATATGTATGCAATAGTAATGTACGCGCTTGTGGAGATGGTTTGATGAAGATAAGCGAACTCAAGTCAGGCGTTGGCAATGCCAACATAGAGGCTGAAATCGTGAGCATGGAAGAGCCCCGCGACGTCATGGGCAAATTCGGCAAGCGCCTGCGCGTGGCATCCGCGAACCTCAAGGACGACTCCGGCGAGATAGTGCTCTCGCTTTGGAATGATGACGCTGACAAGTTTGCGCAGGGCGACAAGGTGAAGATCACCGACGGCTGGGTCTCCGAGTACAAGGGCCAGTTGCGCATCTCCGCAGGCAGGAACGGAAAAATAGAGAAGCAGTAATTTTCCGAGCCAGCCAGGCATCAGCGCGGCATTGCCGCGCATTTTCACTTTTATTTTTCCACGTCTCCAATTTTCAGGCAAATATTTACCGAGGTGGTATTAATGGCAAAGATGGACGGACAACAAGTCATGGTTATGCCCGAGGGCAGCAACCGCATATTGGGCAGGGACGCGCAGCGCACCAACATTGCAGTGGCTTACGCGGTGGCGAACATCGTGCGCACCACGCTTGGCCCCAAGGGAATGGACAAGATGCTGGTCTCCGAGCTTGGCGACATCGTCATCACAAACGACGGTGCGACCATCCTCGAGGAAATGAATGTGGAGCACCCAGCTGCAAAGATAATGGTGGAAATCGCCAAGACGCAGGACAAGGAAGTGGGCGACGGCACCACGACTGCAGTCATGCTATCAGGCATGCTCCTCAAGAAAGCAGGCGACTTGCTTGACCAGGACATCCACGCCTCCACGATTGTGAAAGGCTACGACCTTGCCGCAAAGAAGTCAAGCGAAATACTTGCAAAGCTTGCCACCAAGGTGGACATCAAGGACACTGCGACGCTTGAGAAAATCGCATCAATCGCAATGGGCTCCAAGTCCATCGGCGTGGGCGCATCCAAGGACAGGCTCGCAAAGCTCGTTGTGCAGGCAGTCACCCAGGTGGTGGACAAGCGCGGCGACACGTATGTCGTCGACCACGAGCTCATCAAGATCGAGAAGAAGGCGGGCGGCGACATCAACGACACCGCGCTCATCTCCGGCGTGCTGGTGGACAAGGAAATCGTGCACCAGAGCATGCCGAAGAACATCAAGAACGCAAAGATTGCGCTCATCGACTGCGCGCTTGAGATAGAGAAGACCGAAATTGACGCAAAGATCGAGATAACTTCTCCCGACCAGATGCAGGCGTTCCTCGCGCAGGAGGAAAAGATGCTAAAGGACATGGTGGAGAAAATCGCTGCAACAGGCGCGAATGTCGTATTCTGCCAGAAAGGTATTGACGACGTGGCGCAGCATTACCTCAACAAGAAGGGCATTTCCGCGGTGCGCCGTGTGAAGAAGTCCGACATGGAGAAGCTGCAGCGCGCAACTGGGGCCAAGGTGGCGACCACGCTTGACGACTTGTCGGCAAAGGACCTCGGATTTGCAGGCGACGTGAACGAGAAGTCAATTTCAGGCGAGAAGATGGTGTTTGTGGAGAACTGCAAGGACGCAAAGTCAGTGACAATATTCGTCCGCGCAAGTACAGAGCACGTGGTCTCGGAAGGCGAGCGCGCCTTGGTGGATGCAATCGGCGCAGTGTCATCCGCCGTCGAGGACGGCAGGTATGTGACAGGCGGCGGCTCCACAGAGCTTGAGCTTTCCATCCAGCTTGGCAAGTACGCCACTGAAATCGGCGGAAGGGAGCAGCTTGCAATCCACGCATTCGCAGAGGCGCTGGAGACAGTGCCGCGCACGCTTGCAGAGAATGCAGGCATGGATGCAATTGACGCGCTCGTTAGCTTGCGCGCCAAGCACAAGAAGGAGGACGGCGCGCACTTCGGCGTGGACGTCTACGCAGGCACCACTGCGGACATGAAGGCGCTTGGCGTGTACGAGCCCCTCAAGGTCAAGACCCAGGCAATCGCATCCGCCTACGAAGCGGCGAAAATGCTGCTCCGCATCGACGACATGATTGCCTCCAAGGGCAAGTCCGGCGGCATGCCTCCGGGCGGCCCAGGCGGCATGGGCGGCGGAATGGGCGGAGACTACTGAGCCTTCTTTTTTCTTTCTTTTGTTTTTTACTTCCCTTAGCCACAGCATTTTTGCTGGTTGTTTAGATATTCAGCGCGCTTTTCACCATTGCAAGGAACTCCTCCGTCTTCTCGGCGTATTCCTGCGCGCGCTCAAATGAGAACGAGCTTTTCCCGTAGTCTGCGCCGCTCTTGTCCCTCATTGCGTCTGCCACCAAATTCCCGAAGCGCGCGGCGCCTTCCGGCAGCTTGCCGTCTTTGTCAAGCTTTGCGAACACCACTGCCGCATCGTCGTGGCGCGTTGGCTTGTGGCTGAGGAATTTCAGCGAAAGGGCATCATTGGCGCGTATTATCGCATGGATTGCCTGTGCGCAGCAGACATTGGCGCGCGCTTCTTCATCTTCCGCCTCAACCAAGCCGTGCTTTGCCGAGGCAAGCCAGCCTTCAGCCTCTGCATAAGCTCTCTCAAAAGTGTCGTTCATTTCAACCGCCTCGATTCCTTGCCTTCCATGAATGCATCAAGCTCCTTTTTGCTGGAAAAGGCAAGCGGCACAAGCTTTGTCCCGTATTTTTCATAGATACCAAATACCAGTCCATTTGCATTGAAGCCTTTCTGAGCCAGCAGTGCAACATCTACGTCGCTTGCAGGCTTTTCCTTCCCACTTGCCACGCTGCCAAACAGGTATGCTTCCTTCACTCCCTTCTCTTTTGCAAGCAAGTCTCCAACTGCATTTGCGGTGAACACCTGCGGGCTTACGCTTATTTTCAGGAGGGAAGATACGGCATCAAGATACTCGGATTTGCGCAGCTTCACTGTCACACCGCTGCCCACCCTTCCGGTTTCTATTATGCCTGCCATCTCCCATTTTTTCACCAACCGCCAGGCTGATGCAAAAGGCACCTTAGCCTCGCGCGCAAGCTCGTTTATGGTGAATTGTCTGCTTGGGAATTTCAGCAGCGTCTCAAGCATCTGCCGCGCGCCCCTGTTCTTCACGAGTTCTATAGCTTCCATATCACCACTTATCCAAAAGTGAATAGTATTATCCATAAATGAATAAAAGGCTTTGGGACATCTGGTCTGCATGCTTGCCCTGCACTTTTCAGAATATATAAACACTCGCAGGGTAGCATGCCAGTGGAAATACCATCTACCCTAGCGCAAGCGCGCTTGAGCTTGCCACCGAGAAGAAAATGAGCGACATTGGTGCGCAAATGGCAAAGTAAAGCGCTGCGCGCGCGGGGTTTGATTCTGAAAGCGAAAGGAGGAGCGCGGAAAGCGCGGCATTGAGCACTAGGTAAATTTGGCAGGCTAGCGCGAGGGTGGAAAGGAGCGCGGCATCAGGCGCTGCGCTTCCTACTACTGATGCTCCGGAAAGCGTGGGCGCGAGAAACACCACTGTTCCTAGGATTATTGGCACCAGGAGCGCGGATGAAGCAAGCACGGTGTAGCGCTGGATGGACAAAAGCGCCGCGCGCTCACGCAGGAGCGCGAAAAAGGAAACCACATCCTGCGCACACTCGCGAAGCGCAGAGTACATGTCTGCGCCTGTTTCATAAGCAACTATGATGAGCGAGAACGCGCGGCTGGCAAGGGGTGTGGGGCAGTATCGCGCAGCAGCTTGCATAGAAGACTGGAAGCTGTCGCCAGCTTTTTGCCTTGCAAGCGCCAGTGCAAATGCATCGGAGACCCTACCGAACCCTCCTTTTGCAAGCAAAGAAAGCATTTTCTCAGCTGACAACAGCTTGTGCGTGGAGGCTGCAGTGTAAAGCGCGTCAGGCAGCAGCATCTCAGCTCGCTTCATTTCCACCTCTGAAAAATACACTGCAAGCGAGTAAATCGCAGGCCCTATGCAGATTGACAGGAATGCGAGCATAATGCTGCCTGCTGCAAGCGAAACGCCTGCAAGCGCAAGCGAGAGCGCTGCGAGTGCAACTGCGAATTTCCTGCCATCAGCGCGAATGCCCTTGCTTTTCAAATACTCGTCCAGTGTACCTGCTGCTCCCTCGTTTTTCACAGGAGGCAGCAACAGGAACATGGCGCCAAGCGCAGCCGCATCCAGCGCAGGGAACACCAGCAGGAAGGCAAGCCAGACTTGCCACTGCTGCACAGGCTCGGGCAGCACAAGGGGCGAAACAGCGGCAAAAACCGCGAAAAAAGACGGGATTAGCGCAGAGACGGCAATGAAAGCAATTGCAAGCAGGGAAAACTTTCCAGCTTGTGCGCGCATCTCTGAAATCTGTGCTGCCGACAGCTCATCCGCCATCCTGCGCAACGGCTCAGTGCCCTTGCCTGTTTCATAAATCGTGGAAAGAAGAAGCAGGCTTCGCTTGAGGGCAAGCGAGCCGGTGGCGGAGGACAAGCGAGCAAAAGCTGACTGTACTGATGCGCCCGATGCTATTTCGCCCCTGGCAGCAGTAAACTCGCGCGCAAGCTCATACTTCCCGCCCGCAAGCCTTGCAATGCATTTCTCGAACGGAAGGCCAATGTCGATGTAGATGGCAAGCTCGCGCAAAAGATAAGGCAACTCGGACTCCATCATCTTCTCGCGCCGCGAGGCAAGGATGGATGGCAGCTTGAGCATGAAAAGGAAGAGAATGCCGAATGAGAAAAGAAAGATGCCTGCAGATAAAATCATGTCTGAAAAAAGCAGGCTGCTTGCCGTGCCAAGCACCACGCAGATGGCAAGGGCGGCAAACAGTGAGAATGAAAGATAGCCTGGCACGCTTTCACAATCAATCGCAGCGCGGGCAAATGCAGCGCGCACGCCCTGCTCGGATTTGCCAGAAAATCTCAGCTTAATTGGAAAGTTGCACATATTTTCCACAAGCCGGGCAATGCTCATGTGCCAGAACCTCCATACAAGTGTTTCTGTATGTCTGCAAATGCGCTTTCAAATCCATGCTGTTTCTTTCCCTTTGCAAAAAATTTCTCTCGCGCCTTCATTTCCCCTGCCACTTCCCGTGCATTCATGCCGGTTCCTTGCGCGATTTTTTCCAAAAGCATCTTCATGCCAGCAGGCGAATATTTCCTACCATCATAAGCTGCAATGGGGCGCATCACATCTGCTGCATTTGCAACCGCAATCTCAGTGACCCTGCGCGCCTCGGACATCTTGCGTTTCTTGGCGCTGTAAACAGAAGTGCGCCTCTGCACGATGAATACTTCAATCCCTTCCAGGTCAGCCTCCAGGCAGCCCATCGCCCTCATGCGCAGGAGTGCATCGCGCGAGCTTTGCGCGTGGAAGGTGGCATAGCACCCCTTTGCCTGCCCGGAAAGCGCGGATTCCACCAGCGCACGCACCTCTGGCGGCGTGCGCACCTCGCCCACCACCACCCTGTCTGGCCTCATGCGGAGCGAATCCCTCACCAACTCCGCCATGCCAATGCCGCTTTCCTCAAATGGCAGCAGCCTTACTTGGTGCGGATGCGGCAGGCGAAGCTCAGGAGTTTCCTCAATGAGAAGCAGCCTTTCGCTTGCAGGCACAAAGCAAAGGAGCGCGTTGAGCGTAGTTGTTTTGCCGCTTGCAGTGTTGCCTGCAACAAGCACAGGCAGGTCTGCCTGGAGGCAAAGCGAGAGGAGAGAAAGCATTTTCGCGTCATAAGTGCCTAGCGTTAGCAGGTCAAAAGGCGAGAGCGGCTGCTCGCTGAATTTGCGTATGGTAAGCTCGCACGGCGAGATTGGCGGCATGGATGCGTGCAGGCGCTGTCCGTCCTCAAGCACCGCGTTCATGCGTGGCTGCTGCGCGGTCAGTCTCCTTCCCAAGCCCCTGCCAAGCCTGTTCACAAGCGCCACGAAATAATCCGCATTCGTCACTGCAACATCGGTTTTTTTCCATCCCTTGCCGCGCACAAAAACGAAAACAGGCTGCCCGATTCCTACCACTGCGATTTCCTCGAGTTGCGGGTCGGAAAGAAGGGGCTGCAAAAAGCCGCTGCCGAATGTCTGGAGCAGGATGGTGCGGCAAAGGTATTCCTCCTGCTCTTCATCAATCGAGATTCCCTGCTCCTCGCACTCTTCTAAAAGAAAGCGCTTCACCAGCTGGGGGCTGTCCTCGGATTTTTGCGCCTTTTCCCGTATTCGCGAAGCGACCGAGGCAACCAATTCCTCTTCCTCAGCCGAAAGCTTTCGGAGCCCGGTCTTATAGTCCGCTCTCCAATCCCCAAGCTTCCAGCCAAGGTTTTCCATATGCTCACCCATCACCCACTCGTTTCCAGCGCAGCACATCTCCTTCTTCAATGCAGAGCGCATCGGTCATCTTCATTGGCAACTCAAGAAGGAAGGATGATTTCTTTTTTGGGCGGACAAGCGCGGTGTTCGGCTTGACGCGGCGGTAAACTTCGTTCACCTTGCCATCTGCCGCGAGGTAGACAGCATCAAACTCCTTTTTCACGAAGTAGGAATGGATGGAAAAGATGCCGTCATAGCCGAAAACAAACAATATGGGCACAATCTCGTCGCGGAACATGAGCCCCCGCATGCGCGCAAAGTCAGTGTCGGCTATTTCCAAGCCTGCCTTCACGCGCTTCTTTTTTGCAATGTTCTCAATTTCGTGCATACAAGCCCCTACTTCCCGTATTTCCTTCTCCTGCGCGCGAATTCATTGAGCGCAAGCTTGAAGTCAACCGCTCCAAAATCAGGCCAGAGCTTTTTGGAAAAGTAATACTCTGAGTAGGCAGACTGCCAGGGCAAGAAGCCGCTGGTGCGGACCTCGCCCGATGTCCTGATGACAAGGTCAGGGTCTTTCCAGCCGCCTGTGTAGAGCAGCTTGGAAAATGTTTTCTCATCCACCTTGCGCAGGTGGCGCGCAAGCGCGGCATTCACCGCGTCAAGCAGCTCCTGCCTTCCGCCATAGGCAAGCATGAGATTGAGCTCGTACTTGCCGTTCTTGGCAGTGTCGCGCTCCACCTTCCTCATCTTCTCCACAATGTCTTTCGGAAGCGAGGACAGCGAGCCCCGGAAGTGCACGCTCACGCCGTATTTCTTGTAGTCCTCCTTGAGCCCTTCGGCAAGCTTCTGGTTGAAAAGCGAAAACAGGTTCTTCACCTCATCGCGGTCGCGCATGAAGTTCTCGGTGGAGAAGCCCCACATGGTGAGTTTTTTTATCCTGTGCTTGCGGCACCATTTGAGGACATCTCCAATATGCTCAATTCCCTTGTTGTAGGCATAGGGGATGGTTTTCCTGTTCTTCCTTGCCCACCTGCGGTTGCCGTCAGGTATGATTGCAATGTGCTTTGGCAGCATGTTTCCACTTCCCGCAATGGATTCCCTGGGAAACTATTTATAGCAGAGCCTAATTTCCGGCTCTGCTACCTAGCAAACCACGCCTGCAAATGCCATTTTGGTTTGCTATAAGCCCTGTCTCACGGCTGGAAAAGCTTCGCAAGCTTTTTCCTAAGAACCGCATATCTTGAGTAAAAGCGCACGGACGGGGGCGAGCGTTTCCCCCCGATTTTCCTTTGCGCGTGCAAAAGAGAGTGGGCGCCAAGCGCAGACACGCCATAAAACTCAACATAGGCTGCGCCAACTTCTGATGGGTGGTGCGCATCGCTTCCCGCCAAAAGTGCCTTCCTGTTCTTGAGCGCAAAACCCATGGCGCGCGCATTCTGCGAGGCTTCCATCACGCGCGCATTGAGCACTTCCACTGCGCCAATCTTCCCCAAAACGCCTGGCGCAAGCCCCTGCAAATCTATGCCGTGCCTTACCGTATCATACGGGTGCGCAGCAGAGCACACTGCCTTCTGTTTTTTCACCTCTGCAAGAACGTCAGACAGTTTTCCCGGCGCTATCCTTTCCTTCACGAAATAAGCAAGCAAGTCGCCATCGTCCGTCCTCACTTCCTCGCCCACGATCACCTGGAGCGGCAGCCTGCGCTTGCGCGCAATATTCTGTGCTTCAATAGCGCCTTCAATTCCGTCATGGTCCGTGATTGCAATCGCGCCCATGCCGCGCTTCATTGCCGCGGCAAGCACATCTTCCACGTGCGACAGCGAATCCTTTGAGAAAATAGTGTGGGTGTGCAGGTCAGCTTTTATCATGCAATTGCCTCTTCCATATTTAGAATGAATATGTTTATATGGTTTTCCATATATAAATATTTATGGTGGTCTCATGGGCAACATCTTCATCTCACTTGACGACTCAAATGAAGGCTTCCTGCGCCGGTTCGCCCTTGAGCGCTTCGGGGCCAAGAAAGGCGCGATAAGCAAGACAGTGGCAGCCGCGCTCATCGCGCTTCGGCAAAACGAGGGCAGGGAAAAGGCAGTGGCACGCCTGCTGTCTTCAATGGAAAAAGGCGTTGATTTGGGCCTGCGCGGCAGGAAGATATATTCCGAACGGGGCGAGCTTTATGACTAGCGTGCTTGTCGACACATGCATATTGGTCTATGCATATGAGAAAAGCGACCTGGAAAAGCACATGGCGGCAAAGGAGGCGATACGGCTCCTCCTGGAAGAGGGAAATGCCGCCGTCAGCGTGCAAAACCTTGCCGAATTCTCGCGCGTTCTTTCCGAAAAGTCCAAAACGCCAGTTTCATACGGTGAAGCCAGAAGGCACGTTTCGGAGATAGCCTCAGTGTTCAGTGTCATATCCTACGGGGCGGCAACAGTGGATGCCGCCCTCTCAATATGCTCCGGCGGCGGCACTCACTTCTTCGATGCCCTGCTTGCAGCGACTGCTGAGGAAAATGGAATTTACGAGATAATCACTGAAAATGTGAAGGACTTCAAGGGCATGCATTCCGTCAAGGCAACAAGCCCCTTTGCGAAAAAATCGGACCCGCCGAAGCGCGCCAGGCCCTGACGGTTTGCAGCAGGCTCATCTCCCCACCAGTTTTTTCCTCAGAATGCCGGCATAAGTGGCAAGAGTGGAAGGCGTTGCCATCTGTCCCCACCTATCCATCGTTCCCTTCTCGGACAGCAGCTCGTCGAAGAAAAGCGCCTTTGCCGCAGACACCATCACGGAGGGCGGCTGGCCGCCTGCAAGGTCCAGCGCCGCGCGCAAATTGGAGTGAAGCGCAAGATCAAGCCCGTACTGCGCACGCCAGGCCTTCTCATACTTTTCAGGCGCATCAGCATACTTGCCTGCCAGCATGCCGCAGCTTGCCCCGAAGAAGACCCCGCCTCCCGTGGTGGCCTTCACCTGGCCTGCGGCATCCCCTGCCAAAAGCACGTTTCGCTTGCCTGCCCTCATCGCAGTTTTTGCGCGCACCGAAGTAGGTATCACCGCGGCAAATTCGTGCGAAGGCTTCCCTTCCACTCCCAGCTGCGCCAGGAAGCGCCTGTAATAGGCAAGCGGATGGCGGGGAAGCGCCACGCCCAGGCCTATTTTCGCCTCGCTTTCATTTTTCGGTATCGCCCAGCCAAAAAAGCCCGGGAAATCCTGCGATGATAGGTAAAGCGTGGCACAGTGCGCATCCTCGCATTCATATGCAAAGTCGCCTTGCATGCTTGCGACATAGGACTTGATTTTCGGGAAGCCGAACTTTTCCGCAACCAGCGACGCAGGCCCGTCCGCGCCAATGATGCAATCGGACTGGAAATCGCCAGTCACTTTTTTCCCAAGCTCCAGCCTTCCCCCTTCCTCCACGAACTTCTCGGCAGCCAGCCCGTCAAACTCAGAGCGGGAAATGAGCACCGCGGTCTCTTCCTTAGGCGTTATGGCAAACTCTTCCTTGCCGCAGACGATTTTTGCGGAATTGATGGCATTTATCCTGGCGCGCGAATAATCCACGCCGGCGCTTTTGCGAAGCGCCTCCAGGCCCGACCTAGATATGAGCCCTGAGCATGCCTCCGGCTCGCCCACGCGCGAATGCTCCTCGCTTGCAAGCGCGCTCCTGCCCGAACGCAATGCCGCAATGCCTGCAAACAGGCCGGCTGGGCCTGCGCCAACTATGTGAACGTCTGCCATATTCATCACATGCTTATTTCCACTTAATATGCATTTCGTCCATCCAACCGGTCAAAACGACAGAATCTTCTGCAGTTTCAGGATGACGCTGTCGCATGCAACAAGCTTAAAGCACCGGAACCATGCAGTTGTGCCGTCCGCTTTTTGCATAGCAAAAAGGGACGCGACCAGAACGGCGAACCGTTCTGGTGCGCTGCACAACTTATAGACAAGTCGTCTGAAAGACGGCTGGTCCACCGGCATGTTACCCTGTGAAGGCTTTTAAGGCGAAATTGCGTGCTTATTGCATGGGAAAATCTTCATCCGAAGAAAAGGGTTATATAGGAGTTTATCCATCAGGTTTAACCGGTGGATATATGGCTGAAATTTACGAGAAAGGCATCGTGGTCCTTCCAAAAAGCATGCGCGACGCACTCAAAATGATTCCAGGCACTAAAATAACATTCAGGCTTGAAAATGACGGGATCAAAGTGGTTCCTGCCACTAATGTTTTCGAGGAAATGGAAAAACTGCGGAATGTCATGGCCAATCATTCCCAATCCGACATCATGGGGATGATACAGGAAAGCGAAAAGAAACGGGCAGGCGAGTTGATGAAAAATGTTCATTGATGCCAATGTCTTCATTACATATTACATGAGCAAGGGCAAGGAAGGCGAGAGGACACGGCTGCTTATGAAAAAACTAAGTGACGGGGAACAGAATGCATGTACAAGCTCATTGGTCATAAATGAGGTGTGTCACTTCTTTATGTATCATGGCGGGTTGCCTTCAGTTGAAAAAATCCACCAGCAGCTCACATCGCTTCCAAACCTCTCCATTCTGGCAGTAGATGACAGGATAGCCAGGCTTTCAATGGAATTCATGCGCGGCGGGCTTGATGCTTCCGATTCATTCCACGCTGCCACCATGAAGGTGAATAGCATTTCCACCATCTGCAGCTTTGACAAGGGATTTGACAAAGTAAATGGCATCAAAAGGCAGGAACCGTAGAAAATTTCATCTTATAGCTTGTCAAGTCTGGTTCAACTTGCGGCGTATCTGCCAAAAATGCGCTAAAAGCACATTTTTATAAGCGAATGGGGTCTAATCCCCATGCTCCTGGGAGGGAGCATTATCGGAGGTCATATCATGGTGGCATTCACATTCGACGCATTATACTTTTCACTAATCGTTTTCCTGTCTGCAATGGTTCCCGGGCTTGCCATTGGCTGGCCGCTTTTGAAAAAGATCCGCTCGCCTTCGGCGACCAGCTCTCCGGAAGCTCCGGGAGAGCGCAGCTCTCCCGTCCCTCACGCTTCGGCGCAAGGTGCGCTTCCGAAGACGGACTTTGGCGCCATCGAAAAGCTTCTCCTTTGCTTTTTCCTAGGGCTGTTTGCAGTCCCTACATTCCTGTTCGTCGAGTCGCTGGCAGGGATTAATTTCTCCCTCACGCTTGTCTTCATCAACGCATTCATTGTCATAGCTGCCGGCGTTTTCTTCGGTGTGCGCGAGGGCGCGTTCAAGCTCTCCATGCCTAAAATGCCAAAGCTTGATGCAACATTTTTCACGCGCGAGCGCGCAGTGGCGCTTATAGTGCCGGCGCTGCTCCTGCTGGCGCTCCTCCTTGCCTTCTGGATAAGGATACAGACGTACTCGCCTATCTACTCCGAGCTTGACCCGTATTTCTACATCTACGGGACCGGGCAGATAATCCGCGACGGCATACAGCCGCTTACCGAGGACACGGCCTGGTGGCCAGAGATAAAGACCGCCAACCACCGCGAAGTGCCCCTCAAGGAATATCTTGAAGCGGAATGGTATGCGCTTTATACCAATGGCGGAGAGTACAACAACTACTTGCTTTTCACCACGTCTTCATGGCTTCCCCCCATTTCCGCGGCTTTTGTCTCCTTCGGGGCTTACTTGCTCGTTTCCTCGCTCTATGGCAGGCGCTACGGGCTTTTCGCAGCCTTCCTGCTCGCATTCCTCCCAATCACAATCTACAAGATGTCTGCCGGGGTGAACGAGGCAGCGCCAGTGGGCAACATGATGCTTTTCATGGCAATGGGGCTTTTCGCAATGTCGCTTATGAAAAAAAACAATACACTGCGCATTTTCTCCGCAATCGCATTCTTCATAGCAGTGACTTCTTCCAATTTTACTCCTGTAATTGCCCTGCCTCTTGCAGGCCTTGCCATCCTGCAGTCCCTTGACTATTTCTGGCGCGGCAAGAAAAACCCAGAGTTTGTGATGTGCCTTGCCTATGCGGCTGGCGGCTTCCTGCTGGGCGTCATCTTCAACGGCATCTACAGCGGCTCGCTGGCCGGTAGCCTTGCGAATGGGCCTGTGCTCATGGCACTGGGCGGCGTGGCATTTGCCGTGGCTGTGCAGTACCTGGTAGGGCTTGGCTGGAATGACAAGAAGAGGTACTCCGCAATCGGTGCGGCAGTAATCATTTCCATCCTCCTGATTTTCCTCACCCCTGTCGGGGGATTTGTAAAAAGCACGGTATCCGGCTATGTCGGCGCAGCGGAATTCAAGACCGCGCTTGAGCGCACCATCGCGGAGCAGAACCTTGCCGGAAACTCGTTCGAAGGCGATGCAGGCTTCATTGCGATTGTGCCAAAGAACCACGTCGAGGCAAATGCCTCCGGGCTTGGCATCCTGTCAAATGTAATGTATGGGGCGCTTTCCATCGTTGCCGCGCTTTTCACCCTGCTGAGCAATGTGCTTTTCCGCCTCCTTGATGCCTCATTCAGCCTGTTCATAGGCACCACGCAGGCCACCGCGGCAAAGGACGATTCGCTGCTTTTTGTATTCATGATAATTTCGGTGGTTGGCCTGGCGCTGCGCCACTTCTCGCGCCAAAAGGAGGAGCGCGAGCTCCCGTCCATACCCATTCTCATCATCCTTGTCACCATGCCTGTGCTCTACGTGGGGATAAACAAGATAAAGTACACCATTTTCGCAGGCATGATGATTGCAGTGCTTGCAGCAGTTGCAATTGCTGAGCTTGAGCGCCTCTTCCGCTTCCTTGCATCAAAGTCCCGTCGTCCTTCGGACTACGAGCTGTTGCCTTCGGCAACAACAAAGATAATGCAGGACGGGCCGAAATGGGTCTCCATCGCATTCGCCTTCCTGCTCATCTTCGTGGTGTATGAGCAGGCGGCAGGCCCGGTGCCATACGCCTACATATTCTCCATAAAGTCGCTTGAGCCTCGCTACCAGGACAACCCTGCGGCAATGATGCCTGTCGTTTCCAAGCTCTGCGAGGGCCTGCGCGCCAAGGGCGTGCCCATCAGCCAGATGCAATCGCTTTGCGACGCAGGCGCGTATGCGAACTTTTCGGACAGCATAAACAACCAGTTTGACGCCAATGTCTGCTGGCTGTCTCAGATGAGGGTGGACGAGCTTTTCCCTGCGGCAAACGACACTGCGGCGCAGCAGCGCTCGTCAGAGGCGGTGACATCCGCGAAATTCCGCTGCAACAGGATTGCGGACTACTGGATAGACTCCATGACATGGATAAACAAGAACCTCGGCACCGCTGACCGGGTCACTTCCTGGTGGGACTATGGCCACTGGACCAACTTCTTCGGCGACAGGAACACCGTCCTGAGGAACGAGCACGCATCGCGAGGCATGATAGGCCGAGTGGCGCATGACTACATAGTGGGCAGCACGCAGGACATGATAGACAGCATGAACTATTTCGACAGCCGCTACGCGCTTTTCGACGTGGAGCTGGTGGGCGGCAGCACATTCGGCGGCAAGTACGGCGCGCTGAACTACCTGGGATGCGTGCACGAGGGGGCAACTTCCCTTGACGAGCAGCCAGGCACCTCGCAATGCGAGTACGACCACTCCCCGGAGCGGATAGCCATCCCGCGCGCGCAGACCACCGCGAACATCTGCACCATTTCCGAGAGCCAGCAGCGCACCGGCGTGTATGCCTACAGGCTGGGCAAGGACGCAATCGACCAGGCAAAGCCCGCCTACTGCGTGGGCGAAACCACAATTGCAACAGGCGAGAAGATATCCGCAACCTATTACCTTGACCGCAAGGACGCCAACGGCGACCTGGTGCTCTCCAAGGGGCTCATGCGCATCATAGACCAGTCGCAATCAGAAGTGGTCTACGCCGAAATGGTCTATGACAACAAGAAAATCTGGTATGGCGCCAATGGCACGCTTGTGGACGGCATGGAGGATGCCAAGACGGCATTCTACACCTCCAACCTCTACAAGGCATTCTACCTTGAGGATCTCCCCGGATTTGACCTTGCCTACAAGAGCCCGAACGGAGAGATAAAGATCTACAAGATGAAGAACTTCACAGGCAACGCAGCAGGCTGGGTGGATCCTGTGGAGTCCAAGAGGCAAAACTAGCGCAGGCTTTTGGGGCAGGCAATTAAATATTTGCTTTGCGAAACATCTGCGTTGAGGTTTCAGGGCAAATCGAGGGAGTCTATGAAAGTAGTCATACTCTGCGGCGGTGAGGGCACACGCCTTCGCGAAGAAACCGAGTACAAGCCAAAGCCCATGGTCACCATTGGCGGGCTTCCCATACTCTGGCACATAATGAAGTCATACTCGCACTATGGCTTCAACGAGTTCGTCCTCTGCCTTGGCTACAAAGGGGAGATGATAAAGCAGTTCTTCCTCCACCACGAGCTCATGGCAAACGATGTCACCATCCGGATGGGCGATCGTTCCCTGGATATCGTCCACTGCGACAAGTCTATGGACGACTGGACAATCACTTTTGCTGATACGGGGCTCAAGTCCAACACAGGCTCGCGCGTGAAAAGGATTGAGAAGTATGTGGGGTCAGAAGACTTCCTTGCAACGTACGGCGACGGGCTGACAGACTCTAGCATTTCTGAGCTATTGGAATTCCACAGGAAGAAAGGCTCGGTTGCCACCCTGACTGGCGTGCACCCGCACTCCAAGTTCGGCCTGGTGCAGGCGAAAAAGGACGGCACGGTGGAGAAATTCCTGGAAAAGCCCAGGCTTTACGATTATGTGAACGGCGGCTACTATGCCTTCAAGAAGGAGATTTTCGACTATCTTGACGCTGACGAATCCTGCGTGCTGGAGGGCAAGCCTTTCGAGAGGCTCGCCTCCGAGGGGAAGATGTCCATGCACTGCCACGAGGGCTTCTGGCACTCCATGGACACGTACAAGGATTACCTTGACCTCAACAGGATGTGGGACGAGGGCAACCGCCCGTGGAAGGCTTGGAAGTGAGGCGAATACATGGCTGATTTCTGGAAATCAAGAAGCGTGCTGGTAACCGGCGCAAGCGGGCTGGTGGGCTCCTGGCTGGTGGAGGAACTCTTGCGCCAGGGTGCGCAGGTCGCCTGCCTGGTGCGCGACACAGTCCCAGATTCACGTTTCTTCTCAGAAGGCCTGTCCTCCAAAGTGGTATTGGTGCGCGGCGAGCTTGAGGACAGAAGCGCAATAGAGCGCGCCATAAACGAGTACGAGCCCGCCACCATCTTCCACTTGGGCGCGCAGGCAATCGTGCAGGCTGCCAACCGCTCGCCTGTGCACACCTTCCGGGCGAACATCGAGGGCACCTGGAACTTATTGGAGGCTGCAAGGCTCCACGACCAGTCGATAAAGCAGATAATCGTCGCGTCATCTGACAAGGCATATGGCGAGCAGGAAAAGCTTCCCTACACCGAGCAAAGCCCGCTCCAGGGCACGCACCCATATGACGTTTCAAAAAGCTGCGCTGACTTGATTTCCCAGGCATATGCAAAGACATATGCGATGCCCATTGCAATCTCCCGCTGCGGCAACTTCTTCGGCGGAGGGGACATGAACTTCAACAGGATAGTGCCAGGCACCATCCGCTCGCTTTGGAACAACGAGGCGCCGGTCATCCGCTCGGACGGAAAGTTCATCCGCGACTACATCTATGTCAAGGACGCGGTCTCGGCCTACTGCACGCTTGCGGAAAAATTCTCGCCCAAGCTCTCCGGAGAGGCGTTCAACTTCTCAAACGAGGTGCAGATGGATGTGCTGGAGATGACCGCGCTGATATCCAAGCTCATGAAGAAGAACATCCCTCCGAAAATACTCAACAACATATCGGGTGAGATACGCAACCAACACCTATCGGCAAAAAAGGCGCGCGAGATGCTTGGCTGGAAGGCAAAGTACGGCATCGATGAGGGGCTTCGGGAAACCATTAAATGGTACTCGTCCTACTTCGAGTCGAAAGCGAAGGCAAGGTAATCCAATGAGGATAGCCATATTCGGGGCAGGCGGATTGGTAGGCTCGCACGCTGCGCGCTTTTTCAGGTCGCGCGGCCATACTGCAATTGCAATAGGCAGGAGCGGCGCAATGGACATTGTAGCAGATGCAACCGACTCTGCCGCAGTGCAAAAGGCGCTAGCCAAGGCAAAGCCGGATGCAATAATAAACGCGATAAAGTGCCGCATGCCGACTGACGCGGCAGAAACTGCGAAAAACGAGGCTTGGCTCTCAAACGTGGTCGCAGCCGAGAACATCGCAGCCGCCTCGTGCAAGGCCGGCGCCAGGCTCGTGCACATAAGCTCAGCCTGGGTGTATGAAGGCAAGGAAGGCGAATCCTACAACGAAGAGAGCATTACCTATCCTCTCAATTTCTACGCGTATACAAAAGCGGTTGCAGAGGAAAGGGTTCTTCACCACGCCCCAAATGCCCTTGTTCTCCGGTCGGACTGCGTGTTCGGCGAAGATCCGCATCTCGCAGATTTTTTCTCCCGGCTCAAAACAGCCTGCAAAAAAGGGGAAAAATTTCCCGCTGCGCAAGGGCAGTTCTCCCAGCCAATCTTCGCAGGTGAAATAGCCCGGCTTTCCGAGGCGCTGCTTGCATCGAAGGCATCCGGCATATTCAACTGCGTCGGGCCCGATTATCTTTCTAGGCACAGCCTCGCCATCACAATGTGCGGGCTTTTCGGCTTTGACAAGTCCGTAGTGGCTCCTGCCCCGCATTCCGCAAGGGCAATCCGGGTGCCTTTGTTCCTGAGGCTGGACATCTCCAAAATAAATTCTGTTTGCAAGGTCAAAAGCCTTGATGCGCAACTTTCGGACTTGAAGCAGGGGGCGAGCTGATGGCAGGCGAAAGCTTCCCATCCACAAGCGAGCTTCCCCTCAGGGACGCGTTCCTGCTCCAGCCAAAGCGGTTCAAGGACAATCGCGGCGATTTCTTCAAGCTTTTCACCGAAGGCGCGCTTTTGGGCGCAGGAATAACCCGCCCATTCAAGGAGGAGTATATCTCAATCTCAAGGAAGGGTGTGCTGCGCGGCCTCCACTACCAGTCTGGAGAGCAATCTCAGGCAAAACTGATATGCTGCCTATCCGGCAAGGTGTTTGATGTCATCGTGGACCTGCGGCAAAGCTCGCCCACATTCGGCAAATGGTTCGGCATGGTGCTTTCAGGCGATAGCCCCCAATGCCTCTTTGTGCCGCGCGGCTTTGCCCATGGCTTCCTTTCGCTTTCAGCCAATTCAGCCGTGCTTTACAAGGCTGACAATTCATATGCGCCTGAAAAGGAGTGCGGCATCAGATACGATGATCCAGAGCTTGGGATCAAATGGCCAATCGCCGCAAAGCCGACGCTGTCTGAAAAAGACCTTGCTTGGCCTGGCTTTGGCGCCTGCCAGAAATTCGACTGAGCAACTGCCTCATTTTGCGAATATGTTTCCGAACTGGAGCGACTTGGCCTTTTCAAGCGCTTTTTCAGAAGTGCCCCAGTCGTCTAAGGTGAATTCCTCTCCCTGGTGGCTGTCGCACGCGAATCTTGAGTAGCCAAGGGCCTGCAGCTTCTCAAGGCAAAGCCTGGCAGCTTCCATGCCATCCTGGTGCGTCTCAAACGAAAGGCAGCCTATTTTCCTACTCAGGCCGGCAAGCGCCTTTGGCTCGAAGCCCTCCACATCTATCTTGCAGTAATCCGGCATCCCGTGCTCGGCAATAAGGCAGTCCAGCGTGGTTATCTTTGCCTTCACGCTGTGGGTGTAATCCGTCTTGAATGAATTCTCTTCCTGCTTCTTGAAATCCTGCGAAAACGTGGACGCCACGAAATTCCCTGCGACGAACATCTCAAGCTCGCCTTCCGCGTCTCCAACTCCCTTTTCCACCACCACGACTCGCTGCCTCTTGGCGAACTTTTCGCGCATGATGCGCGCGCATTCAGGCACCGGCTCCACTGCCACCACCCGCGCGCCCAGCCTGTCAAACGCATCGGCATATATCCCTATGTTGGCGCCGATGTCAAATACCAAGCAGCCCTCTTTCACCACGCCAAGCCTGCGGTAGGACGCCTCCACGGCATCCACAGTCTCCCTGCACTCCAGGTCCTGTATCTTAGCGCCATGGTATATCGCGCGCAGGCCGCGCCTGACCTGCACTGGCAGGTGCTTGTAAAGCTTCCCGTAAACGGTCAATATTGGATTTGGCAAAAAACTCACCCTCCTTTTTGGCTGCATTCCTTTTCCATCTTCATAAGATAAGAATCGAACCTGCCCAGATTTTCTGCAAGGTTGGAAACTGCCACGGGGCTGCTCCTGTCAAGCAGGCATATCGCCACCATGGCCAAGCAAGCCGCAAAAAGCATGGGCAGCATGGCAAGCGAAATGGCACAGCTCAGTGCAATTCCCAACAGCCCGCCCCTCTCCCTGTAAAGTTTGCCATCTGTATATTTTATCGGCTTTACCAGCACAAGGTACTGGATGAAAAATTTATAATCGTCCAGGAATTTTGGCGAGGGTTCAACATAATCTGCCCTGTTGGCAGCCACTCTGACCATCGCGGACGCTAGGTGCAATATTGCCGAGGGCTTGCCATGCGAAAGCAGCCATTCCTTTGGCTTGAAATAAACCGCGTCCTTGCCGCCTTTTTCACCATTTATCAAAACTGCCACTCCTTTCCCACGGGCCTCGGACAGGCACTCTATGGTGGCTTTCCTGGCACAGTAAACCTTTTCCATGTTGAGCGACAGGCCGTCAATGAATGCAGCAGCCAGCAGGTCGTGGTGGTTCCTGTAGACCACTAGGTAGTTGGCAAGCGCGGCAAGCGTGGACAGAAAATACTTCGCTGCGCTTGGCAGCCTGCCCTTCCTGAGGCAGTATGCCGACAGGCGGAGGTTGGCGATTATGAAGTTCTTGCTGTAGTAAAGGAACTTGCTCCCTGCAAGGCTCATGGTCTCCAAGTGGTTGCACTCCTTGTTCTTGTGCTCCACTGACAGGTCCGCATCTCGGAAAACCAAGCCGCACTCTTCCAGCCTCTTTTGCATCTCAACATCTTCCCCGCCCTTGTAGAACCTGAAGTCCATGAAGCCGCAGCTCTCCAGCACCTTCCTGCTTGCCGTTCCGTAATGGTTTATGATGTGGTTCTGCTTGCTTTTCTTCGGGTCGTAGCCGCGGTCAAACAGGCTCAGCGGCATTGCCACTTTGCCAGTCCTTTTTGCGTCGGCCACCAATCTCTCCACCAGGTTGCTGGAAATCGGGAAGCAGTCAAGGTCCGCGCTGGTGATGTATTCATAGCCGAGCAGGTATGCCTGCACCTGCCCTAGCCCGAAGCCTCCGGATGAACCAACTGGGCGCCGCTCTTCACAGAACCTCACATTCATCCCTGCGGGAACTTTGACGGGCTTGCCCACCACTAGGACATCAAATCCCTTTGTGGTCTGCCTTGAGAGAAGCTCAAGGTGCTTTTCAAGCATAGCTGCCTCGTTCCCTGCCGGTATGACTATGCAGCAGATGTTTTTCCTGCTGCCAGTGGGCTTTCCAAGCAGCTTTGCAATCTGGGTTTCAGCATCCATGGGCTATCTCCTCTCCTGGTCAATTCCATAGCCTGCTGTTTTTGGGCGCAATGCAATGTTTATTGGCAGGCTGGCAATTGCCGCCAGCATGAAAAACGGCAGGCAAGCTGCAAATGCAACTGCCTTTGCCACGTGGCGCAAGGCGCCGCCATTATCCGAGACAATTTCCACCATGTCATCTTCCCCAAGTATCGCCGTTTTCCTTCCCAGTGCCATGGCGATTGCCACCGTTGTCATGTTCACCCTTTTAAGCGCCACTGCCTTCCTGAAAATCCCTGTCACCAGACCGAGCCCGTTTTTTGCCTTCCCGATCGCCCCGCTCTCATATGAATACCTGAGCTGCGTTGCGCCAGGCAGGCTGCAGGGCGCTGCTGCCACCAGCCGCTCAAGCCCGTATGCCTGTTCCTTCAAAGGCTGCAAGGCTGCGCCAGAATAGGCGTCCTTGCCAAATCGGTGGCGCAGCATGCAGGAAACCGCGTGCATGCCTGCCTTCCTGCTCTGGTCTTTTCCGAAGAAAATGAAAACCGGGGCTGCAAGCCCGAAAAAATAGATGTAATAATGCCATCCTCTCGGGATCCACAGGAGGGCAAGGTTTATGGAATATGCAACCGACCTCGGAAGCCCGCGGGAGCCAAAATCCATGAGAGGGTGGCTGACTTGCCCTCCCGACATCTGCGGCTTGCAGAATCTGGACAGCCTCTGGGAATATTCCGCGTCATCAGCGCCAAGATAGGCGGGGGCATAGTGCAGGCCCGCCTTTTTTGCCAGCCTCGCAGAGACGAGCGAGTATTGGTTGAGCACGCGCTCGCTGGCAACCCCTTTGCCTTCAAGCGAAAGCCTGCTTTCGGACATCACGAAATCTGCGCCTGATTCCAGCTTCTCCCAAAGCAGGGAAATGAGATTGCTTCCGCAGGGAAGCGCATCAACGTCTGCAAATATGATTGCCCTGCATCCTGCTGCGAGGGCGCGCTTTGCTCCCAGGTAAAAACCGCCCGCGCTCCCAGTGTCGTTTTCCCTTTTGATCACAATCCCTGCGAGGCCTGACTTTTTTGCAGCCTGCCAGACTTTCTCGAAATCAGCGATGTCTGATAGGACCAGGAAAACATCAAAGCCCCCGAATGCCTGCCCCTTCAGGATTCTGAGGTGCTCTGCCAGCACGCCATATTCATTGTAGACCGGAATTACCACGGCAAGGGCATTGCCGCCCTCCCCAAACTTCCTTTCCATGGAGACTGCATCGTAATAGGCATAGTCCAAAAAGCCACCTTCAATATGCCACAAGCGTGGATTCCATCATGGGCACTTCCTCATTGAGCGTGAGCAGCATGAAGCGGTAGGCAGGGTTGAGCCTCTTAAGCTCCAGCGGGACTTCGAAAAAGTCCTTGCCCGTGTGGTAAACGCTTGCTATCACGACTGGCTTGTCCCGCGCGATGACCTGCCTTGCGCCAAGCATGGCTTCCAGCTCAAACCCCTCGATGTCCATCTTCAAAAGCGAGACCTGGCCGACGCCGTTCTTCATGCAAAAGCCATCCAAAGAAACCGTCTCAGTCTCAATCGCGCTTTTTTGCTGATGGTGGAAATAAAAATCGCGCGGGAACCCGTCAAAGCCGAGCTTCTCCTCCCGCTGGCCTATTGCGGCCATCACAGGCACCACGTTTTTTAGCCCATTGAGCGCAATGTTCTTTTCCATCTCGCCATATGCCCTGGAATCGCATTCGAACGAATATACCTTGCCGTCAGTGTAGTGCGAAAGCACGCATGCGGAATCCCCGTTTGCAGCGCCGATGTCCAATATGGCGCCTTTGCGCACCCTGGAAAGTGCATCGGCCGGAAGGCGCTTCAGGCCATGGTGGTGGAAAAAAACCTCTGGGAAAAAGGTATTGCTGCAAAGCTTCACGCCATGAAGCTCGTAATGTCGGCCCTGCTTTTTCACCTTGGCGTAAAAATCCCCGTATATCTTGCGGTGTTCCATGCCGCCGCCAAGAGCGCCCTGGATGTAATGCCCCACAATCCGTTGCGCCTCGGATGCGTATTCCTTGCCAGCGCCCCGTGGAAGCGCAGGCTCGCGGTTCAGAAGATAATTCACAAAGCTCTGCATGCAAAGCATGGCATATGGCTGCTCTTCCTTTCCATTTGCCTTGAGGTATGCCTTGCGCAGTTTCCTTACCAGCCCGTGCTCCTTCACAAAGCCTGGCGCAAAGCTGAACATTCCCTTGGCAAACGCAAACGAGGCTTTCCCACTTGCGCTCGCGCTCCTGGCTTTTGCAGCAATCAGCGATTCTTCATACCTTTTCGGGAACTCGGACTTTGCCCATTCCCACCCTTCGCTTTCGCCTGCCATCATCCATCTCCCTCCTTGCCGAGCCTGTGCTCGACCAGCAGCGTCCGGTATATCCCCTCAGCTTTATCCATGTTGGCAGATGTCACCGGAAAGACCACTTTCCCAAAATACCTGCCGAACTGCGACAGGCAGGCAAGTGCCTGGGCTGCCCTGATTGGAAGCAGCAGGACCGCGGCGCCAAGCCCGAGAAGCATCTTCCATTTCGGCATCTTCAGGTATACTCTGTCCGTATAGATGTCGTAATGGCCGAACAGCAGAAGATGCACCAAGGCGGCGGGGAACAAGAATGCCCTCATGGGCGAGACGTTGGAGTAGCGCCCGCGCTCCCTCACTTTCTTCACCTCAAAAATCTTCATGTCGTTGCCTTCGGGCTCCTCCACGGAAAGCGTGTGCGCGCCATTCACGGCATCGCCAAGGTCAGGGTCCGAAAAAACATCCGCTGCAAATGAATAGTAGACATGCCAGAGCAAGTACTTCGCGCTTCCTACTCTGCTGTAGGTGCCTATGAAAAGCAGCGACTTGAGCAAGCCTGCAATGTAAGTATACTGCTTTTTTCTCTGCACCATCTTGTGGAACACGGTGTAGCCCACCATTGGGTGGAACACATTCCCCTTTGTGTAGACAACGTTCTCCCCGTGGTGGCGGTACCGGCATATCATCTCGTAGTCGTCCCCCCCTCTCCAAAAATAAGGGGTCGACATGCCTATGGTGTCGTACGCCTCCCTTGGAAAAAAGCTCCACTGGTTGAAGTTGTATGCCACGTATTTCTCTGAGTTTTCCTGGCTCGTGGAAACTGGCGAGACCACTTTGCCCCCCTTCCTGCACATCTCCAGCATCTCGTCAAAGGTGCGCCTGGAGTCGAGGTGCGCATCAAGGTCTGCAACTATTATGACTTCATAGCCAAGCGAGTATGCCAGCTTTTCCCCTGCGAAAAAACAGCCTGCCGTGCCCAGCGGATATCTCTCAGCCGCATGCACCGCGGGCAGCAGGCTCGAATACTTAAGGCCCTGCCGGTAGACAAAGACAAAATCGGCGGCGTCATGTATCTTCAGGCTTTTCACGTGCCTGCAAAACTCCTCCATCTGCGCCATGTCCCCCACGGGGCTGAACACCACTGCTTTTTTCCTGGGGCCTTCCCGCATGTCCACTATGTTTTCCAGGAGCAATCCGCCCATATTCGCTGCGATATCCGCTTTCATCTGCCCCACTCCCCTACAAATTTCTTTACAGCTTCCTTGCTTTCAGGGACAGGGCAGACGCCCTGGAGCTTTGCAGTTGAAATGGAAAATTTCACAACATCGTCTCCTTCGCCCGAAAGGCCGGTGCCGGCAATCGAGGCAAACTCGGAAAGGGGGAGGGTGCCTCTGCCCACCACGTTGTAAGTCTCGCCCCACTTGCCCTTGCTGCACAGGAGCATGGCAATGCGCGCCACGTCTCGCGTGTGCATGAAATGGAGCTCAGACTTGCTGGAAATGAAAAGCCTGCCCTGCGCCAATATGTCATATGCCGGCCCCTTTTTCATTCCCGGGCCCACCATGCCTGCCAGCCTCAGCACCATGCAGCTCTTTGCGTATTTCATTGCCGCAAGCTCGCCGCAGTATTTCGAGAATCCGTAGTTCGAAAGCCCGGAGGGGTCTATGCGCACATCCTCGCGCGTGGCCTCTTGGCCTGTTTTGTCATTGTAAACTTCGACCGTTGATATATGCACATAGTGTTCGCATGGAAAATCAAGGAGTGCGCGCACGGTCGCAGACGCATTCGCATCAAAGTCCTCTGCCGGATCGCTTTCCGCCAGCCTCTTGCTTGAGTTGCCATTGCAGTTCACCAGGATGTCGAACCGCGTGCCTCTAAGCGTGGCGTAGTTCTGCCTGTCTATGCCGGTCACGGAGTGCCCCTTGCCTTCGGAAAAAGCCTTGAAGAATGCCGCACCCACAAAGCCCATGTGCCCGATTATCCCAACTTTCATCAAACCGCCCGCTGCACTACAGCCTCGCCTCTTGCTGGTGCTTCACAAACCAGTCATAAGTCTTCCTTATGCCCTCTTCCAGCTGCACCTTTGGCTCAAAACCAAGCACGCTTCGCATTCTCGAAACATCGAACACCTTTACCATGTGCCCATCTGGCTTGGAAGCGTCCCATTCAATCTCGCCTTCAAAGCCAACCACGCTCGCTATGGTTTCCATCGTTTCCTTTATGCTTATGCCAACTCCTGATGAGACGTTGATTGGCAGCTCCTCGTGGTGGCGCTCCAGCGCAAGCACGAACGATTCAGCGACATCGTCAACATAAACAAAGTCGCGGACTGGCTTTCCGCTTCCCCATGCGGTGAATTTCCTGTCGCCCCTTTCCTTTGCAAAATGGAAGCGGCGTATCAGGCCCGGTACGACGTGCGAATTTTTTTCCGAGAAATTGTCGTGCGGCCCGTATGCATTGCCCGGGATGAGCGACACCCAGTCAAGCCCGTACTGGCGCCTGTATGCAACAAGCTGCAAATGGTTTGCCGCCTTGCCAAGCGAGTAGAACATGGCGTTCTCGTCAGGCAGCCCCCCCTCGCGGAACAGGTATTCCTCCTTTATGGGGTTGGGCGAGTTCTTGCCGAACGAGCAGCCGCAGAACGAATAGAGCAGGCGCTTCACCCCCGCCTTGCGCGCCTCCTCGAGGAAAATGGTGTTCATGCCCATGTTTTGGTATATGAATTCGCCCGGGTATGTCTTGTTTGCCATTATACCCCCCACGCGCGCGGCGAGGTGTATGACTGCGTCGGGCTCAACATCTCGGAAAAGCGCGCGCACCCTTGCCTGCTCCAGCAAGTCGTATTCCTGCCTGGCTGGCGCAATTATCTCGTGCCCAGCCTTGCTTAGCTTGGGCAGCAGCGCCCTCCCGACGAATCCATTGGCTCCCGTCACTAATAATCTCATTTTCATCACTTTGGTGTTATCGGGAAGTGGAACTCCACCCCGCGTTCAATCAGCGGCCTGTTCAATTCAAGTATCTCCTTCCTGAAATTCCATGCAAGCACGTAATAGATGTCCGGAAGCTTTTCCACTTCGCTTTCAAGCGCAATCGGCACGTGCATGCCTGGCGAGTACAGCCCCTTCCGCAGCGGGTTCTTCTCGACAAGGCAATCCATACATTCCGTGCCAACGTTGAAATAATTCAAAAGCGTGTTGCCCTTGACAGGCGCGCCAAAGCCGTAGATTGTCTTGCCTGCCTTCTTCGCAGCCCTCAGGTACCCGACTTCCCTGGCTTTGAGCGCCTCAACGTCCTTTGCGAACTTCAGGTAGGTGGAAAATTCGTTTGCGCGTGCATCCTTCTCCTCCTGGAGCATTTTGAGGAGCCTCTCGCTTTTCTTCACCTTTTCCTTGTGCGTGACAAAGCCCATTATGGACCCGCCGTGTATGGGCGACAGGTAAGCATCGAACATCGACAGCCCATGGCGCTCCAGCAGCTTCTCGATGGTCTCAAGCGTGTAGTAGAGCAGGTGCTCGTGGTATATCTGGTCGAACGCCAGGTTGTCGATTGCGGTTTTCATGTAGATGAACTGCACCACAAAAACCCCGTCGTCCGCAAGAAGCTCCTTTATGCCGTCCGTCACGGAATGCAGCTCCTCAAGGTGGAAGAAAATGCCCGATGCGTTTATCACGTCAAATTTCCTGTTCAGCTCCCGGGCAGCCTCAAGGTTGAAGAACTTGTTCAATGTGGGCAATCCCCGCTCGTTCGCAATCTTTGCAGTCATCACCGAGGACTCCACGCCGAGCACCTCGTAGCCCAGCTCCTTGTAGTGCTTCAGCTGCGTGCCGTCGTTCGAGCCGATGTCGAACACCGATTTTTTCTTCCTGTTGGAATAGAACCTGGCATCCACCTCGCGCGCCACCTTCTCGAAGTGGTTGTCCAGCGTGCGCGTCATGCCTGAAAGGTAGGTGTGGTTGCCGAACATTATCTCTTTTTTGACCGTGTGGTCCAGCTGCGCCGTCCTGCAGTCATGGCAGAACACCACCCGCAGCGGGTAGAATGGCTCTTTCCCCACCTGTTCCTTCGTGAGGAAATTGTTGCCCCATGGCTGCTGCCCCAAATCGAGCGCAAGCTCCAATTTCGCCGAATCGCATACCCTGCAAATCATCCAATCATCCCTTTTCCCAAGCTTGCTGCATAAACCATTTTATGGTTGCCGATAGCCCTGCCTTCAGCGGAGTGGGCCGATATTCAGGATAGAGCCCCTTCAGCTTCGAAATGTCCAGGCACTTTGACTTTGCCCCCACATAGCGGGAGGCGTCAAACTTTATCCTTGAAAAATCATAGCCGACCTCGTCGCATACCATGCCTGCGAATTCGCGTATGGTGTGCTCCTGGCCCTCCCCTATGTTTATCAATTCGTTTTCGCAGCGCCTGTCAAGCGCCAGCATGGCGGATGTGAAGTCGTCTATGTAGACAAGCTCGCGCTTCTGGTGGCCGTCGCCCCAGAGCACCACTTCCTCGCCATGGAGCTTTCCGCGGATTATTTTCCTTATCAGGTCGAATATGAAGTGCATCTGCCGTTTGTCCGTGTGGTAGCCTGGCCCATACAGGGTGGATGGCACAAAGCACAGGTACTTCATCCCGTATTGCTTGTTCAAGGCAAGCGCGCCGGCATAGAGCATCCTCTTGGTCATTGCATAGGTGAACAGGCTCTCTATCGGAACGCCCGACATGTAATTCTCCTCGCGCAGCGAAAGGGCGGGGTCGTAAGAACAGCTTGTGCCCATGAACAGCAGCTTTGCCTGCTCCTGCTCGTCTTTCCAGTAAGAAAGCACATTGGTGTTTATCCTCTGGTTTATCAGCCACTGCTCCCCCGGGTGCCTGAGGCAAAAGTCGCCAGCCTGCGTCCACGCGGCAAGGTGGATTATCTCGTCAAAATCGCCCTTTCTCCCGGCAAGCGCGCGTTGCAGCGAGCCCTCGACTGTAAGGTCGCATTCGCGCGAGCCCAGCCCGGCCACATCATTGCCTTCCTGCAAAAGCCGCTTGCAAAGGTGGCTGCCCAAAAAGCCCGTGGCGCCTGTGACAAGTATCCTCATCAAAACACCATTCAATAATTCTTGAAGCGGTAGTCCCTGAATGCCTCGTAGCCGCGCACGAGCTCGTCTATCCCCTCTTCAAGCGTGTGGTTGAACGCAAAGCCGGTGGCAAGCACCCTTGCGTTCGACACCACGTAGTTCCTCTTGTCCGGGTCGCTCCCGATCTCCGCGTAGAATATGTTCAGGGCAGGCACGCGCTTTTTTATGAGCTGGCAAAGCTCGTCCTTGCTTATGTTGTAGTCCGGGTGCCCGAGGTTGTAAGTGCTGCCCTTCATCTTATCCCAGTTGCCCATTGCCCACAAAAAGCCCCTGGCTGCGTCGCGCACGTGGAGGAAGTTCCTCTTGAACTTGCGCTCGAACAGTATGATGGACTTTTCATTGACGGCTTTGTAGACAAAGTCATTGACCAGCAGGTCGGTCCTCATCCTTGGCGAGAAGCCGAAAAGCGTGGCAAGCCTGAAGCAGACCGAGTCGCCGGCCGCCATCACCGCCTTTTCAGCCTCCACCTTGCTCTTGCCGTATGTGGAAATCGGGTTCAGGGGCGAGTCCTCGGTGCACTCCGCCTCCCCGCTCGTAATGCCATATCCTGAATTGGTGGTCGGGAAAATGATCCTGCTGCCTTTTTTCCTGTGCTTGAGGATGGTCAGGACCGCCCCATGGTTTATCATCCAGGTTATCTCCGGCTTCTGCTCCGACACCGGGAAGCCCACCACGGCCGCAAGCGGGAAAATGTAGTCGTAATTGCCGTCAGACAGGAGCTTCTGCATGAACTTCTCGTTCGTTATGTCGCCGAATACGAATTTCAATTTCCCGCTGGAAAACAGGTTGAACAGCGTGTTTTGGGAATAGGCGAGGTTGTCCACCACGGTTACGTCAAAGCCCCTGTCCACCAGCATTTCGGTAAGTATAGAGCCCAGGTAGCCCGAGCCGCCAGTGATGAGCACGCGCGCGCCCGTGTCTGCCATGGAAGAAAGCTTGGCTTCAAAATCATCTGAAAAATCATGTTTCATGTCATTCCCTCCCGAACTTATTTGCATACTGAACCTATAAAAAGGCTTTATCTGTTATCTTCAGCATGGAAAAAGTTGCTATAAAGGCGCGCGCGCCCTCCCGCATCGGCATAGGCGGAGGGGGGAGCGACCTTCCATCTTTCTTCGAGCTTCACGGGGGCGCAGTGCTCAACGTGGCGATAAACCTCTACTCATACACCAAGATGACCCCTAACGGGGCTGGCAATACTCGCATAGTCTCCCATGACTGGGGCATCACGCGCGACATTGACAGCACAGACTTGGAATTCGGCTCCAACACCCGCGACAATGTGGATGTGGTAAAAGCCGCAATGCAGACTGCCAACCTATCCCCCAAGGCGGGCTATGAGCTCATCATCCATTCCATGAGCCCGAAAAACTCCGGGCTTGCAGGCTCGTCCGCCCTGCTGGTTTCGCTTCTCGCAGCAATGTCAAACGCATCCGGCAAGCCCATGATGGACCGTGTCAGCTTTGCCAACGCGGCCTATGGGGCGGAGCGCCTGATGCTCCGCAGGCCCGGCGGCTACCAGGACCAGTATGCCGCGGTGTTCGGAGGCTTCAATTTCATGGAATTCCGGAAGGACGGCATGAACATCTACCCCCTGCGCCTTGAGGAGGACCTGGTGGCAGAATGGCACTCGTCCATGATGCTTTTCGAGACCCCGCACAAGAGGCAGGGCGACGCGCACGACATCGAAAGGAAAAAGGAGGACGACGTGCGCGCAGGCGGGGAGAGCGTGGAATACCTGAAGAAAATACGCGACTATTCATATGGCATGCGCGATGCGCTTATCTGCGGGGACACCAAGACGATGGGTGAATTATTGCATCTGTCCTGGCTTGAGAAAAAACGCCTGCCCGGCGTTTCCTCCCCTGAAATCGAGAAGCTTTACGACGTAGCAAAGGAAAACGGCGCGTACGGCGGCAAGCTCTCAGGCGCAGGCGGAGGGGGCTTCCTGTTCGTGGTGTCTGACGTTGCTGACCGCAAGCGCATAATGAATGCCATGGCGAAGAACGGCGCCCACCTGGTGAACTTTGATTTTGATTTCGAGGGGATGGTTTCATGGCGGACAACCTATTGAGCAGGCGCGCATCGGAGCATATCGAGGCTGCAAAAAAGCTGCAGTCTGATTCCGCGCTCCATTCCTCTGTGGAAAAGCTTGCTGCGAAGATAACCCACTCATTCAAGAACGGGGGCAAGCTACTTGTTTTCGGAAACGGCGGCTCTGCAGCAGACGCGCAGCACATGGCTGCCGAGTTTGTCGGCAGGTACATAAAAGAGAGGCGCGCGCTTCCCGCAATCGCCCTTTCCGTGAACACTTCCGCCCTCACTGCGATTGGCAACGATTATGGCTACGAGCACACGTTTGCGCGCCAGGTGGAGGCGCTTGCGGCAAAAGGCGACGTGGTAGTGGGCATTTCCACAAGCGGCAATTCGCCAAATGTGGTTCTGGCAATCAATGCAGCGCGTGCGCGCGGCGCATTCACCGCTGCGCTGGTGGGCGCAAAAGCATGCAAGCTTGACGGCGCGGCAGACATTGTCCTCAAGGCGCCATCAGACGTGACGCCGCGCATCCAGGAAATGCACATCCTTCTCATCCATGCAATCTGCGAAATGGTGGAAAACGAGTTTTCCAACTGAAGTGCCAACATGCAGGTCCTATATTTCGTGCACACCTATGGCGAAAGGAACGGAATTGCCAACCACGTGCTCAGCCTCACGCGCGCCCTCCCATCAGGCGTGAAGGCGCAGGTGATAGGCGGCAAGGGCGCGTCCCTTCCGCTTTTCTCTTCGCTCCGCTTTCCGGTTGGCGAATTTTTCTCCGCGCTGCGCGCGGATTTTGACATCATGCACGTGCATGGCTATGGCAACTTCTACTCGTTTTTCGGCGCGCTCATTTCCCTGCTGCGGAGGAAGCCATTGGTATGGACAATTCACGGCTATCCGCGCATCAGCGGGGCGCGCAGGTTATTTTACTACGTCTACCGCTACCTCATGGCACCCTTCATCTTCTGGCGCGCAAGCAAGATAATCAGCGTTTCATCCGACATTCTCCCTCTCCTGAAAAAGGAAACACGCAAGCCAATTGCCGTGCTTCCAAACGGCATTGACCTGTCTTTCTTCAAGCCAAGCAGCAGCTACAAGCAAGCCTCGTGCGCATGCTATGTCGGCAGGCTGGACCCAGACAAGGGCGTGCAGCGCATGATGGAGTGCTCCTCCCTCCCGCTTCTTTTCATAGGCCCAAACGAAGGCAGCACGCGCGCAAAGCTTGAAGCGCAGGCAAGGCAGATGGGCAGGCAGGCTGAGTTCGTTGAATGCGAATTTGGCAAGATGCCATATCAGTATGAGCGATGCCGCTATGTCATCCTCCCTTCGAAATACGAAGGCTTCCCCCTTACGCTTCTCGAGTCTATCGCAATGGAGCGCCCGTTCCTCTCCAATGACGTGGGCGAGGTGAAAGCCACGCTCTCCGAGCTTTTTGACAAGCCCGGGCGATACATCCTGTCGGGAAGCATACAGGAAAAGATAGGCGAGCTTGAAAAATCAGACTTGCAGCCTGAGCTGCGCGAGGCAAGGAAAAGGGCGGCAAAATACTCATGGGAAAGCGTGGCGCAAAAAACGGCTGCAATCTATTCAGAGTTGGCCTGAGCTTGTGCGCCCTACGGGAGGACTTCCCCTGCCTCTTCCAAGGACTTGAAGGTGCCGATGTCCAAAAACTTCCCGGCGCCAACATAGGCAAACAGCCACCCCTTCTCCACAAAAAGCGGGAAGCCGTCATGCTCCATGGAAAATGCGGGCGGAAGCTTCTTCTCCTTCACCTGCTGCGCAAGGAACTCCGCTGCCTGCTTCTCGATTATATATGCGCCTGTGTTGAAAAGCCCAAAGCCGCTCCTCTGCTTTTCGCGGAATGAGGACACGCAGCCGGCCTCGTCGGCAACCACCTCTCCCCGCGCTTCCAACGTGCCCGGCATGGCATACACTGTCGCCTGAGCATTGCGCTTGCAGTGGAAGGCATAGAATGCGCGCGCGTCAATGTCCAGGTAGCTGTCCCCGTTGAGCACCAGCGCGGCGCCTTTCAGGTGCGTTACAGCATTCACCAGCGCGCCGCCCGTGCCCAGCTGCTCCTTTTCATGCGAGTATGCGATCTTCAGCCCCCATCTTTTTCCGTCCCCGCAGTAATCCTCAATCATCTTCCCCTTGTAGCCCACCAAAAGCACGCATTTTTTCACTCCCATGCGCGCGATTTTTTCCAGCAAATAATCCAGGAACGGCCTGCCCTTTACAGGCACCAATGGCTTTGGCACCTTCTCGGTGATGGGGCGCAGCCTCGTGCCCAGGCCCCCTGCAAGCACAACTGCGGTCAGCTCCGATGAATATGGCTCCATGCAAGTTTCTCTCCAAATACCATTTTATAAGTATCCCGCCCATTCAAAAGCCATGGCAGGCGATAACGCAGCAGCACAAGCCAAGGCAGGCGAGCCTGGCACCCTTGACGAGGCCGCAGTGCACCACAACGAGGTGGCGTGGGGCAGCTTCTGGGGCCTTGTCGGCACCATCGCGCTCAAGGTCGTCTCGTTCGCATATGCAATCTACGTTGCGCGCGCATTCTCGCAGGAGAACGTGGGCCTGTTCTACCTTTCAATCTCGGTGATAGGCCTCATTGGCTTCTGGCGCAACCTGGGGCTTCCTGCCGCCCTCCAGCGCTATGTGCCGTATTTCGAGTCAAAGAAACAGGGGGGCAAGGCAATCTCGCTCCTTAAGATAAGCCTTGCGGCAAATGCGCTCCTCGGCTTCCTGCTGTTTGCATTGATATTCCTCCTCGCAGACCCCATTGGCGCAATCTACCAAAGCCCCGGGCTTGCAGATTGCCTGCGCCTGCTTGCGGCATATGTGCTTTTTGAAAACCTGTTCAGCGTCTCCACCAGCTTCCTCCAGGGAAGGGGCGACATCAAGTCCAACCAGTTCCTGAACAACATGCAAAACATCATCAAGCTAGTCCTCACCGTCGCTCTCTTTTCCGTGTTCGGCGCCACGCTTTTCACGCTGTCCGCAGCCTTCATACTGGCGTATGCCGCAGTGTTCCTGCTGAGCATTCCCATGCTGCTGCGCAGCGTGCCCACCCTGCCCTCATCAGGCGAGAAAATGAGCACCTCTGAGATATTGCACGAAGTGCTGCCTTTCGGGATAACCCTCACCATTGTCCAGTCTTTCTGGGTGCTGGTGTCCTCCACAGACCGCGCCCTATTGGGATATTTCGGCAACTCGGCCAATTCCATCGAGACGGTTGCAATCTACTCCATAGCATCGCAGCTTGCGCTGACCATCATGGTTTTCCCAAGCGCAGTGGGGAGCATTTTCCTCCCGGTGATTTCCCGGCTTGCCGGCAAGGACGACCATGCCACCATGCGCAAGGTGATGCAGACCTCCCAGCGCTGGATACTTTTCGTCACCATCCCAATAGCGCTTGCCACCATGGCATTCGCAGGCGAGATGCTCTCTGTCTTCTACGGAAGCGCCTACCGCCCCGGCGCAAACGCGATGTCGATTTTCATCCTGGGCCTGCTGTTCTCCACAATTGCATACCCGATGTCCCTCGCGCTTGCGGGCATGCGCCTGGTGAAGCTTGAGCTTTACGTGGCAATCGCATGCGCAATTGCAAACGTGGCGCTCAACATCCTCCTCATCCCCTACTTTGGCATGGAGGGCGCATCGGCGGCATCTGCAGTGGCGTTCCTTCTTTCAGCGCTGATGTTTGAGCGCTATGGAAGGCAATACCTGGACTACCGCACGCCGCGCGGGGTGTACAAGCTCTTCATTGCAGGCGCGGTCGCCTTTGCGGCAATCATGCTCCTCAAGCCCCTCGCCCCCATCATGGTCTCAGCCGTGCCATCAATCGGCTCGGGCGAGCTTGCCGTCTACTCGTCAAAATTCGCCTACCTGGCAGTGCTTGGCGTGATGGGCTGCATCGGACTTGCGATATTCGGGGCAGTGGCCCTCCTGCTTCGCACCTTCAAGCAGGAGGACGTGAGCCTGCTGCGCTCGGTTGCGAAAAAGGCGTTCCTTCCCCCTGCGCTTGTCAAGATTGCCGAGAAAATCGCCCTGATGGGCGTTGAGGAGAAAAAGGGCAATTAATCCTCTCAGATGTGAAGCCTATTTCATGAACATGCGGTTGCCTTGGGGAAAATAGTGCCAGAATATCGCTGGAAGCACTGGAATCCTGCCCTACGAATGTTTTTAAGCCAAAATCGCGGAATTTTTCCCTACCCGAAAGGCATATAAAGTTACTTTCACTAAATGATGAAAGTTTCACTAAAAAGTGAAAGTGATATTATGGTAAAAATAACAAGCAAAAAGGCATACGTCGCAGTGCGCTACATTCTGGAAAAAGGAGCATTCAACCAGCTTGAAGTCAGCAGGGAAACCGGCGTTTCCATAGGCATGGTGAACAGGCTGGCAAAATGGCTCATTGGGCTTGGCTATGTTGCAAAAGCCGCTTCGGGCTATGAGCTTATCATGCCCGCGGCGCTCCTTGCCACTTTCCCGCTTTACAGGAAAATGGAGAATTTGGCAACCGCAACATATAGGCTTGACATTCCCGAACAGGAGCTTTCCGCCCTTCTGAAAAAACACCGGGCGGTGCTGTGCCTCACTTCCGCGTCCCAATATTACGATTCCTATATCCGCGACCCATCCATCCACGCATATTCCGGAAGCGGGGAATTGAAAAAAGGGCTGGGCCGCTATCCGGGCGGCCTCACCAGCATAACACTTTATTCCCCCGATATCCCGCTTGAAAAAGATACAGAAACGAAAAAGGGCTTCCTGCTCACGACTTCCCTCCGCACAACAATCGACCTTCTTTGCAGCAACAAGGCATATGCGGCGGAGCATATGATAAGGAAACGGTGGGCGAAATGAAAGAGCTTTACGACAAGGCAATCACCGATGCCAGCCTGGACGAGCTTGTCAATTTTGCAAAATGGATGAATGAGAGGGTCGGGCATACCCCTGTAATCGTTGGCGGCTGGGCGGCATACGCATACGTCAATGGCTTTGGCTCGAAAGACATAGACGTTATTTTTCCGAACGAAGCGGTGATGTCGAAAGTCCTCGCGGATTATTTCCATCGTGAAGGCTACGCTGAGCGCAGGCGCGATTTTTTTCAAAAGGAGTATTACAAGGAAGTGATGGTGAAGGGGCAGAAAATAGAGATAATAATCGATGCCGCTTCCGGCAAAAGGATAATTGAGGTGAGCGGGACGGATGCGCGCATACCCTGGGCGTGGGCTGAAAAGCACAGCGTGAAGCATAAGCTGAAAGGCGTGGAGATATATGTCCCGGAAATAGAGCTTCTTCTCACATACAAGATGGGCGCAATACTCGGAAGAAGCAACTTGCTGGGCGGCGCGATGGGCGAGCGGGCGGCATACCTGCGCTCCAAGGTGTGGAAAGATGCCTTCGATATCCTTTCACTGTCCCAAAAGGACGTGTCTTCCGAAAAGCTCGCGCATTTTCTCAAGGGGTCGCACCTTGACAAATATCTTGCAGGGATCGACACGATAGTGCGGAGATATGAAAAAGACGCGGACTTTGCAGGCCTTTATCCGAAATACGCTCAGAAATTCAAGGAAACTGGCGTATTGCTTGGAAGCGCACATTGAACTGGAAACCGGCAATTGCCCGTGTTTTCTATTATGCAGGCTATATTGAAGAGTGGGGGCGCGGCATCAAGCTGATACTTTCAAAGGAACCATCTGCGTCATTCAAGGAAGTGGGAAGGCAGTTCATCACGGTTTTTAGGCGCAAAAAGGACAACACGCCACACGGCGGTGCGGGGGAACTGCCTGGCAGCTACCAAGCAACTACCCAGAAATCACAAGGAGGGAGCTTGCAATCCTGTTCGGATTGACTGAGGACGGAGTCAAATTCCACCTCAACAATCTTAGGAAGAAAGGCCTGATCCGCCGTGTTGGTCCCGATAAGGGCAGGCATTGGGAGATAACGCGCCAGTGAAGAGGTCGGGATATACTTTTGAAATGCCTGGAAACCAGGCAATCGGAAGGCATGGCCTTTGCATTTGCCCTTACGGTTACGGCTTATTAATCTCACCGCCGAATATTATGCTGATGAAAAGAATGGCTGGGGTTTCCATGGCATTATTCGGTACCAACGGCGTGCGCGGAAGGCTGGACATGCTCACGCCATCGCTTGCATTTGACCTGTCCGCATCGTTTGCCTCCTGGTGCAAGGGGCAAGCAATCGTCCTTGCGCGCGACATGCGCCTCACTTCCCCCATGCTCCACTCCGCAGCGGCTTCAGGCATAATGGCATCGGGCAAGGATGTGCTGGACATAGGCTTGGCCTCCTCGCCGGTTGCAGAGTTCACGCTTGCGCGCCAGAAGGCAGATGGCTTGATAATCATCACAGCATCGCACAACGCGCCTGAATGGAACGCGCTGAAGTTCGTGGATGCAAACGGCGTGGCAATATCCCATCAGCGGGGCGAGCTGATCGAGCAGTCCGCGCTTGCAAGGACATACGCGCAAGCGGGCTGGCAGGCAGTGGGCGCAGTGCGCCCATTCCCGGCAGCTGCAGGCGCGCATGCAAAGGCGGCAATTGCAGGCGTGAAAGCATCAAAGATAAAGAAGCGCAAGCTTCGCGTCGCGCTTGACTTTGGCAATGGCACCTCCGCGCTTTCGCGGGAGGTTTTCTCCGCACTTGGCTGCGAAGTGCTTGCGCTCAATGAAAATATCAACGGCAATTTCCCCGGCCGCCCCTCAGAGCCATCCGAGCCCAACGTGCAATCCCTTCTCAAGGCCGTGAAGGGCGAGGGCTGCGACCTCGGGGTTGCATGGGACGGCGACTCGGACCGCGTGGTCTTCGTGGATGAAAAGGGCAGCTGGATAGTCGGCGACAAGGGGTTTGCGGTTTCCGCAGTGCAGGCATGCAGGGAAAGCAAGAAGCAGAAGGGCAAAATGGTCGTGACAACCGTGGCAACAAGCAGGTGCGTGGAGGAGGCATGCGCCCCCCTTGGCGCAAAGACAATTTACACTGCTGTGGGCGCGCCTTACCTGTCAGAGAAAATGCTTGGACTTGGCGCAAGCGCGGTGTCGGGCGGCGAGGAGGTGGGCGGCATAATCTGGCCTCGTTTCTCCCCTGCAAAGGACGGCATTTTCGCAGCCGCAAAGATGTGCGAAATGGCCTGCGATGAAAAACTGAGCGTGCTTGTGGGGGAGTTGCCGGAATACTTCAACAGCAAGACGAGAATCGAGGCAAAGGGCAGCCAGGCAAAATCCGCGGGCCTCAACGCCGCAAAGGCGCATGCGAATGGAAGCGGCGCCCGCCTCACGCTTGTGGACGGCGTGCGCTGCGACTTTGACGACGGCTGGGCGATTGCGCGGGCTTCGGGCACCGAGGACTACATGCGCGTGTTTGCAGAGGGGAAGACAAAGAAGCGCGCAGACTCGCTGATGAAAGAATACGCGGAAATCGTGCGCGCGGCAGTGGGAAAAGCATAATGCGCTAGCAGAAGCCGCTCGTGAATGGCGTCCTGAAGAATTCCCTGCTCACTTCCTGCTGCTGCGGCACCACCATGCACGGGCAGCGGAAGCCGCTTGGCTTTTTCTCAGCATCCGTATTCTGGCTCTGGCCGCCAAAGCTCAAGGGGCGTCTTTCCATTTTGCGCCCCTTTGTTTTCCTTCGTCTTCGGCCCTTCTGACATGCCCCTGCCCCCAAACACGCCGCACTCGCCCAGCGTGCCCCGGTGCATGAGTGTGGTGGTGGGGGAAAGTTCCCCTGCCCTGTTTTGCGGCTTTTCTGCCTTCACTTCAATTGGCTTTTTCCTGGTTTCCATGAGCGTCACCTGTGCTTTATTATGATGGTGTCCCTTTTTAAACATTTTTGTTCAATATTGTACATATGCTCCAATACCTTGAGGAACGCTTCGCCGGCAAGCGCGCTGCCCTGCGCGTGGTTTCCACCATGCTCCGCCTGGGGATACGCGTGGACGGGAAGGGAAGGCTCTACTGCGACGCCATTGAGCTGGCGCCGGCAAAGATGGGCAGGGCGCTTGGCGTGGACAGGCGCGTGGTGATAGAAACCGCGCGCGAGATTGCCATCGACCCCAAGCTTTTCGCGATATTCTCCTCGCTTTTCCCCATCTCGAACGTCTCCCGCGCCGCAAAGCACTTCGGGCACGACGTGATCGAGATTGATGCGGACCCCAACACGGTGGGGCTGACTGCAAAAGTCACGGCTGTGCTTGCGAAATACAAAGTGGGCATAAGGCAAATAATCACTGACGACCCCGACTTGTACCCCGAGCCCAAGATGATGGTGGTGGTGCAGGGCAAGCTGCCCAGGAAGGCAGCTGAAGGCCTCCGTGCGCTCCACGTGCAGGCGATTTCTTTTAAATGACTTGGCAGGGAAAGGGCAGGTGTGATGACATGAAAGCCATAGTACTTTGCGGAGGCAAGGGCACGCGATTGCGCCCCTATACCTACACCATCCCAAAGCCAATGCTGCCCCTTGGCAAGAAGCCCATACTGCAATACGTTCTCTCATCGCTCAAGCGCGCAGGTGTCACGGACGCATACCTCGCGGTCGGCTACCTGCACGAGCAGATCGAGGCGCATTTCGGCGACGGGAGCAAATTCGGGCTCAGGCTCCACTATTCTGTGGAGGGAAGCGAGATGGGCACCGCCGGCTCCATTCTGCCCCTTGGGAAAAAAATGGACGGCACATTCGTGGTCATGATGGGCGACCATCTTTCCAACCTCGACATTGCGGCAGTCATTGCCGCGCACAAGAAAAGCGGGAACATCGCCACCATCGCGCTCAACAAGAAAGGCGTGCCGCTCGAGTACGGCGTGGCGGACCTTGACGCCAGCGGCAACATCGCGCGCTTCCGCGAGAAGCCAATTGTCGAGAATTACGTCAACGCAGGCGTGTACGTCTTCGAGCCGGAAATATTCAAGTACATCAAGCCGGGCGAGGACTTTGCGAACAATGTCTTCCCGCGCCTGCTTGCGTCGGGCAAGAAGATAGGCGGATACGTGTTCACTGACTACTGGCTGGACATCGGGCGCACCACGGACTACGAGAGCATCAACCAGTACATAAGCGTGATAGACCTCGCGCTTGGGTTGAAGTAGGGAAAAATAGTCCGCTTTCACTTCTTCGGCTTGAAAATGGAGCGCTCGCCGTCCTTGGCCTCCAATATCTCGCGCAGCCCCTGCGAGAGCGCCATGCGCGGGGAGTAGCCTATCTTCTTCCTTGCAAGCTTGATGTCGGCAACCGAGCGCGCGATCTCACCTTTCCTCTCGGGCATGTATGTCGGGGAAAAGTCAGCGCCGCAGATGCCGCACATGGTCTCAAGAAGCTCCGCCACAGAGGTTTCCACGCCGGATGCGATGTTCAGGGGCGAGCTGCACCCCTGGCCCTCAATGGCGCGCACGAACGCATCGCACACGTCATCCACATGGACAAAGTCGCGCGTCTGCTCGCCGTCGCCGAAAATTATGGGCTGGTTGCCCTCGGTTATGGCGTCCGCGAACTTGGTTATCACGCCCGAATACGGGCTGGAGGCATTCTGCCCCTCGCCAAAGACATTGAAAAGGCGCAGCGCGGTGTTCTCCATGCCGTAAAGCGAATTGTACAAAAGCACATATCTCTCGGCTGCAAGCTTCGCCGCGCCATATGGGGACAGCGGGGCGGTCGGGTGCTCCTCGTCCACGGGCAGCCTGAATGGCTCGCCATACACCGCGGCAGAGGATGCAAACGCCACTTTCTTCACTCCCGCATGCCTTGCGGCCTCAAGCACGTTTATGGTGCCTGCGGCATTCACCGAGAAGTCCGAGAAAGGGTCTGCCACTGAAGATGCAACGTCTATGAGCGCCGCGAGGTGCACCACGCCCTCCGCGCCCTCAAGCATTTTCGTGAGGCGCGCGGCATCAAGCACGGATGCGCGCACGAACTCTGCCTTCACGCCGGCTTTCGGAGGGGCTATATCCACCACCCTCACGTCATAGCCGTCGTCAATCAGCCTGCCGCAAAGGTGCGTGCCAATAAAGCCAGAGCCGCCGGTTACTACAATCACAACATCAACTCCAAACAATCATCAGGCGCGCTGGCAGATGCCATCGCCCTTCCACCAGCATCATCATGCGCCTCAGGGGAAGAGCTTCCTTCCATACAGCAAAATCGCAAGCAAGGCAAATAACCCTTCCGCTGCGATGAACAGGAGCACCAGCCTCTGCTCGCTTATGCCCCCTGTTGCTTTCATCACAAGCTGGCAAAGCCCGCGCACCTTTCCCTCAAGCGGGCGGAGTTTTCCGTCCTTGCCGCACTCGCCCCACCAGAGCGTGCTTGGGAACCTGTTGTACGCCTTTATCACAAAGTCAAGCAGGTACGGTATCACCAGTATTGCGCCTGCAGACTCCAGGTTGCCCACGATCACGGCAACCGCAAGCGCGCCTCCGATCAAAAGCGTGCCGATGTCCCCTATGAACACCCTGGCAGGGTACCAGTTGAAGCGCAGGAAAGCAAGCAATGCGCCTAGCATCGCAACCGCAATCAGGCCCATCTCGGTGGAGCCGTTTGCCACTGCCAAAAGCGCCACGCAGGCGAATATCACACTGCCCATGCCAGCTTCCATGCCGTTGAAGCCTGCAAGCATGTTGGTAAGGTTGGCAGCCACAGTGACTCCCAGCGGAATGAGCACGATGATGTAGAAAATGCCAAAGTCAAATGCGCCTATGAAGGGAAGCGAAACCGTGGTGCTCCCTGCAGCTGCCAGCGCCACGAGCGGAAGCGCGGCAACCATGGGCAGCAAAGTTTTCACGTCTTTCCTCATGTCAAACAGGTCGTCGAATATCCCGATGAGGGCGATTATCACCATGGTGAGCATGGCGGCCATGATGTCATCCAGGCTGAACGGATAGCCGAAGAATGTCTTCATTGCCATTGCAAGCAAAAGCGCGCCTACCACGCCCATCACAATTCCTATGCCCCCCATCTCGGCAACTTCAGGCCTGCCCGGCTTGTTGACGTCGTGGCCCACAATGCCTGCAGCATTCATTTTCCTTATCACCGCGGGCATGGCAAACGAGGTGAGGCAGAAAGCAGTTGCAAGTATCGCCGCGAGGAATGCAATGTCCACCATCATTTCACCTTGTAAACAGCCACTCCGGAAAACTCCTTTGCAAGCGCCATGCCAGCATCCCTGCCGGAATAGATGTCTGCCACATGCGGCGGCACGCCGCCCTCCTCAAGCACCAGCATCCTGTTTGCCTTGTCGCTTATCGATTTGCTGTCCGAGAGCATCACCATGCGCGGAAGCGAGACCGGGGCATAATAGCTTCCGTAGCTGTCAAGCGCCGCGCCGTCTTTCAGGGCGAATTTCCCGCTGCTTGTAAGCTCGCGGGATATCAGCCTTCCCTGCTGCGAAATGAACAGCGCATAGGTGACGCCGCTGTTGGAGTAGTTCTGCGCATAGTAATAGACGTCAAACCCGCCTTTTGGCGCCAGCTGTTCAAGCGTGGGCAGCGAGAACAGGAGGTAAGTGCCTGGTTCCAGGGTTGCATTGCCAGAAAGCAGGAGCTTCTCCGCATTCGCGGCATTCTCGCGCTGCACGCCTGGCAGGTAGAATGCCAAGGCATCCACTCTCTCAAGCGTGGATAGCCTCTGGGCGCTGTTCCCTGAAAGATAAGTTAGCGCCTGCGCAAGCGCAGGGTCGGTATAGCTTGGGTAGCCTGCCTTTATGGGCGGCAGCTGCACGAAAAGCGCGAAGAACAGAGAGAAGAGCAGCAGGCCCGCGCCCATCACTGAAAACACCGCGCGCGCGTTGTAGTCGTAGAAGTGGAGCACCAGCGGCGCAAGCACCGCGAGCATCACTGCGGCGCCAAGCGCAGGGTAGATTGCCAGGCCGCCGTAAACCAGCCCGAACACCAGGAAAAATGCGCAGGCAAAAATCGCCGCAAGCTTTGCTGACTTGGAAATGTCCTCCATCATCCTTGCCGTGCCTTCTGCAACCGGGAAAACAAGGAGAATGGATGCGGCAAGCGGCGAAAAGCACGAAAGCGCCATCGCAAGCAATAGGAGCGCCAAATACTCCGAGTCCCTCTTGCTGAAAAAGAAAAGCCCTATGCAGGCCGCAGCCCCTGCGAAGAGGAACGGCATGCCGCTTGCAGCCTGCGCGAGGTTGCCTGCGGAGAATTCAAGCAGGGACTTGTCAGGGGACAAAAAGCCGGCAGCAGCGAAAACAAGCGCAAGCACGCCAAGCATCGCCAGGTAGTTTTTCCCCTCTTTCTTTTTGTGATGCGCAAAAGCAAATGCAACCGCGAACGCCACTCCTGCAAGCGCAAAGGCAGCATTCACATAGCCGGCTGCCAGGCCAAGCACTGCGGCTGCAAGCAGCATTTCCACCCTGGAGGGCTTTTGGGCAAAGGCGGCGAACGGGTACAGGAACGCCGCGAAGAGAAGCATGGCAAGCTGCGCGCTTCCATATACGCCTGGGAGGAAGGAAAGCGACACAGTGGAAGAGAGGGCGAAAAGCGCCGCTGCAAACACAGACTGCGCCTTCTTGTATCCCATCTCCCTGCATGCAAAATACAAGAACAGCGACGTGAATGCAAGGAGCAGGGGCGGGAATATGAGCAGGAAGCCCACGATTGCTGACGCGGATATGGCAGGCATGCCCATGATGGCAGCATAAACTTTCTCAAGCGCGGACGCCACTGCAATATTCACGGGCTGCGCGCCAGCGCTGCCCATCATCTGCACGGCCGCGCCGTATTCTGGAAGCGTGGTCTTTGCCACAAACTGCCCAATGCCTAAAGGCAGCAGGAAGACAATGAGAATCGCAATAATTTCCTTGGTATCAAATTTCATCAAAAGCACCTATTTTTTCCCTTTCCTCATGCCAGAAAGCAGTTCGGCTGCCTTTTTGGCAGAAATGTCATTATCAGAAATCATGCGCTCGGCTATCCTGTCCGCCTCCTCCCCTGCCGCGCCTGCGGCAATGGCGAGGTTTTTCGCATGGAGCGCCATGTGCCCCTTCTGTATCCCTTCAGTTGAAAGCGCGCGCAGCGCTGCAAAGTTCTGCGCAAGCCCCACGGATGCCATCACGCACGCAAGCTCCTGCGACGTTTTCACGCCCAAAATGGCAAGCGATGCTTGCGCAGAGGGGAGCGAGCGCGTCGCGCCTCCCACCGTTCCCACTGCAAGCGGCAGCTCAATCTCTCCCTCCAAATCGCCATTCGCGAGTTTCTTGAAGCGCGTAAGCGAGCGGTACCTGCCTCCCGTGGCAGCAAACGCATGCGCGCCTGCCTCCACTGCGCGCCAGTCATTGCCTGTTGCCACGGCAACCGCGTCAATGCCGTTCATTATGCCCTTGTTGTGCGTGCATGCCCTGTAAATGTCAACATCAGCAAAAGCCCATCCATCCAGCACGCCTTCCACCGCGTCTGCGCCAATGGTGTCGCGCTTCCAAACAGCTTTTGCCTTCACCAGGCGCTTCACAGCGAGGTTGGAGAGTATCCGCAGGCGCACCTTTCCGCCGGATATCTCCTCGATTTTAGGTGCCGCGCCCTCCAGTATGGTGTTGATTGTATTTGCGCCCATGGAGTCCCTTACATCAACGTCAAATTCCGCAATCGCCATTTCGCCGCGCTCGGTAGGAAGCGTCCTTGCGGAAAACGCCCTTATGCCGCCGCCATACTTTGCAATGCCGGAAGCATATGGCTCGGCAGCTTTCATTATCTCCGCCTTTTTCGAGTTTAGCTCGCGCACAGCTTTCCCAGCGTCCTTCAGGCCCACAATTTGGACCTGCCCCACCATGACAGGCGCGTCCGCAACCGCGAAAAAGCCGCCAGTGTCCCTGCAAAGCTTTGCCCCATTGCTCGCCGCAGCGACCACCGAGGGCTCTTCAAGCGCCATGGGCACCAGCACTTCCCTGCCATTCACTATGAAGTTGGTGGCAACGCAAAGCGGCATGGCATGAAGGCCAAGCGCGTTTTCCGCCATCCTCCCTGCCACCTCAAATCCCAGCGGCGAATCTGATGCCAGCTGCTTTTTCTGCTCCTCGGACAAGCCAGAAAATGCAGCCACCTTGGCAATCCTCTCGCTGCGCGCTAGCTTGTAAAAGCCAGACAATGCCGAAGTTTTTGTCTCGTCCGCCATGATAGCCACTCCTTACTTCCTGTTTGCTTCCATGTAGCAGATTAACTTGTAAACTAGCCGCGCAGCAAGGAAATCGCTCACGTGCTGCCCAGGGATAGGGGCAAGCTCCACCACGTCAAACCCAATGACTCTCTTCGTCTCGCAAACTTTCTTCAAAAGCGAAATGACTTGCTTCCACCTCATGCCTCCTGGCTCAGGCGTGCCCACTGCAGGGCATTCAGACGGGTCAAATGCATCCAGGTCAATTGTCACCCAAACGTCCTTGCGGAGCTTCTTCACCACGTCGCTCTCACTAAACTCCACGCCGAAAATGTCGCATTTCTGCTTCTTAATCTCTTCAGCCTCTTCAAGCGAATAGCTCCTGATGCCAACAGAAACAGCATGCAGCTTCTCCCTGCACCGCCTCATTGCACAGGCATGGTTGCATTTTGTTCCCTCGTACTCATCTCTCATGTCCGCATGGGCATCCAAATGCAGCACCGAGATGTCTCCCGCGCCTTTCCTCGCGGCAATGGCATTGAAAGCGCCCACTGACACCGAGTGCTCCCCGCCAAGCAGCACAGGCACCTTGCCTTCTTTCAGGACAGCTTCCACTGCCTCCTGCACATACTCGCAGTTTTTCTCAGGCGAGGCATGGCTCACTTCCAGCTCGTCGGCAGTGTATATGCCGCACTCGGCAAAGTCCTTGCCAGACTCAATGTCATACGTTTCAACCTGGCGCGAAGCCTCGATTATCGCGTTAGGCCCCTTTTTCGTGCCAGTGCCGTACGACACCGTGCCCTCGTAAGGCGAGGAAAGCACGACGTAGCGTGCCTTCTTCCCCTCATTCGGAATCTTAGTGGAGCCCCTGGGCTCCACTTCTGGAAAATTCCTGCCGGAATTTTCCACGCCAAGGAACGTCCTGGGCAAACCTATGTGAAATATTTCCATATCCTCTCACGTAAAAGAGAGGGGAAATAGTCCTTTTAAACCTCCCCCTCAGAACCATTCCATGGGAGCATTCTCTGCCTACATGCGGCTTTTTCGGATAGAGCACGCGCTCATGCTAGCCGTGGCAGTGCTAATCGGCGAGCTCCTCTCAGGCGCGCTTCCTGCGCTTCCTCTCATCATCTGCTCCCTTGCAGTGCCTGTCTTCATAGAAATGGGCTCATTTGCGCTCAATGACTACTTTGACGTCAAGACAGACAAAGCAAACAAGCGCAAGGACCGCCCGCTCGCATCAGGCGAAATCTCGCCGCAATCCGCGCTATTTGCAGCCGCAGCCTGCTACATAATCGGCATCGCAGCCGCGCTTCCCCTCTCTACCGCCGCGCTTTACATCACCCTCATATTTGCCGCGCTCTCGATAATCTACAACTTCAAGCTCAAGGAACTTCCCCTCATAGGCAACATCTACATAGCCGCCTCCATGGCCATTCCCTTCCTTTTCGGGAACCTCGTGGTGGCGCCTGGCATCTTCGCGCGCATCTGGGCAATCGCTCTCGTGGCATTCGTGGCGGGATTGGGCAGGGAAATAATCAAATCCGCCGAGGACATGGAAGGCGACGTGAAACATCGCAACGCGCGCACCTTGCCCGTTGTCATCGGAAAGAAAAATGCTCTTCATGCCGCAGCCATCCTCTATGCATTCCTGGTCCCCATTTCGCTCTGGCCATTCGCCCTTGGGCTTCGCGCGAACATCCTCTCATTAGGGCTAGTCCTTCTCACAGCATTATCCTTCGCAGCAATGGCGTACCTGTCCGCGCGCGCATCGGAAAAAGACCAAGCCACGCTCATCTCTCTTCGCAAAACCTCCCTTCTCGCGCTTGGCGTGGGGCTGCTGGGTTATGCGGCGAGCCTGCTCTGATTTTTAAATAAAAGCCACCTCAATAGCCCCGCAGGGATGGCGGAGCCCGGTTTAACGCGCCAGACTCAAGATCTCCGCGCTACGGCGCGGCATGCGTTATCTGGTGACTTAGGTCTTCGGGAGTTCGAATCTCCCTCCCTGCACCTTGTATGATACTATAGTTGTACCTCTGCACGTCATCAATGCACGCCTGCCCTTGCGTCAATCCGCAGCTCATAGGGCCTGCACAATAATGCCAAATTACGCACGAACCATAATGAGACCCCTGCCGAAATAATATTGGCATGAAAAAGAAGCATCTTGCTGCCCTCGTCAATGCCCTAACTCCTCCTCGTTGCGTGTCTCGCCTAGGTTTATATAGAAGGTCAAGCAGGACAGGGGGCTCACTCCGAGGTGCGCACCCATGAACGAGTATGTTATGTACAAATCGCAAACCAACTTCGAGCGGGAGCTGGGAAGATTGAAGGTCTCGGCTTTGCCTGCGAAAGCCAAGACGCAGATTGAAAACTTCGCACGGATTCGTCTTGCCAAGGGCTCTGGCAAGCTCCGCGTTGTGAAGTGCATGTACTGTGTCCGCCTGCTTGCGCAGTGGCTCGACGAGGATTTTTCGACTGCCACAAAAACAGACCTGATCCGGCTGGTTACCGATATTGACTCCAAAAACTATGCGGAATACACACGCTACGACTTCAAAATCGTGCTCAAAATGTTCTACAAGTGGCTTCTCGGCAAGGACGAAGAGTTTCCCAAGGTCATAAAATGGCTCAAGCCGAAACTTAGCAACAAGGCGCACAAATTGCCAGAGGAATTATTGACAGTTGAAGAAGTGCAAAAGCTCGCCAACTCAACCACCAATCCACGCGACAAGGCGCTCATTTTGGCATTATACGAGTCAGGATGCCGCATAGGTGAAATGCTATATCTCAAGCTCAAGAACGTCCAGTTCGACAATTATGGCGTTGTTTTAATGGTGAATGGCAAGACTGGCAGCAGACGAGTAAGAATAATCGCAAGCGTTCAGGTTCTTGCCGCATGGCTTCAGGAACACCCGGACAAAGACAACCCGGATGCGCCATTATGGCCTGCGAGGCTTGCACGCTACCAGCCAGTGCCTTGCGCCTATCCCTCGATTCTCGCAATGCTAAGACGGGCAAGCAAGGCAAGCGGCATAAGGAAGCGCATTTACCCGCATCTTTTCCGCCACAGCCGAGCAACTTCCCTCGCAAACAAGCTAACTGAAGCACAAATGAAGGAATACTTCGGCTGGACACAGGGAAGCGAAATGGCGGCAACGTATGTTCATTTGTCCGGCAGGGATGTTGACACCGCTCTTCTGCAATTGTATTCCATGAAAGACAAACCAATCGAAAAGGAGCCCAAGCTCGACCTTCGAATCTGCTCCCGCTGCAAAGAAAAGAACTCGCCAACGCAATCCTTCTGCGGCAGGTGCGGCAATCCGTTTGACGAAAAGGTACTGATCGCAGACTACAACAAGCAGGGGAACGGAATAATGAACGTCCTGATGCAGGACCCGGAAGTGAAGGCGCTCCTGGTCAAGAAGGTTTTCGCGATGGGGCTGGACAAGGAGTTGCTGGAGGAATAGACATGGTCAATGAATACGACCTCCTAGAGCGTTTGGTGATTGGCTCTCTGGTCCTGCTCGGAGTGGCGCTCGTGCTGTCAGCCATTGGCTTTGCCGCGCTGATAGTCCTGCCATTTGTCATCGGATACATAATCGCGATAATCCTCTGGTGGATTTACGATAAAGCCCACGATATCATCTATCCTCCAAAGAAAATCCTGCCAGAACTCGTCCGCGAGCCAGTAAAGCCTGCAATCAAAGAGACAGAGCCGGAAGAACCCGAGGAAGATGAGCCGGAAACGGCAATTGATAGCGACTGGGAAGAGGAAGAAAAGAAGGAGTTTGACCTGAGCGGAAACCTATTTCTTGCAAGCAGCCTAACGCACAGGCAAAGTGAGAAGCTGTACACGCTCGGCTACAACGTGATAAAAATAAGCCCATTTGGCACATCTGGCGCAGCCATTTATTGGGT
>CAITKI010000152.1 GCA_903892905.1 uncultured Microcaldota archaeon | reverse complement strand
TTATGGAGGCGTTCGCAGTCATGGTGTAGATTGTGCTGGCGGAGGAGAGCACGCCGCACTGGAGCGCGGACTGGTTGGTGAGGGGGGCATAGTCCGCGCATCCCACGAAGTTGCAGGAGAACTTGCTGCCGGACGTGGTGTTGCTGTAGGGAACGCCGGCGCCCGAGGTTCCTATGTACAGCCCGGCGATGGATGAGTTGTTGGTTCCGTAGACGCCAATTGAGCCATTGAGGACGTTTGCATAGATGTTGCCCTGGGTTTGGGCTATGCCGCCGTAGGTGCAGTTGTAGGAGTTGGTGCCGTTGAGGTCCTGCACATAGGTTGTCGGGCTGCCGATGCTGGTGAAGTTGTTCAGGCAGAAGGTGTTGCTGGATGCGCCTGCGTCAAGGTAGAGCAGGTTGGTGGCGTTGAGGATGGTGTTGTTGATGAAGGAGTTGTTGACGTTCACCGCGCCGGTCATCAGAGTGATTGCGTAGGTCCCTGCCAGCCCGTTGATCGTGTTGTTCGCTATTAGGTTGTTGTTGTTTGTTCCGGTGCCGGAAAGGCGAAGCGCGCCAGAAGTGTTTTCTTTGCCCGTGATTTGGGTGTTGCTGATGGTGACGTTATAGCTTCCGCGGAGGACGATGCCGGAGTTTGAGGCGGATGAACCTGTGGAATTTGTGATGTTGGTGTAGCCGCCTCGGTAGATGTAGATGCCGGTTCCAGAGGAGGGGGAAATGCCGGTGGAGTTGATGACGCTGTTGCGCACGGCGTTTAATAGGTAGAAACCGCTTCCATCGTTGCTCCATGCGAATGGATACGTGGTGCTGGCGGTTGTGTTGCGGATTAGCCCGTCGCTGGCAGTGTTGAAGAAGATTCCTACCGAGAAGTTGCTGATGTTGCAGTTCCTTATTGTCGTGTTGTATTGGTTGGAGATGACGCCATAGGTGCTTGACGAGTTATTGCCCGCTATGCTGAAGCCTTGGCAGTCAATCGTGATGTTTGCGGCTGTCACATTGAAGCAGTTCTGCCCGCTTATCGATGAGGATGCGTTCATCGTGTAAAGCGCGCCTGCAGTGTCAAGGTTCTGCCCGCATGTTACGTTGCCCGCGCTTGTCTGCGCGCCATATGTTACATTCTGCGTCTCGTTCGTGTTGTTTATTGACTGGTTGGTGGGCATGCCGCCGAGGATGTCGAGGATGGCATCGTAAACGTTGATTCTGCTATAGTTGGCGCCCTGGTATTCGATGGGCACGCCTGTTGACTTGAGGCGCCATTCGGCATCGGCGGGGGAGAGCGACGTGTTGGACTGGAGAAGGAGCGCTGCCGCGCCGGAGACGTGCGCGGCTGATACGGACGTGCCTGAGTTGCTGGAACCCAATATGATGACACTCTGCCCGGGCGCGAGCAGGTCCACCATGCCGTTCATGTTGGAGAATGGGGAAACTGCATCCTGCTTGGTGGTGGATGCGACTGCGGTGACGTTGGAGCCGCAGGCAGGCGCGTCTATGCCTGCGCTGCCATCGTTGCCTGTTGCGGCTGTTACGAACAGGCCTTGCGAGGCTGCAAAATTGGCCTCGTCGGCAACAGGGTCTGAGTCGCAGTAGCCTGTGTAGCTGCCGCCTCCCAGGCTCATGGAAATGATTTTCACGGTGCTTCCTGCCTGCATGCAGTAGTCTATGCCTGCTATCACATTGGATGCATAGCCCGTGCCGTTTTCGTCAAGCACCTTCACTGCGATGATGGTGGCATCGGGGGCGACTGCGTGGATGACTGCTGCCATCTTGGTGCCGTGCATGTTGAGGCTGTCATCCGTTGCATCGGCATCGTTGTTCACGAAGTCGTAGCCTGAGATGGCGGTTCCGTTCAGGGTGGGCTCGGTGAAGTCCACGCCGGTGTCCAAAAGGCAGACGGTTATGCCGCTGCCTGTGATGCTCAGGTTGGATTGGGCGGCGGATGCGCCTATCAAGGGCACGGTGTCGGTGAGGGAGGCTGTGACATTGTAGTCAATGTACACCTCCTCTGCGCCGCTGTTGGCAAGGGCGGCAAGGCCGCCGATGCCGGTTTCGACAACCTGGTCGCCGCTGGCAAGGTCGGTTATGACGTCGACCTGCGCGGAGGGAATGGCAGCGGGCTGGAGAGGGGCTTCGGATGGCAGAGGAGAATTATCGGGTGGCGGCGCAATCATGAGCAGGAACTTCTGGTAGAAGAGGATGAATTCGCCCACTATGCCGCGGTCTTTTTGGCGGAGGGACTGGTTTTCAGGGAGGGTGAAGTTCGAGGTGTTGTCAGCAGGGGTGATGTTGAGGGAAAAGTTGGATGATTCGTTTGTGGAAAGGTTTTCCTGGATGGTGAAGCTCAGGGAATCGTTGGCGCTGTTTTCAGGGGGGGTGGAAATGGCAGTTTCCGTCTCGTTTGCGGCTATGCCGAGGGTTTCGTTTGCCGTGATATTGGGGGATTCGTTCAAGGCTGCGTTGAGGGATTCGTTAAATGTGATTTCTGGAAGAGTGGCGTTGAGGGATTCGTTTGTGGAGTTTTCAGATGGCAATGTGCTGTTTGTGGTTTCATTCAGAGTGGTGTCGGTTGAGTTATCGGAAGGCAAGGTGATGTTCTCAGGGGCAGTGGTGATGTTGGTGGAGTTGTCGGCAGGCGGCTCGGCGGTGATGTTGGCTTCGGGCGGCAAGGTTGCGTTTTCAGGCTGCGGCAGGGGGGCTGTTTCCTCCTGGGATTTCCTTTTCCTGACAAACAGGCGCACGCGCTCGCCAGCCCGAAGCTTGTCAAGCGCGCCCTTCTCTATCTTCATGCTGCTGCCGTTTGCTGTTGAGAGGGTGGTGAAGCCGTCCGCGGTGCTGGTGATGCTCACGCCTGGCGCGTCGGGGGAAAGGGAGGCGGGCGGGCTTGTTATCTGCGGGTCGCAGCCTGCGGAGCCGCAGGCTGGGCCGTCGGCTGTGAAGACGGTGCTGAAGAGTAATATGAAGGCTAACAGATACAGTACGCGTTCACTTCCCACGGCGTTTAAATCGCGCCGAAGGTTTAAAAAGGTTCCCGGGGGCGAGACGGCGTTGGGATGGCGGGAGTGGCATGCCATTTGCCGGTGCATTTTATAATAGTTAATAATACTTAATAATATTCTCATTTCTTTGCCATCACGTAATACGCGCCCCGGGTCTTTCCAACCTTCCGAATGGCCCCCATTGCGCACAGCCTGTTCAAATCGGCAACCGCCATCGGGTGCGAAACGCTGTTGAGCTTCGCATATGTTTTCGAGCTTATGGACGGGTTTTTCTCAAGGTAGGAAAGCGCCTTTTTCTGCCTTTCATTGTGCACGCCTGCAATTGGCGGCTTCCTGTTGTAAAGAGTCACCCTGAAAAAATTCCCAAGCTCATCGAAAACCGGCTCCGGCAAGCCAGCTTCCTTCATCCCAGACCTCATCCTTGGAATCCCTGTCGCAAGGCCCTCAACCAGCCCCAAATCGCGCATGAGGCGGTAAACAAGCGGGTTCCTCTGTATTGATAGGCTGCCCAATATCTGCACGCTCAAGCCGCTTTGGAGGGAGCCGGGGTTGATGAATTCCATCCTGTCGTCGAAAATATTAATTTGGATGGCGTCCCTGCTGAAATAGTCGCGGTGGACTATCGCGTTCACCGTGGCTTCGCGGATCACCTTTTGGGGATATTCCGGCACTTCCATGCGCTCCACTTTCTCTATCTTGTACGCGGTCCGCGTGTTCTTTCTTACAAAATCCTCGGCTTCCTTCACGTTGTCGGGAATTGTGGCGTTGACAAACCTCGAATCGATTATGTCAACCGCATCCTTTCCCTTGAAGCGCACCAGCTTCATCTCGTTTTGCGGGATGAATTTTGCAGGCTCTTTTGAGAAGAAAAGCACGCCTGCGTTTTTCAGGCGGGGTTCGCCGTTCTTCTGCAGCACGCCGAGGTTTGAAAACTGGTCCAGCGCCATTTTTTCCTCGAACTCCACGCCTGGCGTGCGCTTTTTCAGGAAAATGCGCAGCTTTTCCAGGTCAACATCCGCAGCCCCCGCCTTTGAAACCGACTCGTCAAAGTAGAGCATCCTCCGCTTCACCATGTAGTCCTGGAGCGTTTTTCCCTCGAGCTTGGCGTTTGTGCTTCCCGAGCGGTAATAGACTATTCCGCCGAACGTGCAGAAGGAGCCCTCGCCGATTTGGTATATTTCCACGGCAACGACCTTTTTCCCTTCCCTTTCCTCGATGCCGATTTTGTGGAAAGGCACGGGCGAAATTTTCTGTATCGCGCCTTCCAGCCGCTGCTGGAGAAGGTCTATCTCCTTTTCTGCGACCCCGAGGGACTTGCCGTCATTGCCGACCCCCACAATTATCCTTCCGCTCGATGCATTGGCAAACGCGCAGGCAGCCTTGCTTATGTCCATGAAATTCGTGACTTCGCGCTTGAACTCCAACCCCTGGCTTTCAGCTTCCGACGCCATGGAAACACCCCTGCGGCTTAATAATATTTAATAATAGTAAAGAATATTTAAAGATTATGTTTCCGGCGGAAAAGAAAGGAAGCTTTCGCTCAGCCCCCATCCAGTTCTTCCAATATATCGCGTGGGCTTTTCCCCTTCCAGACGCGCTCCCTAAGCTTGTTGCCCACGTCAGGCGGAGCGCACTTGAGCTCCTTAAGGAGTTCCTTGTATGCCTTGATGGAGCTGGGGCTGTTGATTAGGCGCATCAGTTCCTTGGTTTTCCCATTGAACTCATGCATTGTTGGAAAAACCGCCATCTCGCTCGCTCTTTTCTTGCCCATCTCGCTCACCGCTATTCCTCTGCATTGCCCTGCTTTTAAAACGCCCGGGCAAACCCTTGAAAAGCAAGGGTGGTGTGGTGAATAACTCACCTCGGCGACTGCAAGGTATTTCTTCTTTTTTGGTGTAAATTCCTCCGTGGGAGGCACGGAGGTGCCTCCAATGGCAAAAAGGGACTGGAAGACGTATGAGAAAGAACTTTTGGAAAGAAAGAGGAAAGTTGTTGAGTTTATCCTCAGCAGACCGACAGTAGATGAGGTAATAAAAGAGCTGGACAAGCTCAACAAAAAGAAGAGAGGCAGGAAGTTTCAGATTCCCAAATCTGTCCTCCTTCTTTTCCATTTTTTGAAGCAGATTTTCAGAATGGATGACAGGACACTGGCGCTCATGATGAGCGCCTTCATGAACACCTTGCTTCCAAGGCCATCTCCCTTTGATCATTCCACAATAGTGAAAAGGAGAGGAGAATTGGATTTGCACATCCCATCAGGCATAACGCCTGAGAAACTGAATGGAAAGAGGCTCTACTTTGACGGGATGTGCCTCAGGGTAGGCAGGGGCGGCTATTACAGGAGCAAGAGATACAAAACAGATGTAAAATACCTCAGAATTGGGCTTTTCACAGACGAGAATGACAAGGTCGTGGATTTTTCCATAGGGGATGAACATGACTCCGAAAAGAGCATGATAAGGGAAAAGCTGCCCCTCATGGAAAAAAGCAAGGCAGATGCAGTAGTCATCGACGGGGCTGGCGCCTTCAAGGATCTGATATACGGGCTTGCCAAAAACAGCATAAAGCCGGTGATAAGGGTTAATGACAAGTCTGTTGAGAGCATGATGCGGAAGCCCCCTCCGCATCTCCGTGCAAGGAGGAAGAAAGACTTTGAGCTTGCATGGGAAAAGCAGGTCAGAGGGCAAGCAGATTATGACAGATGGAAAAAGGACAGCGGCTACACTATGAGGTGGGTTCATTCAGAAGGAGTGATTTCCGCCTTCAAGAGAATGTTTGGGGAAGAGACATTTGGCAGGACCCAGAAGTCATTGCATGATGAGGTTTGCGCAAAGTTCATGATGTTTGATGGTTGCCTGCCCCAGTTGTGGGGCTGAAAAGAAAGAAACTGAGGCAGCTTACGCCTCAGCCCCTGATTTGTTCACCAGAGCACAAATCGGCGAGGAAAGGCTCAGGCTTTTAAGCAACGTATGAGAATTGCCTTCAGGCGACAATTTGAGGGCGGACTTGGGCGATAGGCTGCAATGGGGCCCTCGATGGTATGCCGGAGGGGACTATATGGGCTGCATGTGCAAGAAAGTCTTGAAGATACTGGCAGGCTTGGGCCTTATCGCCGTGGGAATTGGCATGTATTCCAATCCCTGGCTGATAGTGGGATTGTACCTGCTCCTGCGCGGCATCATGCCTTTGATGTGCAAGTGCGAATGCTGCGGCGGGGCATGTGAAATGAAAAAGAAGAAGTAGGCTTTTTCTGTTCTTTTTTTATTTTTTCAAGCCATCAGCCCGGGCTAGGCCTTCTTCTTGGAAAACTTTGCCTTGAGCTGCTCGATTTTGTCAAGCACGCCCTGCTCGGGCTTATGGAGCCTCTCGCCCACCGCATAGTACTTGCCAAACGAGTAGAGCAGCGGCTCCTTTGCCATGTCTGTTTCGATGGAGAGCATTTCGCCTATGAACACGGTGTGGTCGCCAAGCTCCTTTGCCTCGATAAGCCTGCATTCGATGTTGGTTGCCGCCCCTTTGAGCAGGAGGGGCTTGATGCCCTTGGCTGGATAGAACTGTGCGCCCATTTCCTTAAGCACTGAGATTTTGTCCACATCGCGCCCTGACGAGCCGCCTGCAATGCTCGAAATGACATGCTGGTCGGCTGCCGCGATGCTCACGCCGAATTCGCGCGTCGCCATTATGTTCTCTGATGTTGCCTTTGCGGTTTTCCCGCCGCCCAGGTGCACTGCAATTAGCGCAGGCGACCAGGAGACATAGTATGTCCATTCCGCTGCCATTATGTTCGCGCCGTTAGGCCCATCGGTAGTTATCAAGCCCACGTTGGTCACGAATTTGCTTGCCTTTTCATTTCCCCATCCCAAATCCATAGTCTCACCCTTTTGCTTTCAATTAGAATTAGCGAACATTATTGGGCGGCGCATGATTAAAAAGGCAGGCACGACGCGCGTGGGTAGGGTTACAGCTATAAATCTTGTGCGAATATGGTGGGCGGGTGAAATGATGAAGATGACCAAGACGCATATGCTTGTGCTGTTCGGATTCCTCGCGTGGCTGCTGCCTTTCGTGGCATCGTTTTTCTTCTTTGACCCAACTGCAGGGCGCATGACGATTGACAACGCGCTTTTCAAGACGATAATGGTGGTCTTCGGCGTGCTGGTCGGCACGTTGCTGCTCGTGAAATACTTTGACTGCGTGAAGAAGGACTACGCAAAGGAAGGGCTGGTTGCAGGCGTTGTTTGGGCAGTGATGAATTGGGCGCTGGATTTCATAGTGCTCGTGCCCATGATGAAGGTGGACACCCCGACCTACTTCATGTCCATAGGCATGCTCTACATTTCAATGCCAATCATTGCGGTTGGCATGGGAATGGCAATTGAGAATTCGTCGGCGAATTCTGCTCGCCATTCGCGTTAGCGAATGACGATTGAAAACGCAAAAGCTGGCAAGAAGTGAAGTGCGCCCGCGCACCTGCGGGTAGGTGCGGATATTAAGCTTCCAGCGCAAGCAAGGCATGCACGAGGCGCATGATTATGGAAAAGAAACTCGAGGTTGCAACGTTCGCGGCAGGCTGCTTCTGGGGCGTGGAAGAGGCATTCAGGAAGCTGCCAGGCGTGCATGACACCGAGGTGGGCTACACCGGCGGCAAGAAGAAGGAGCCTGCATACGAGGAAGTCTGCACGGGCAAGACCGGGCACGCGGAATCGGTGCGCGTGGAATTCGACCCGAAAAAAATCAGCTATGCGAAGCTGCTGGAGGAGTTTTTCAGCATGCACGACCCCACAAGCAGGAACAGGCAGGGACTTGACATTGGCGCGCAGTACCGCTCCGCGATATTTTTCCACAGCAAGGAACAGGAGAAGGGGGCAAAGCGCGCGATTGGAGCGCTTGGGAAATCGGGAAAATATTGGCTGCCCATTGTCACAGAGGTGGTGCCTGCAGGAGAATTTTGGCCAGCAGAGGAATACCACCAGAAATATTTGATGAACAATTTCCAGAGAAATTGTTCAGTAGTGAAATGAGCGAAGCGAATTTCACTATGATGAAGCGCGGCGAGGCAAGCTGCAAGGTTTGAGGGGATGGCATGGGAAAAATAATCGTGATGGCGCTGGCTCTTGCGGTTTTGGCAGGGGCGCTTGCAATCGGCTGCGTGCAGCAGGGCGGCGTGGCAAGCCTGGGCTCGGTCGAGGTCAGGAGCTACCAGGGCAAGGACCTGTCGGCCATAAGCGGCTTCCAGGAAAATTCAATCAAGGGGCCGCAGTACATTGACGAGGCAAGCTACAGGCTCGAAGTGAACGGGCTCGTGGGCAAGCCGCTGAACCTTACATATGACGAGGCGCTTGCGCACCAGAAATACTCGAAGGCGGTCACGCTTTATTGCGTGGAAGGCTGGAACGTCACCATACTCTGGGAAGGCGTGCTCCTGTCGGACATTTTCAAGGATGCTATCGTGCAGCAGGGCGCAAACACCGTGATATTCCGCGCATATGACGGCTACTCAACATCGCTTCCGCTGGATTACATAAACAGCAGGAACATCATACTGGCGTACAAGGTAAACAACGTCACGCTGCCGCCGGAGCGCGGCTTCCCGTTCATGGTGGTGGCAGAGGACAAGTACGGCTACAAGTGGGCAAAGTGGGTCACCAGCATCGAGCTTAGCGACAACACGAGTTTCAGGGGCTATTGGGAATCGGCAGGGTACAGCCAGGAAGGGAACACCACGGGCCCGCTGTTCAATTAGGGATGATAGCATGGCAGGCGGCAAAAAGGACGAGTGGAAGGGAAAGCTCACGCCTGCGCAGTACCATGTGCTTCGCGAGAAGGGCACCGAGCCGCCGTTCTGCGGGATTTATTGGAACAACAAAAAGAAAGGAAAGTATTATTGCGCGGCATGCAACACGCTTCTTTTTTCATCTGGCAGCAAGTTCGAGTCAGGCACAGGCTGGCCGTCTTTTTTTGCGCCTGTGAAAAAAGGCAGCGTGCTGGAAGTGCGCGATGAGAGCATGGGCATGGTGCGCGTGGAAGTGGTGTGCGCAAAGTGCGGAGGGCATTTGGGGCATGTTTTTGACGACGGCCCTGCTCCGACAGGAAAGAGATACTGCATGAACTCCGCTGCACTGAAATTTGTTGAAAGCAAGTAGAGGGGGGTTTGGGCTGCTACGGGTTGAGTGCGAAGATATAGAAGTTCAGCAAAGTGGCAAAGCCCACCCAGAGGATGTAGGGCGCCAGGAGCCAGAATGCGCGCCAGTCTATGTAGTAGAAGCGCCACATCGCAAGCGCGATTGAAAAAAGCATGAGAAGGATGATAATAAGCCCAAGCAGGGGCGAGCGCGCGCCGAAGAAAACAATGGACCAGAGCACGTTGAGGGCAAGCTGGAGCCAGAATATGTTGAGCGCAGACGCTGCCTTTTTCTTTTGTGCACCCTTCAGCATCGTCTTTTCCCAGATGAGAAAAGCTGCAATGCCCATGAGCGCGTAAAGTATGGTCCAGACCGGCGCAAACAGCCAGTTTGGCGGGGCAAAGGGCGGCTTGATGAGCGTGGCATACCAGGTCGGGATTGATTGGATTGTGAAAATCGAGCCTATCACGCCTGCCAGCTCGCACGCGAGGATGAAAAGGGCAAGCTTGCCCAGATCATGTTTCGGCTTGTTTTTTCCTGCCATGCAATCAGTCAATCTGCCCTGGCGACGGCCCTGAGGCCGTGCTCAGCTGCTGCACATATACTATATTGGAGACTGGGGATTCCGCCCCGTCCGCGTTGCGCGCGCGCACGAAATAGGCAAACGTCGCCCCTTTGCCGTTGAAAACGTCGTTGTAGCTCTTCTGGGAAGTTGTCTTGATGAGGGACACCGACTTCATGTCCTGGCTTGCGCGGAAGATTTCATAATCCACCGCCTTGCTGTCAGGCGCAGGCCATGTGAGCTGCGCGCCCACGAAGTTCGGGTCGTCCTTAAGGTCGGTCACTGCGCCAGGCAAGTTCACCTTTGCGCAGTCCACCACCTTGTCGATGCAGTTGCTGCCAAGCATGAGAAGGCTGCATTGGGGGGACATGGAGTTGGGCGCCACAAGAGGGCAGACTGTCGCAGTGCCGTTGTCCGAGTAGAATGTGGAGCCGCCGCCCATAAGGCTGCTCACCACCTTGATGTATTGCCCGCAGACCGAGACCTGCGCCATGTTTGCGTCCGCGCAGTGCTCTTCCGCGTTTGCGAGCCTGTCGGTTGCGTTGCATGCGGTTTCCCACGGGCGGATGCATTGCTGCTTGTCAGGGCACCAGGAATAGCCCGCGCTTCCGATGCAGCCGTGCGCGTCGCGGTCAGAGCCGTCCAGCGCGCCGCTGGCAGTGCAGTTCTCCTCCCAGGAGCGGTAGCATTTCTGCGATGCGTTGCACCAGGAATAGCCTGCCGCCGTGTAGCAGCCATGCGTGTCCTTATCGCCGCCGATGAGGGGCGCGGTGCAGTTCGTCATCCAGGGCTGGATGCACTGCTGGAGCGCTTCGCACCATGTGTAGCCGCCGTCAGGGACGCAGCCGTGCTCGTCGTATTGCGTGCATTGCCCATTCACGCAGCGCGCTGCGCCTGCTCCGCAGTCCGAGACGGTTTTGCATTGCCTGCCGCCTGCCGGTGCTGCAGAAGCCGTGCAGTTCTCTTCCCAGGAGCGGTAGCATTTCTGCGATGCGTTGCACCATGTGTAGCCCGCAGAGCCTATGCAGCCGTGCGCGTCCTTGTCGCCGCCTACCAGAGTAGGGGAAGATGGCGGGGATGGAACAGGAGGAAGGACGGATTGCTGTTTTGACACGCAGCCGAAAAGAAGGAGCGCGACGATGGATAGCGTGAAGACGGATGCGAACTTGCCCATTATGGATCACCATCGGGCAATTCACTTGCGCGCTTTTTAATTGTTATCTTTTATTGGGGGGAGAGGAGATAGATGACAAACTCGCGCCACACGCCCTTGATGCGCGATGCCTTGGT
>CAITKI010000151.1 GCA_903892905.1 uncultured Microcaldota archaeon | reverse complement strand
TTGTGAATCTCAGGGAGTAAATGCAAAATCTGCGCAGTGCTTCCTAGCGGAAGCACTTGCTTTAACGACAGGAAGAAAAATTACAAAAATGAAAGGCGGGCAAAGACTTTTAATTGGTCAACGCCCTACGAACGCACGCGTTCGGAGGAAGGAAATTCTACGAGGTGAAAAACGCGGGCGGTGGCAAAAAGCAAAAAAGCGGAAAAGCAGGAGTGCAGGAAGTTGCAAAAAGTGTAAACTTCACCGGCATCCTGCTTGTGAAACTTTTATAAGAGAAGAAATGGCAATTTTTCCGTGGAAGCATGACAGACGTCCGCGCAAAATCAGTCAAGTTTGCCGATTTGCCACTAAAAGAAGCGTTTGAAAGGCTGAAAAACGGCAGGCACGAGGAAAAGGAGCTTTATTCGCAGATTGATGGTGCCATAAAGGAGCTGGAGAAAAGCGAGAAGGCAGGCATAAGGATTCCAAGGCAAAACTGGCCAAGAATCTACGTGCAGAAATACGGAATCAATAACCTCTGGAAATATGACCTTCCGCACGGTTGGAGGCTCATTTACACAGCAAGAGGGACTTCAGTCGAAGTCGTCTCGATTATTCTCGAATGGCTCGGCCACTCCGCTTATGAAAGAAGGTTTGGCTACCACGAGCGATGATGCTATCTTGCGTTAAGCTCCGGGTGCGCTTTGTAGTATGCCACGCCCTCGGGATCCCAAATCCAGATGATTGCACGGTCGCCCTTGTCGTAAATTATCCTTCCAGAGTGCTCGAAATAGTCCATAATGACGCAAAACGTCTGGTACATCACTTTCTTCTTCAGGCTTTTCCAAAGCTGCGTCTTTGTCATGTAGTCGTCGGCATTCTTTATCGCGTCCTCCACCATGAGGATGGTGTCAAGCCGCGGGTAGCGCAGGATGTTCTTTGGTGCGAACCTTGCCCTCCTTCGCGCGCTTGCCGACGGGCGGGAGAATTTCCTTGCCCTTGCGGGCGCTTTTGCTGCTGCGGCTTCGGATGCCATTTGAATCACTTATATCAGTTGATATAATAAGGTTTAAAACGGTTTCGGGGCTCCCGCTAAGGGTTGTAAAAAAAACCAAAAGCGCGCAAGGAGGGTTGGGGTTTCCCGCGCGCCAATGTTTTCCAAAGATAGTTTGTTATAGGTTGGTCGGTTGGTTGCTCTTAGCCGATTATTTCTATGTCGCTGTACGACACTTCCTTCTTCGGCTCGTCGCTTCCGGATCCTGCGCCAAACACGTTCGCACCCTTCACTCCAGTCACGATGGCAACGATTTCCAGCTTGCCGTCGTATCCGGGGATGAGCCTCGCGCCCCACTTGACGTTTGCCTGCGGGTCCATCTTCTCCGTGATGATTTCTCCCGCCTTGATGGCGTCTCCAAGTGTGAGGTCTGCCCCTCCTGAGATGTGGATGAGCGCGCCGTTTGCGCCTTCGTAGTCGACATCCAGCAGCTTGTTCTTGAGCACTCCTTCCGCGGCTCCGCGGACCTTGTCAGTGCCCTTGCCCTCGCCAACAGCGATGAAGCCGACTCCGCCTCCCTGAACGATGGAGCGGACGTCCGCAAAGTCGATGTTGATGAGCGACGGCTGCGTGATAGTCCACACAAGTCCTCCGACCGCCTTTGAGAGAATTTCGTCTGCAACCGCGAACGCCTCGTTCATCGGCAGGTTCGG
>CAITKI010000150.1 GCA_903892905.1 uncultured Microcaldota archaeon | reverse complement strand
CCTTTGAGTTTTCAGCTGCTATCGGCATTTTGAGGTTTGCCTCGATCCACCCTTTCCACTTCGCGTTGCGGTAGCCCTCCTTCTCCCGGGTCTTTTTCTTGGCTTCAAGCATCTCATCCAATTCCTTCCGCTCGCTTGCAGTGAGCGTTTTTGCAACCAGGTCCTGGAACTTCAGGGGTGCAATCTCGCCCCTTTCGTTGCAGTACTTTGCAGAAAGCAGTGCCCGGATGCAGTAAACATATTTCTTAGCCGTTGGCTCATTGGTGGCGTTTAAAGCGATGTACTTGCCATAGTTCTTGCTGCAAAGCCCCAGGTTATGTTCCACATAGGTCCGCCTATCAAAATATTTGGAGACGCATTTCTTGAGCGCTTCCTTGCCCTTCATATTGTCGATGTAGATGACGTCCTGCATGAGCCAGTCAATAATATTCATATTCGACTTGTAAAGAAGGTCATAGAATTTGTGGATGTCGAAACCCACATAATCCGCCTCGCCATCCATCCATTCGTGCGACATGGGCGGGGGCTGCAACTCAACATACCTGGCGACCGGGTGCTTGTAGACGAACCTTACATCATAGTCGCTATCTTCGCTGGCAAATCCCCAGCCGCGCGAGCCAGATTCGACTGCAATAATGACTTCTACGTTATTGTCTTTCTCAAATTTCTTCAGGCGTTTCAGTATCTGTTCCCTCATGCCTTCACCTTCCAGCCAATGCGCTTTTCCCGCAGATTATCATCGATTACTCTCCTTCGCGCGCATTCTTAATAATCTTCTTCCCGTAATTGGCGCATGGCAGGAAAACTCTCGCTTGAGGAAACCATCCGCAAGTACACGCTGAAAAACGCGGTGGACTACAAGCTCGCAATCCCGGGCAAGGTAGTGGGCAAAGTGATTGGCGAATTCCCGGACGCCAAAAACGACATGAAGGCGACAATGAAGCTACTTAACGAGGAGGCAAAGCGGGTGAACGCGCTTACGCACGAGCAGGCGCAGGCGGAAATGAAGGAGTTCGAGTACGAGGAGAAGAAGGAGGAGAAAAAGGAGCTTGAGCTGCCCAACGCGGTGCAAGGGCATGTGCTCACTCGCTTCCCCCCCGAGCCTTCAGGCTACCCTCACATCGGGCATGCAAAGGCGGCGTGGCTGGATTGCCAGTCCGCGGCCAACCACGGCGGGAAAATGCTCCTTCGCTTCGATGACACCAACCCTGAGAAGGAAAAGCAGGAATACGTGGATGCCATAAAGGAAGGGCTCACCTGGCTGGGTGTTGAGTGGTCTGGCGAGAGCTACACATCGGACAGGATGGATGATTTTTACACAAGCTGCGACGAGATGTTCGTGAAATACAAGGCGTACGTTTGCACGTGCACTGCCGAGCAGGTGAAGAAAGGCAGGGAGGAGAAAAAGGCATGCGACTGCACGGTGCGCGAGCCGCAGGAGAACATGTCCCTTTTCAGGAAAATGCGCGAAGGGAAAATGGTGGGGGGCAGCGCAGTGGTGCGCTTCCGCGGCGACATGCACTCCGACAACACCGTGATGCGCGACCCCACATTATTCAGGATAATAACTGCGCCGCACTACAGGCAGGGCGACAAGTACAAGTGCTGGCCTTCATATGATTTTGTGGCGCCCATAATGGATTCCACCGAGGGCATCACGCATGCCATGAGGACAAAGGAGTATGAGCTTCGCAACGAGCTTTACTTTGCCATTCTCAAGATACTGGAGCTTCGCCCGCCCCAGCTCATCGAGTTCTCGCGCCTCTCCATCAAGGGCGCGCCGATTTCCAAGAGGCTCATCACGCCGTTAATTGAGCAGAAGAAAGTGGAAGGCTGGGATGACCCGCGCCTGCCCACGCTCAAGGCGCTCGCGCGCAAAGGCATACTGCCCGAGGCAGTGAAGTCATTCGTTCTTTCCTTCGGCCTCACCAAAGTGGAATCCGAACCCAATTGGGGCGCGCTGCTTGCAGAGAACAGGAAAATTCTTGACGAGCGGTGCATGCGCCGCTACTTTGCGCGCTCGCCTGCCAAGCTCATGGTGGAAGGCGCGCCTGGGAAGGAAGTGGAAGTGCCCAACCACCCGAAAAACGCAGGCATGGGCAAGCGGAAGATGGCAACCGCGTCTGAGTTCTGGATTGCAGGCACGGACGCAGAAGCGCTTTCCGTTGGCGAGACTTTCCGCCTCAAGGAGCTTTACAACCTTGTGGTGACTGAGAAAGCGGATGGCATGGTGCGCGCTAAATACGACGCAGATGAAGGCTTGGCTGCAAAAAAGATACAGTGGGTGCCGCTTGAGTCCGCGGTCGCATGCAAGGTGAAAATCGCAGGCGACCTGCTGGACGAGGCAGGCAACTTCCGCGAAAACTCATTGTCCGAGGACGCAGGCTTCTGCGAAATTTCATGCCGCGAGCTCGCGCTTGGCGACATCGTGCAGTTCGAGCGCTACGGCTACGCGCGGATGGACAAGAAAGAAGAACATGGGTTGGTTTTCATCTTCTCATGCTGAGAACGCGGCTGGCAGGTGCGCACGGCTTTTTCATCTTTCTTGCTGATACAGGCGCTACTGAAACTTTGCGAATTCTTCTCCGCTTACTTTGGCAAGTTCCAACACGCCTTTGAGCGTGCCAAGCTTGAGTTCACGGTGCAGCGGCACCACAGCCACAGCCTTTTCTGCTCCTGTTTCTTTCACAAGAACAACATGGCTGCCCTTCTGCCTCTTCATCGAAAAACCGAATTTATTGCACAGGATGCGGACGCACTCTTTTCCAGAACATTTCTTAAGCAGGGCTGGCATAGCCTTGCACCTCGAAGGTGGTGAGGATGGGGCGGGAATGTTCCTTCATTGGGCATTCCTCAAGGTAAAGCTCAGTAGCCTCGCGCAGGTTCGAAAGCGCCTCGTCCATTGTCTTGCCCTGGCTGATTGTGCCGACCTCTGGGCATTTTGCTATGAAAACGCCGTCCTCTTTCCAAATCACCGCGCTTAGGGAAACCATAAGGTGTTTTTGCCCCCAGCGGTTATAAAAGTAGCGCTCTGTCCGCCGTTTATTTCCGGCCAGATGGCCCCTTAAGCGCGGCAAGAAGCGACGCAAGGTTGAGGTTGAGCGCGCGCAATTCACGAACCAGAAGCGCGAGCTCGTCGTCGTGCCTTACAGATGGCTGCGCGGATGATTGCTTCTGCGGAACCGCCGGCGCGTCCTCTGCCCTCTGCTTTATCTCGGAAACAAGGTCAATGCCGCAGGGGATGCCGGGCAGCACGAACATGCCCTTCTCTTCCTTCGGTCCCGTGATTGTGATGTTTATCGAGGATATCCCGACCAGCCTGTCCAGAATCGAGCGCTGCACGTCGATGCTGGTGATGTGCGAGTACGGGATGGCATTGAGGCTGGTGGCAAGCACGCCACGGCGTATCACAAGCTCGGAAAACGTGAGCTCATATGTGAATGCGCCATACTCAAGCGAATAATAGATGTAGGCCGGCAGCATCACGAAAATCAGGATGCCCACGAACGTGACGATGTCGAAAAGCTGGTCGGTCATGCCGAAAACGAAATGGTCCGAGTCGAGGAAGTATACTGCTGCCATTGCCACTGCCCACAGGAAAACCACTGTCAGGAAAATCGGGGCAATCCAGATGAGCTTCATCTTCGGGT
>CAITKI010000149.1 GCA_903892905.1 uncultured Microcaldota archaeon | reverse complement strand
GTCAACCGCGCAATGGTATATGAGTCGCTTAAGGACTATGACAAGGCGATTGCGGACATGAGCGCAGCGATTAGCCTTGAACCGACATATGAATTTTACTTCAAAGACCGCGGCGACCTTTATTTCGCGGCAGGGAAATACGCCGAGGCCCTGGCTGATTACAACAAGGCCAAGCAGATGGACCCCAAGGGGGCGTACGATGTTGTAATCAAGCAGGCACAGGACGCGCTTGACAAGCAGGGGGGGAATCCAAAGCAGCCTGAGGAGAACGCCGTGAAGCAGGTGGAAACGCCTGCCGCGAGGCCCAAGGGGGAGAAAAAGCAGAAGGCGGAGAAAACAGCCCAGCCATCCGCCTACCAGGATGTGCAGGCCAGCAGGCCGCTGCTGTATGGTTTGCTCGAAAACAATTACGATGATGTCGTCAAGGCAGTCATGGCAAATGGGGCTGGCGTGATTGGCACAAGGCAGGATGCGGCGGATGCCATAGGCCTGTTCGTCAAGGACAAGGCGTACAACGACAGCATGTTTGACGACACGAATGATGCGGCCAAGTGGGCAAACAGGATTTCCCCGTACTACCAGGCCAGCCTGCTAAAATGAAATCATAAGGTGAAACAATGGTCAAAATGAGATACGCAACTCCAAATTTCGAGGCGCCATCCGGGCCGGCTGAGATGAGCCAGGGCGCCAAGCAGATTTTCAAGCAGCATTTCGACGACCTCCAGAAATGCGGCACCCTTCCGGAGCTCAAGGACGGGATTGAGTGGCTGCACTCGTTTGCCAAGAAAATGGGGGACACCCAGGCTGCCTCGCTGGTGGACGGGATATACGGCTACTACCTAAACGCCGCAAAAGGCGCGGGAAGCAAGAGCCAGCCTGCGCAGGACAGGATACTTGCCAATGTGAAGGCATATGTGGCGCAGAGCAACAACAATCCGTTCTGGACGAATGTTGCAGCGCCCGGGACGACGGCCGCGCCTAAAAGCAAGGGCAGCCTGTCCCTGCCGATTGAAAGCGAATACGCCGACAGGATAAGAAAGATAAAGGAAACCTTCAGCGTGCTTGACAATTACAGCAACATGGACGACCTTGCCGGGCTCAAGAGCATCTACAACGTGCTCAACAGCCAGATTGACGACGTCAGCCTATTCGTTTCGAAATACGGGTTATCGGACATGAATCGCGACCTGCTGGGCATGTTGAGTGCCTCGCCGTACTACAAGGATTGCCTCAAGGACGGGAAATTCGATAGAGGGGAACTCAACAAGAAGATTACGGCATTGACGGATGCGGTAACCGCCATGAATGCGATTGACGCAAGGATAAACATCTTCACGCAGAGCGGGAATGCGGCCCTTCCCGATGTCCTGCGCGACCAGGCAGCGGGCGCAAAAATCGCGGACTTCCAAAGAATTGGCGTCAACATGGATGCCGGCAACCTTGCAAAGGTCAATGCCATAATAGACGGCGGCATGGCAATCATCACCATAGATTCTGTAGCTTATACCATGACGCGCGCTGCAAACGTCATCCACATAACCCGAGACACCACGCTTTCAGCGGATGAAAAGGCCAACCTCAGGAAAATGATTGGCGACCTCCAGCTGAACAGTGCGGCATTCGACTATGTCTGCACCATGAGGTATGGCGCAGGCGGGGAAGGCTTTGACGCCGCATATGCCGCCCTCGGCATAACTCCAGCCGCAGGCGCCACTCCTGGCGACAAGTACGCGCAGCTCTCAAAGGAAATGCTCGACTCGTACAGGAAACTGGGCGACTACGCGTCCACCACCGCACTCAAGTTCACCCAGGCATACGCCACCCTGGTTTCCTCCAAGGTGTATGTGACCACGCCCGACTCCCTTGTCGGGACAAGGGACGCGTTCGACCCGTTCTCAAGGATTGCCATGTTCAAGGCAGTGCAGGAGGGAGGGGTGCACGACATCATCAGCGACACGCTCCTTGCCCAGATGGTGCTTCGCGCAAGCGCCATGCCAGTCTCCACGCCAGGGCTTCTCCTCGGGAGCCAGAGCTTCTTCTACACCCTTGCGCTCATGCCGGATGACAGCC
>CAITKI010000148.1 GCA_903892905.1 uncultured Microcaldota archaeon | reverse complement strand
GCCAACATGGCGCAGTATCTGATTCAGATCACTGACAACGCCGGCGGTGAAGCTCCGGATTTTGTCGTTATGAGTCCTTCGGACTATGCGACTTTGAACAGCACTTTCATCGGTGTTGAACAGTACAACATGCCTCCGGGCAATGCGTACACGATGGACTCGGTTGTGCGGTCGAGCTTCCCGAACCTCGTGATCTCGCCCTTGTAGAATTTTGTGAGCGCGATGCTTGCCTCTATTTTGCTGGCAGACGGGAATTTTTCCTCAACAGCGAGATCGCCCTTGCCCACGTCCTCGGCCTCCACCCCGCGCAATGAAAGCCCCACGCGCGAGGATGCCTCTGCTTCCTTGACGTCCACGTCCTGCACCTGGATGGATTTTACCTCGGCCTCAAGGCCGGATGGGAGGAAGGAAAGCTTCTGGTGCACGCTCACCGTTCCCTGCTGCGCAATGCCAAGCGCCACCGTGCCAATTCCCTTCACTGCGAAGCACGAGTCTATGAGCACCTCGGTCTTGCCCTCGCTTTTCCGGGTGGTGGAAAGGGTGATGAGCTTCTCGCGCAAGGCGTTTGCATCGCCATCGAAGAATTCGTATTTCTGCACGCCTGCCGACTTGATGAGCGGCTCGATGTCGCCCCGCCCCACACGGTCCGAAATCACGATGAGGGGCTTGCCAAAGACTGCGCATGCCACCAGCATCTCGCCTGCAAACTTGTCAATCTCATTGGGGCGGAAGTATGCAACATCGCAAAGCGAGAGCGCATAGAGCAGGGGCTGTATCTTTTCAGGGTACTTGCTTGCCTGGTAGAGGCAGATGACCTTGTCCCCCTCCTTGCAGTTGTAGATGGTGAAATCGCTCTCGCTGCCCTTCTTGCCGATTTTCTTGGCGAATTCCGAGTCAGGCTCGAGCGCTGCGACGTGTATGTGCTTCATATGCGGCTACGGGGAATCGAACCCCGCTCTCTGACTTGGGAAGCCAGAATTCTACCGATGAACCATAGCCGCATCCGTTTATTCGGCTATTTCGGAAGTACCAATATTAAAAAGCATGTACAGGCTCGGCTGCTGATGCTTCCCTTGCGCGTATTTTTTTTGGTCTGCAAGGAATAAATTAAGGAATGTAAAAAAGAAAATGCGACAATCGTTGTGCCGAAGCACAACGTGTCGCCTTTTTCAAGAAGAAAAAGTGCGACCGCCGCATTTCAAGAACAAACCTCAGTGCAAGCCTTTTTCGGTCATCCTTTGTCCGCTTGATAATGTGCTATTAGACATTTATAAGCTCTGCACCGGATTTTACCTCGGAAACTGGAGCTAGCCCGTTATCTGCTTTGGGCTCGGATTTTTGATATAAATAAAGCAGCCTGCGTAATTACGCATGTTGGTGTTCCATCAAGCCGCTAAAATCCATGCGCAAACATCAAGGGCAGTTCAGAGTGCATTCCATGTGCAGGATTTGTTTCTGAGACGAAGGCGAGTTAGGCGATTGCCTGAGGTAAATAAAGGCCTGGACAGAGCGCGTTTCCAAGGAAAATGAGGAAGTTACAATACGATTTTAAACTTTCAATGAAAACCATGCTATGGCGATGAAGCTCACCGAGCATTTAGCTAAACCGCCCCGAAGGGGCTGACAGCTTCTACTTAGAGATTGTCGAGGTGAGAACATGCGTTATAACTGCACCAAATGCAGCATGGAAAGAGGAGTTTCCTCGCAGCTCGTGGAGGATGCCGCCAGCGGCCTCCTTGTCTGCAAGCTGAATCCAGACCACAAATTCAAGCTTGACGGATCAGGTTTTATTAAATCTGTGTAGAAATAATCAAGATTGGCGATGAAGCTCGCCTGCGACCAAGCAAACCGCCATCAAGGCTGATAGCTTCTACTTAACGAAAGGTGAGCTTCAATGGAAACAAGCATGGTGCCACTAATAGCCGGAATTCTCGTGTTTCTCGCAAGCATAATCTCGCTTCGGCTCGGCATATCTGTTGCAATAATCGAGCTGCT
>CAITKI010000147.1 GCA_903892905.1 uncultured Microcaldota archaeon | reverse complement strand
TGGTCTCATTCTCCTTCTGGGTGAAGGACTATGGCAACGCGGACGGCATCCGCCAGGTCGTGAATCGCGCCATACTGGATTTCGCGCGAGGGAAGAAAAAGAAGTGATCAGGCTCGCCGCCTCAGTCATTATGCCCGAATTTCGCCCGGGCCATGCGCACCAGCCTATTTCCGAAGAATACAGCAATCCCCAACGCGCCCAAAAACGAGAGCCCAGCATCCCACTGGCTTCCGTTCGCATTCGAAATCATTATCTCCGTGCCGAGCGTCTGCTCCTTGAGCGCCTTAAGCCCGTTTTTTTCAGCGATTGCGGCGTCCCACGAATAAAGCGCCCCTGTTGCAGTGGCCATGCTCAGCACAAAAATCGCCGACTCCGCGGCAACGTAGCCTGGGCGCATTTCGATCGGCGCGTTTCCGCTGCGCTTTCCATCAAGCACCTGCAGGTGCTCGTGCTTTCTCCTGAAAAAGCCAGGCGCCACTTGCCTTATCCTCGCTGCGCTTTGCCCAAGCGCGCGGTTCATGCGCTGCATGCCATTGCCTGAAAAATAAGGCCTTACTGTCCTTTCCTGCATAAATGCCACCTCACACAAGGCAATTTATGGCAACAAAGTTAATTTAAAGAAGCCGCAGCGCCTATGCCCTAATTACCGCAAAATCAGATATGCCGCCGGGCACATTGCCCATGGAGGCGACAAACCACTTCACAAGCCTCTCGTTGTTCGCGCCCCACATGCCTGACTTTGCCACGATGTCGCCGACCTGCTCGCGCGAGATTTTCACCTTCTTGCCCGATTCGAAGACTTCCGCGTTGTTCATGCACTTCACATAGCTCTCAATCGCCATGAAAAGCGGTATGAGGCAGAACATCCTCACCTGCAGCGCCTTTTTCGGAAGGAGCAATATGTACTGCATCGCGGCGTCGATGTAGGCGCGTGCGTCCTCTATCTGCTCGCGAAGCACCGCCAAAGCCTTCTCCCTGTTTTCGGAAGAGCAGATGTTCGCATAGCTCAGCCCGTACTTTGCAAGCAGCTTTTTCGGCCAGTAGTACCTGCGCGACGCCACGTCGTCCGCAATATCCCTCAGTATGTTCACCTTCTGCAAGGCAAGGCCGAACTGGCGCGCAAAGCGCGAGAGGCGGCGCTTGAGTCTGCTTGTGATTATCCTGTTGAACTCCAGCAAGTCGTTGAACAAGTGCCCGATGATGCCGGCGACGTAGTAGCTGTACCTGTCCTGGTCTGAAAAAGTTTCAATGGGCTTTTTCTGGAACTCGCACATGCCGCGCGCCATCACTCGCGCGCGCCTGCCGATTGCCTTCCTCGCGCCTGCGGGGAGGGAGAAGTACGCCCTCACAAGGCAGGGCAGCGCCTCAAGGAGCTCCTTTTCATAAGTATAGTCAAGTTTCGCAAGCATCCTCTTCGCGCACGCCTCTGAGGCAGCGTCGTCCGTCTTCCTCCTGGAAAGCAATGACAGGAACTCCGCAAACATCCTCTTTTTCATCGCAAGCGGCGCGTGCGAGTCCTCGACGGTGTCAATCACGCGGAAAACAAGGTAGGACAGCATCATCTGCCCATTCAACGGCGTGGGAAGTATCCTTATGCACAGCGCAAAGCTCCTTGAAACATTGGGAAGAATCCCCCAGCACTTTTCCATATCATTCATGC
>CAITKI010000146.1 GCA_903892905.1 uncultured Microcaldota archaeon | reverse complement strand
GGAGAAGAAGGACGTAATGCGCAGGTATGGGATACTTGCACTCGTGGCTGATGATGTCGCAGATGTTCACGCAGATGTAGCGCCCCTTCTCAAGCACGCGGTAGCACTCGCGGAAAACAGTCTGCATCTCTTGCAGGTATTCGTTGAAGTCGTCAAGCGAGCCGATGTTCTCCGCGCCATAGTCCTTGACGTCGAAATATGGCGGGCTTGTGACTATCAGCTGCACGGAGCTGTCAGGCACTTCGGTCATGTGGCGCGAGTCGCCGATTACAACGAGGTGTTCTTTTGTCATGCCCCCATTGTATATGCAGGGGTGTCATTACAACTCGTGGAGAATTAGACATTATTGTGCAGGGTAGCTCTTCAAAAGCAGATTTATATAGCTCAGACGGCAATATTTGATATCGGTGTGGGAATGCAGAAAAGCCGCGTAGTTGCGAATGTCAAGGCTGGTGTTTGCCTAGCCGCTGCGGGCGCAGTCTTCTTCTGGTACGGGTGCAAGAGCGCGGATTCCTACACGAAGCTAAACAACAAGATGTGGGCAACGTGGAATAAATGGGAAAAACACATCGAGAAGAAAGAATGGAAGGAAGTTGACGCCGGGTTTCCATACCTCGTGCGCCAAGCCGAGACATGCCCGCCTGGCTGCGATGCTCTCGACCCGATGTACGTATATCGGGACATGGCAGGAACATATTCCAAACGGGGCGACACCGCGCGTGCCTTCGAGGAATACAGCCGGCTGATTGAGAAGTACAACTATTACGAGGCGTACTATGAACGGGGAGAAATCAATTATGCCCGCGGCAGACACATCGAAGCCCTGGAAGACTACGAGCGATACCAAAAACTCAGACCTAAAGGCGGGTACTCGAGCAGTGGCCGGAGCTATTATGACGGCACCCGCACGCACGACAAGTGGTTCAACACCCTTAAAAAAGACAGATATCAGACTGCAATTAAGGGCTATACCGAGCAAATAAGGAAAAATCCGAATTCAGCCGAGCTGTTCTATGCGCGCGGCTACTTCCGGTCGCTGAGGAACGAGCACCGCGAGGCGATAGATGACATGGGCGCAGCCCTGCGGCTCGATCCCTCGCTGGCAAAGGCATATGAGATACGGGCGGTCGAATATTACAAGAACGGCGAACTGGAGAAATGCGTGGGGGATTATTCTGCGCTAATCCGGATGGAGCCCCAAAATCCCGAATGGCGCAGCAGGCGCGCAAACATCCGCCCACTGCTTGATGACTGCAAAGGGGCTATTGAAGATATAACGTTCGTCATAATGCAGGATACTGCAGATGCAGACAACTATCTCTGGAGAGCCCGCATATTCTCCCGTGATGGGCGGCACGGCGAGGCCATATCGGACATATCTCACGCAATAACGCTCCTTGAGGGAAAGGCGCAGCTCGGCTATAAGGGATACATTGAAAGCGGCAGTGAAGCTTGGGGGGCGCGTAACCGCCTTCCCTCGGCATACCGACAAAGAGGAAACGCGCGCACGAAAGCCGCTCAGTACGATGCTGCAATCGATGATTTCAATATAATCCTCGGTTTCGCGGAAGGGAAGACCGACATTAGCGACAAATGGGATCGCCTGGGCGCCATGCTCGACATTGCAGACGTGCACTTCCTGCGCGCGGAATATGGCAAGGCGCTTGAAATCTGCAACGAGTTACTTGCGGAAGAGCAGTGGGGGCGCGTTTACCGCACGAGGGAGAAGACATACTACAAGCTCGGCTTCCCTGAAAAGGCAAGGGCGGATTCGGTAGAAGCCGCGAAGCAGGACTCCATATTGGACGCTTCTATGGAGCAGTTTAAGAGGGAATACAAACTCGAATACGGCGAGGAGTTGTAGGAAATCATCTTTATATAGCACCCACGACAAAATCAACTTATGCACTTCAAAGCGCCGCATTTCAGGCAAAACATAGGGCACAAGGTCAGGGTTGGAGTAGCCATCACGCTATTTACAGGTGCATTTTTACTTACTTCGGGCATATTCTACAAGGCATACTCGCAGGAAAAGAAACCAAAATGGGGTGACACCGTGCAAGTCTACAAATCAGATGGACAGGCAAAGACGGATACGACAAGGGCGGCGGAGTACATCCCAGAGAAGCTTAGACCTTACTTAAAGACGCTGGAATACTATGTACCGGGACCGCTCACTCTCAAGGATTTCTCCGACCTTAAGAACATGAAGCCTGAAGAGAGGGAAAACTCCAAGGTCGAGCTTTTCAGAGTTCCTTGGCGAACAATGGATGATGGCACGCCTTTCCAGTTGTCCAAAAGCGTGATAAATTCTCTTTCCAAAGAAGACGGGAAGCTGGTTCAGGACAAATGGGATATGGCAAAGACAAAGTTGATTGTAGCCCTTACCGTCCAGAACGGGCTTACACCCGAAGATGCGCTCAACCCTGCAAAGGGAGGCTACGACCCGGGCAGCGCAGAAGTGGAGAAAATGGCCAAAGACTGGAACGCGGCAAAATGGATGGACAAGAGGAGCAGGGAAATCTACAAGAGACGGAGCCATTTTTACAAGGAATAGGCGGATGCAGTCACTCAGGCGTTTCCAGAGATTTTTTCACATACTCTTTCAGCTCAACCCTCAATTTGTGGATTGCGCCTGTTTCGCCGGGGTCGATTTCTGCAAGACGCTTGTCGAAACCATCAAGCACGGTAGGTATTTCACCAGCTCTCCTCTGCCCGATGAGAAGATCAATCATGGCTTCGTAACCGTCAATTCTGAAAGGCGCGGCCTTGATTGCCTTTTCGGCCAGTTCCTCGGCTTCCTGATGATGCTCCATGTGAAATTCGCTGTAGGCTGCATGCGAAAGGGCAAACGCAGTCAAGCCATCCGCATTTTTCATAATCTGCCCGTGAAGGCGCATCCACTCCCCCTTCGCCTTGTTGCCCTCCTCGGTCTTTTTTTCCCGGATTTCCTGATTATCCGGAAACAGCTGCGAAAGCGTGTGGCTCTCGCGCAATAAGTTCAGGCACTTCTGACGGTACAAATCTGCCAGGCGCGAGAGCAAATCCGCGTGATACCCCTCGCTGCTTTGCCCAAGTTCAACGGCTCCCTTGGGCTGGGTCATCTCGTTGATTATGGCGTCGAACTGCCGAGTCGCTTCTTCATGCTCAGCCTGAGCGGCTCCGAACTTCCTATCGACAACCGACTGCCTTGCATTTTCCGCGTGCCCTTCCGCCTCCTTAATCTGCATTATGAGCCCAGTTTCACCAGCCCTTTCCTTGTAGTAGAATTCCCCGCCGTCATACTTGTGCCCTTCCGCTTCGCTGCCGCCGTATACCCTTGACTGGAATAAGGCATCAGTTATCATGTTTCCTGGCTCCCTGTTTTCATTCAGGTGGGCAAGGAACTTTTCCCGGAAATCCTTGCCCTGCTCAAAGCCCTTGCCAGAAATCTTGCCCATCTCCTTGACAGACGTATTGTAGACCAAATCGACCATGAACAGGGTGCTTTCCCCGTCCTTGCCCTTCGTGGTGACATACAGCGCGTTTGCATGCGCCACCACCTCTTTCTTGGCAGGGTCGTAATAGTCTACGAGCGCCAGCTTCATCGCACCGACATTGAGCAGTCCTTCCTCATCCAGCCTTTTCACGCAGCCAATGAAAAGCACAGTATAATCGTCGCAGTCGCCCTTCTTGTCCGACAGAGTTCCGGCTGCTTTCCGCACTTCCCTACCCTTGAGTTCATCAGGGCTCGGGTATTCAAGACCGCCCGTGCCATCGTATTCATGGGGCGAAACCACTTTCCGTATTGCCTCTATTTTCTCCGTGTCCGAAAGGTTGTCGAAACTCCCACCTGCCGCGCTGAGAATGCGCCCTTTCATGATTTCCCACTGGCTTTTCGTCATGTCAAGCGGGCCCAGCCCTTCCAGCACCTCTGCGGAAACCTTGATGTTCTTCCTTTCCTTTGCAGTGAAATTCGGCTGCGGCAGTTTCTCTCTCCCCATTTCTCTCTCGCTCGCTGCCGCGGCATTCGTGTTTTCAGCTACGGAAGGGGATAGGATGCGCTCTGCCGGGCGTATTTCCCCCTTCCCCGCATCGGGTGCAACCTTCGGGTTTCTCTCCTCATACCTTCCGCACACAATGTAGAGCTTTCCCGGCCGTGTTTCCTCAAGCTGGATGTCAAAACTCTCTTTATTCAGTATCAGCTGCTCGTTGACCTTGTTGACCTCAATCCGGTAAATCTCGTACGTTTCAGCAGCATGCCCCGGCTTTGCAAGCACGGTAAAGGAGCCGATGATTTGGAGATTTTCGAGTTTCCCTTTTTCCGAATTAATCACGCTTTTCGACTTTTCCAGAAGGAGATTCACATCGTGCTTTGCTTGAAGGATAATCTGCCGCTTGTCAAACACCTCAACTGCGGCAGGCGCCTGCTTCTGTGCAGGGTCTAACTGAACCATCTCCGGTCCCGGCATGTGCGTTTTTCACGGCGGGAATATATAAAGAAAACAGGTTGCAAAACTGCCTTTCATTTTTGACTGTCAGGATTTTGGAGTAGAAATGTACGTTTCTTTCTTCACAAGAATTCGAAATCCGACGACTTCCATCTTTATCTTGGGCGCGTTCTGGACTGCAATGATGAGCTTGACGTACTTCTTGATGGTGCGGTG
>CAITKI010000145.1 GCA_903892905.1 uncultured Microcaldota archaeon | reverse complement strand
GTCAACCGTGTCGTTCACGGTGATGTTCAAGGTGACGTTTCCGTTGTTGGTCACGTTGATGAGGTAGGTCACCATGCCTCCCTGCGATGCGACCTGGCTTGTGACGTTGAGGTCGATCACGGAGTTGTTGGCCTTGCAGACAGTGACGGCCATGGTGGACGTGTGGTTGACCTTGTCGCCGTTTGCAGGGGTGCCCTCGGCGAACAGCGTGTTGGTGGTGCCCATGCATTCCGTCGGGTAGTAGTTCACGGTTGCGTTCATGTACAGCAGGGTTGAGTTGCCAGGTGCCAAGTTCAGCACTGTCCAGTTCACGTTCTGGCCGACATGCGTGCCTGACGGGGATGATGCACTGTAGGTCAAGCCCGTGGCGATCGTGTCATTGACGGTGATGTTCAGCGAGACGTTTCCGTTGTTGGTCACGTTGAACTGGTAGACGACCATGCCTCCCTGGGATGCAATCTGGGAGGTCTGGTTGACCTGCAGCGTGGTGGTGCTGGCGTTGCAGATGTCAAGCGTTTCGGTTGCAGCTGCATAGACCGAGTCGCCGTTTGCCGGCACGCCCACTATGTTCACAAGGTTGCTTGTGGACTGGCAGTTTGACAGCGGATAGTTGACTGTGGCGTTAAGATATATCACCTGCGTCGCGCCGGGGGCCAGTGAGATGCCCGTCCAGTTGGCGAAGGTGTTGTTATGGAAAGCAACCGCGAGGGATGCACTAGAGTAGGTGAGCTGGGAGTCTATCGTGTCGTTCGCCACGAGAGTGAGCGTGACGTTGCCGTTGTTGGTCACGTTTATCTGGTACTGGACCATGCCTCCCTGGGATGCCACAGCTGAGGTCAGGTTGACCTGCAGCGTGGTGGCATTGGCCTTGCACAGCATGCCCGTGAGATTGAGCGACTGGGTGCCTACCACGAGGTAGGTCGCGTTCATGGGCGTGCTGGCAGTCAGGACATTGTCCATGTACGTTGGGCAGTTCTCGGCCCAGTTGAACGTGGAATTCACCTTGGCGTTCATGGTTATGGACACGCTGGCGCCCACGCCGAGGCTGATGCCTGTCCACGTAATTGTGCTGTTATTGGCCGAAATGCTGCTGTACGAGACGTTCGAGCCGTTGTATGAAAGCCCGCTGGGAAGCGCGTCCACGAAAGTGATGTTCGTAAGGTTCACGGCGCCCGTGTTCGTCAGGTTGAGCACAAAGTTCAGGATGCCGCCCTGCGAAGCCACGTTTGCAGTCTGGTTGGCCTTGAGCGCAGTGAGATTGGCGTCCACTATGCTATAATTGCTCCACGAGCTCACGCTGAACTTGGCAGTGGTGGCGTTCAGCGCCGTGTAGTATGTGCAGGACGGGTCGGTGTAGGCATTGCACAGCTGGTTGCCGTTCCGCACCACGACCGGGTGCGCGTACGACGTGGTGCCTGGGGCGTAGAATGTTATGTTCGCGCCCGTGTTGATGTGGCTGTTGGTGGCATAGCCCGTGAATGCCGAGGTGTTCAGGCTTGCGAAATTCGTGGTCAGCGTTATGGTGCCGGGGAAGGTAAACCTGCCCTGCGTGGTGAGGTCCTGCAGGAAAGTGGGGTCGGTCCAGCTGATGTCGCCGAAGCTGTTGTTGTAGATAAGGTAGTTCGTCCCGTCGGCGGAATCACTTATGCTCTTTTCCTGCGTGTTGCTGTAGAGCTGATTGTTGAGGAACATGTTGTCCGCGCTGTTCCCAACCAAGTCTATGGCCTGGCCATAGAACGTGGTTATGTTGAGGTTCTTGACCGTCACGTTGTTCTTGCCGTTTATGTAGACGCCACTGGATTGCCCGGTGCCCGTGCCGTGAAGCACATGGTTTTGCCCGTCAATGGTAATTCCATCGGCAGCGATGTCAAACATGGTGAGTTCTGTCGTGAGGTCGCCAGTAAGCGAGATATTCGAATAGGTTCTTATCGTGGTTGTCCCGGTGATTGGCGAGGAGAATGTGACGTTGCCGAGCCCGTTCACCACGGCTCCGCTATTTATGAGTATTGTTGCTGCACCAGAGGGGCTGCTGGCAGTCATATTGATGGTTGAATCCGTGATGGAAAGGTTGCCTGAGACATCGAAACGGTAACCTGCGCTCTCAGTTTCGCCATTTGTGATTGCGGAGCCGTTCATGATGGTCAGGTTGCCCCCCGCATTGACTGTTATTTTGTATTGATTGTTGGTGGAGCAGTTCATGCGCACGGTTTCATGGTTGTAGACGAGCGTTCCCGAAACGTTCACGTCGCCGTTTTGCCAGATCGTGTGGCCGCCGTTGATGAATTCGACATAGCCCCCTGGCTGCACGGTAAGCCCGTTCACGTCGAGCGTGGTGTTGTCGAAAGTGACATGGCCACCCGAGCCTACGGTCAGGCCGTGGGCGCGGACCGTGCTGTTGAAGTAGGTGCCTGTGACGTTCAGGAAGCTGTCGCCCGTGTAATTCGTATCACCCGTGAAATTCACATTGCCTCCGCAGGAGAATGGGAGTGTCGGGGTGAGGATGCCGCATTGCTGTATGGTGAAGTTGAACGTCCCGTTCACATCGATTCCGCGGTTGCCGGCGCTGTCGGAGCAGGTCATATTCCAGAAGTATGAGCCGCCCTGGGTCGGAGAGTAAGTGTCTGAATAGGGGGTTGCATTTGAAACGCTGCTGTGCGTGAAGTTATAGACAAACACCGTGTTGGGCTGCCACACATCGTCTACAAAGGTATACCCGCCGATGAACCTGTAGATTGTCAGGTTGCACGGGAATGTCGTGTCCTTGTTGTCTGTGGCTGTGAAATTCAGGGAAACGTTGGTGCTGTTGGTCAGGTAGCCGTTTGCAGGGCTTGTCAATGTTGCCACAGGTGCCTGGGCATCGCCGCTTATCGTGACGTTCCAGATGCTGGATGTGTCATTCATGCTGGCGTTTGTTGTACTGGCCGCGTTGGCATAAAAGAGATAGCTTGATTCTGGCACGCCGGTCGCGTTCACGCGGAAAGTCACTGCTATTGAGCCGCCGTCAGGCACAGCCGTTTGGTTCGGGTTGCTCACCGTGGAATAGAACGGGAGTATGCCCGTGCTCGTGCGCACCAGATGGCTCGGGGCGCCGCACGGGTTCATGCTTATCAGCTGGGCTATGGAAGTGCCCACATAGCTTGCGGCGCCGTGCTCCCAGTTTTCGCCCATATCGCTTTTATCCGTGACAATCAACCCTCCGCTGGAGGTGCACGCATAGTACAGAATATATGGGTTGGGAATTTGGGCGTAGCCATGCGAGCCGAAATTGTAGGTTTTCTTAGCCAGCTCCAAGGATCCCGTTACGGACTCGTAATAAGTATCTTCAACGATAACCGCGTGATTGGCCACAACAGCGGCTTGTATAGTGCCCACGACATATCCTGAGCCAGACACTACAAGAATATCCTGGTTCCAGAATGCGCTTGATGGAGTTGCGTTGCCATAGCCAGATGTAGGTATATCGACCCAGGTTGCCCCGAGCTTGGTGGCTGCTGATGTCGAGGCTGTCTTGGAGCCACTGGTGTAATCGCCCGAATTGCCGGTTTCCCATGTCGCCACTGTCATCGCAGCCGAATAAACAGTCAGGTTGGTGTACAGGCTGACATTGGTGAGCCCGCAGTCCCCTGCGCACGAAACGTTCACCGTGACGTTGTAGAGCTGATTTTGCGGGGCTGCAGATGTGTTGCCAGACACGCTCAGGAACAGGCCGATAGGCTCGACTATGAATGTCGTGTTGGTTGCAGGGTTGCCTGCGCTGTCAGTCGCGTTGCATGTGATTGTGGTATTGCCAAGCGGAAATGACGAGCCCGAAGCGGGCACGCAGGTCGCGGAGAAGCTGCCGTCATATGCAGTCACAGTCAGGGCGGTGTAGGTGACAGTGGTGCTTGCGCGCGAGGTTGCCGTCACGACCACGGCGGCGTGCGCGGCGATTGTGGGCGGAGAGGTGGCCTTGGTGATTGATTTGCCTGCGCTTTGGCCGGAGTTGCCCACTGCATCAGTCTGGTATGCAATTGCTGTGAGGGTGCCTTCAGCAAGGGTGTGAAGGTCCATGCCGCTGACCGTCCATGTGCTGCTTGTGCAGACGCCAGTGGAGACTTTGGAGATGTTGGATGCCCCATCAGACACGTTCAGGAGGACAGTGGTCCCGTCCTTGCATGCCCCTCCAAATGACAATGATGTTTTATTGGCGGCGTTGACGTATGCCGGGTATGAGAGTATTGTGGGGTTCACAGGGACAGTGTCCTTGAAGGGTGATTGAGGGGGGCTTTGGCCTGGATTGCCCGCCGCATCAGTCTGGTATGCGATTGCTGTGAGCGTGCCGTCGGCAAGGGGGGTGAGGTCCATGCCGCTGACCGTCCATGTGCCGGCAGTGCAGTTGTTGGAGACATTGGAAACGGTGGTTGCATCTTTGGTTACGTTCAGGGTGACTATGGTCCCGATTTTGCATGTCCCCCCGAAGGACAGAGATGTTTTATTGGCGTTGTTGACGTATATTGGGTATGACGTTATTGTCGGCGCTGGCGCAGTGGTGTCTATTAGTATCGAATGCGCCCCGGCGAATGTGCCCACTGCCGGCAGGGTGTTGACAGTCTGTTCTGCAGTAAAACATAGGACCATGGTTGCCCCGCCCCGGCTGAGCGAGTCGGTGGCGACATAATCCAGAACGGGGGAATTTTCCCCGCCTAAAACAGTGTACCTGAAAGTCAAGGTGTCGGTTCCGGAACCGCTGAGGTAGCTTGCAGAGCCGCCGGAATTGAGCGCCAGCGCCGGGGTGCCCCCCGTAACAGAGACGCACTCGCTATATTTCACAGTTATATCTATGACTTCGGTGGCCTTGAATGAGCCGTTTGCGTGCGCAGTGTCCACTGCGATGATTCCCGGACCCCCATCTGCAAACGCCATGCCGCCAAGCATGCACGCCACGAATGCAAAAGCTAGGAAGGTTTTCCCTGCGCGCGCGGAAAGGCTTTGCGAAGGAACGTCTGTGTTTTTGGTTGTGTACATATTCCCACCTCTAGCTAAGCATGAAATTCGGTGCGCGTGCCCTTCTGCTGCCTGACGAAAAAGCGAGGCCTATGGCCTCTGCAGGAAGGAAGCTGTGCGAGATGACTCTCGTTGTTATTGCACCCACGTTCACATGGTTCGAGTGCAATCTTTTTAAACATTTCTTTGCCCCCCGAAGCGCGCGAAAAAGCGAAATGGCGCGGGATTGGGCAATTTTGGGGTGCGCGCGCCTGGCTGGATAGCAGGCGGGGGTGAGGGCGACGCAAGGCTATGAGGTGGAAAACGACCCATCCGCAGACAATGTAGTCACCTTTTGACAAATGTTAATAAAATGTAGTCACCTAAAAAGGGTTATGCACATTGAGGAGAGGGGAAGGGGCAGGCGGAAGAAATTCTACCTTGCGCGCTCGTACAGGCAGGGCGCGCGCGTGAGGAAGGACAGGGTGTACCTGGGCACTGGGCTTGGAAAGGAGGAGCTCGCGCTTCGGCGCGAGGTGGCGAGGAAGCAGCTTGAGGGAAGGGAAAGGATGGCAGGGCAGTGGGAGATTGCATTCGGCAGGGTGGAGGCGCGCGCGAGGAAGGCAAGGCTGGGAAAAGAGGAGTGGGAAAGGTTTGTGGAGGATTTCACCTACAACAGCAATGCCGTGGAAGGCTCGATCATCACCAGGAGGGAGGTGGCGAGCATATTGGGGAGCAACCAGTGGCCTTTCAAGCCCAAGGAGGACATTGCGGAAACGTACGGTGTTGCAAGGGCGGCGCAGATGCTCTTGGAGGAAAAGGAGCACTTGTCCCTTCCGCTCATATTGAAAGTCCACGGGATGGTTTTTCGGAACTCCAAGACATTTGCAGGGAAGTTGAGGCGCGTGGACGTGGTGGTGAGGGACAGGAAAGGCGAGATTGTGCACAGGGGTGCGCCGAAGGGGGATGTGAAGAGGCTGCTTTTGGGGCTGGTGGAATGGTACAATAGCAACAGGGAGAGGCGGCACCCGCTCGTGCTTGCCGCGGTGGTGCACTGCCAGTTCGAGAACATCCATCCCTTCCACGACGGCACCGGAAGGGTGGAGAGGCTCCTTATGAACAATATATTGCTCAAGCACGGCTATCCGCCTGTCGTCGTGCCGTATGCGAGAAGGCACGCGTATTATTCCGCGCTCCATGCCTATGAGCAGCGGCAGGGGGTGGCGCCCATGGTGAGGTTCCTGGAAAAGGAGATGGCAAGAAGGAAGTAACACTGCAGATCCACTGGATGGCAAACCACAGTTTGGCAGACAGTGGAATGGAGTTCCACTGGAATGGCAAAATCCGCAGACGGATTTTGGCAGGTCGGCGGATGCGCATTTTGCCGCAGCAAATGCATCAGACATCTTAAGCATCGGTTCGCGAGCCGATGTCTGGTGCTTTTTCGTTTCGACGAAAAAGCACATCGCTGCGGCGAAGATGCTGAACCGCAATTCCACCGGCATCATACCCTGTGAAGGTTTTTAAGCCAAAATCTGGAAGTTTTTCCATGCGAGGGAAAGCTTTTTCAGAGTCTGAAACATTGGAGCTGAAGGCATCCACTTCGGAGCTCAAGGAGGCAGTGATATCCATAGCTGCCATGCTGAACAAACATGGGCATGGCGAGGTGATTTTCGGGATTGGCGATAATGGCGATGTGGTCGGGCAGGATATGGGGAAGACGACGATTCCGGACATCTCCCGTTCAATATTCGACCATATTGAGCCGAAGATTTTTCCTGAGATTCATGAGGAGATTTTGAATGGAAAGGCGTGCATCCGCGTCGCATTCAGCGGAAACCAGCCCCCTTATTTTGCTTATGGGCGAGCATATATCCGCGTAGGCGACAAGTGCCCCACCTTAAGCGCCAAGGAGCTTGAAGAGATGATTGTGAAGAAAAACAAGGAACTTTTGCGCTGGGACAGCCGCGCCTGCAACGGCGCCTCGCTTGATGATTTGGACGGGCAAGCCATCAAACGGTTTTTGGAAGCAGCCAAATCATCCAAGCGCCTTGATATCGGCTCGGATGGAAAAAAGCTAATGCTGTCAAAGCTTGGCTTATTCAGGGAAGGGATGCCGACCAATGCAGCAGTTGTCCTTTTTGGGAAAGAGCCGCAGCGGTTCTTTCCAAATACCACCATCCGCTGCGGCCGCTTTCGGGACATGGTGAAAGAGGAGTTTGACGACTTGAAGGATTTGGACGGGAACCTGTTCGAGGTGCTTGACAAGGCAATGACGTTTCTCAAGGAGCATTTGCGGCTTTCAGCGCGAATAGAAGGATTGCGGCGCAAGGAGAGATGGGAACTTCCAGTCGATGCCCTGCGCGAGGCGATTATCAATGCAATTATCCATAGGGACTATTCCAGCCCAAGCTTTGTTTACATCAAAATCTATGATGAACGGATAGTGATTGCCAACCCTGGCTGCCTGCCAGACGGCATGAAAATCGAGGATTTGTACCATGAGCATGAATCCCGCCCGAGCAACCCAACCATCGCCAGGGTTTTCTATTATGCGGGTTACATTGAGGAATGGGGGCGCGGGATCCTTAACATAATTCAGTGGCTTGATGAGGGAAACCTCCCCAAGCCTGTTTTTGAGCAATCTGGCGGCTCGTTTCGGATGGTCTTTGAGAGGGCGGCAAAGGACACTGTAAGGGACACTGTAAGGGACACTGTAAAACTATCAGCAAAGCAGCTTGCAATTATGCAGTTAATCGGACAGGACCCGCATGTTACTGCAGATGCCATTGCAACAAAAATAGGCATTAATCTTAGGAACACAAAAAAGAACATCGCAGTGCTCCAGGAAAAAGGCTTGTTAAAGAGAGTAGGGTCCGACAAAGGAGGGCATTGGGAAGCCCTGGATTAGTTGTTGCTGTTTTTTGCTTTTTTTGTAGTGCCTAAAGATTGGCACAAAAATCAAGGTTGTTGTTTAGGCACTACATTTTGCCACATTGCCCCTGCGCGCTTACAGTACCTTCTTTTTCTTCTTTGAGAAGAATGCGAAATAGATGCCCACTATGAAAATCACGCCGAGAAGCCCTGCGCCTGCAAGCGCGAGGGGGAAGCCTGAGTCTGGCTGAGAGGCCTGCGCGGCTGGCTGCTGCGCGCTTGTGCTTGCGTTTTGCGCGGCTGCGTCAGCGGCTTTCTGTGCTGCAAGCGCGGCGTCCTTTGCCGCCTGCGCGGCCTGCGCGTCCCTTTGCTGCAAGGACATTGCCTCAAGGGCTGTCGAGGTGCGGTTGCGCACAGCCATTGCCTGCTCGGTTAGCGTGAAGAAAGGCTCGGACTGCGCGAAGCGCTTCTGCGCAGTGAGCTGCATGTTCGTAATCACGGGGAGCGCATAGTCAGGCTCGAAGCAGTAGGAGTAGCCGTCGTAAAGCGCGCTCTTGCTGGCAGTGGTTGCCGCGCGGTTCAGGCTGATGAGCGTGTCCAGGTATGCCTTTGCCTCGCCGTACGTAATGCCGTCCTGCAAGGAGGAGTAGGCGACACTTTCATTCAGGTATGCCGCGCCCAGCAGCTTGCTGCTGTTCTCGAACTTCCAAATCTCGTTCACGAACGCGCGGCCAGTGCCAAGCGCGATGGGCATGCAAAAGCTGGTGACTGAGTAGCACGCCTTCTGGCATGTCTCAAAGCTTGTGCACGCGGTCCTGTCCGTGCCAGTCAGTATCCTGCACTTCGCCTCGCCTTTGTGGTAGTTCGCCATTACGGACAGGAGCCCGGCATGGACGTCGTTGAATGTGATGTTGGGGGAATAGTTCTGGTAGGCGTAGTAGGCGGTGAGCGCGTTCTCGATGTCGTCAGGCGCGGTGAGAGGGGTGTCCTCGAACAGCGGCAGCCCTGATTCGAAAATGCCGTATATCTCGCCGCCGGACACCACGGCAAAGCAGTCCGAGCCCCGGTAGGGGAAAGGCTGGATGGAAAACTGAGCGCCGTGCGGGACCGCGAACGAGGCAAACTCAAGGATGGCGGCGGAGTTTTGGGTAATGGCGGATGCTGCCCCGGACAGCAGAATGAATGATAATAGGATGAATGCGCAAAACAGGCGTGCCATGCATCATTTCTGGCAGGAAATTTAATAAAACGGCATTAAGGGGCAGAAAGTGTTGATTTGCTTTTACGCCTGGCGCACTGCCACATTTAAATTCATTTCCCATGCATCAATTACTCTTGGGTTCGTGTGTTTTTAGACTTGAAGAATTTTCTGGCCCGAGGCTTTTCCAGGCATGACGGGGAGAAGCAAGCACTCCTTGTGCTTTCCGACGGCACGGTTTTTCCAGGCAGGGGATTTGGCGCGAGCGCGCGCAAGGTCGGCGAGGCTGTTTTTACCACTAATATGACTGGTTACGAGGAGTGCCTTACAGACCCGTCTTACGCAGGGCAGATACTCACCATGACTTATCCGCTTATCGGCAATTATGGCATGAGCAGGGACTGGTGCGAATCCAGCAAGATGCATGTGGAAGGCTATGTCATCCGCGAGCTTTGCCGCGAGCCGCGCCATGTGAAATCCGGGAAAAGCCTGCAAAGAAGAATGGAGGAGGAGGGCGTGCCTGGCATCTGGGGATTGGACACGAGGGCAGTGGTGAGGAAAATCCGCTCAAGCGGCGTGATGCCCGCGTGCATCGCGGTTTTTGACAAGGGAGATGGCACGGCGGAAAAGGGCGAGATGCTTGAGCTTGCGAAGAAGCTGGACTATTCGAAAATCAATTTTGTGGAGAAAGTCTCTATAGGGAAGGCTACAAGCTTCGGCAGGGGCAGGAAGAGAGTGGTGCTCATTGATTACGGCGTGAAGATGGGGATTGTCAGGGAGATGAACAAGCGCGGCGTCGAAGTGGTCGTGGTGCCCTGGAATGCCAGCGCCGAGGAAATACTCGCATTCTCGCCAAAGGGAATAATCGCATGCAACGGGCCTGGCGACCCGGCCATGCTCATGAAGCAGTCGGATGAGCTGAAAAAGCTTTTCCACCTGCCCATTTTCGGGATTTGCCTGGGCAACCAGCTTTTGGGGCAAGCTGCCGGCGCGAAAACGTACAAGCTGAAGTTCGGGCACCGCGGCGGCAACCACCCTGTGATGGATTTGAGGGAAAAGAAAGTGATAATCACCACGCAGAATCACGGTTATGCAGTCGATGAGAAAGGCTTGGGAAAAGAATGGCGCGTGACGCACACCAACCTCACGGACGGCACAGTGGAGGGGATTGCGCACAAGGAGCTGCCCATTTTCGCGGTGCAGTACCACCCCGAGGCGAATCCCGGCCCGTGCGACTCGAAGTATTTGTTCGACAGGTTTGTGGCGATGATTTGACGTTTATTGAGTGATTTGCATGCCAAAGAGAAGCGACGTGAAAAAAGTGCTGGTAATCGGCTCAGGCCCCATTGTCATTGGGCAGTCGGCGGAGTTTGACTACTCGGGCTCCCAGGCATGCGCGTCTTTGAGGCAAGAAGGTGTGAAGGTGGTGGTGGTGAATTCCAACCCTGCCACAATACAAACGGACAAGGAGATTGCGGATATAGTATATATTGAGCCCTTGCGCGCGGACTTTTTGGAAAGGATTATTGCAAAGGAGAAGCCAGACGGCATCATTGCCACCATGGGAGGGCAGACGGGATTGAACCTTGCGGTGGAGCTTTATGAGAAAGGCGTGCTGGAAAAATACGGCGTGGAACTGCTTGGCACTGGCATTGAGGCCATTGAGAAGGCAGAGGACAGGGGAAAGTTCCGCGCGCTCATGAAGGAGATAAACGAGCCAATACCTGACAGCATTGCTGCGAATACCGTGGAGGAGGCCGAAGGGTTTGCGAAAAAGCACCCCTTCCCCCTGATTTTGCGCCCTGCTTATACGCTGGGAGGCACGGGCGGCGGCATTGCTAGGAACAGGCCTGAGTTTGAGGCGCTGCTGGAGCTTGGCTTCACGCTGTCCCCCACGCACCAGATACTTGTGGAGGAGTCGGTGCTGGGCTGGGGAGAGTTCGAGTACGAGATGATGAGAGACAAGTTTGACAATTGCATTACCATCTGCAACATGGAAAATGTGGACCCCATGGGCGTGCACACCGGCGAGTCCGTGGTGGTGGCGCCTTCGCAGACGCTTTCAGATGACGAGCACCAGATACTGAGGAGCGCTGCGATAAAGATAATACGCGCGCTTGGCATCGAGGGAGGGTGCAACATACAGTTTGCGCTCAACCAGAAGACCGGCGAGTACATTGTTGTCGAGGTGAACCCGAGGCTTTCGCGCTCGTCAGCGCTGGCGAGCAAGGCAACGGGCTACCCGATTGCGCGCGTGGCTGCGAAAATCGCGCTGGGGCTGGGGCTGCACGAGATAAAGAATGCGGTCACGAAAACCACGCCTGCGGCATTCGAGCCTGCGCTTGACTATTGCGTGGTGAAAATCCCGAGATGGCCTTTTGACAAGATACCTGAAAGCAGCCGCGTGATTGGCACGCAGATGAAATCCACCGGCGAAACAATGGCAATCGGCAGGACGTTTGAGGAGGCGTTCGGCAAGGCGCTGCGCTCGGTGGAGATGAAAAAGACGAAGGTGGAGAAGCAGGATTGGGAAAGGCACATGACTGCCCCCACTGACCTGAGATTGTATGCCATCCTGGACGCGCTTCGCGCAGGATGGGACAGGAAGAAAATTTCCGAGATGACCAACATTCATCTCTGGTTCCTGGACAGGTTTGCTGATTATGTTGATGTTGAGCGGAGCCTCAAGCGGGAAGTGTTTGGCAGGGAAGTGCTCCTTGAGGCAAAGAGAATGGGCTATTCTGACGAGCAGATTGCCGCGGTGATTGGGCAGGAAGCCGAGATGGTGCGCCAGATGAGGAAAAAGCATGGCGTGCTGCCGGTCTACAAGATGGTGGACACCTGCGCTGCGGAATTCGAGGCAAAGACGCCGTATTACTATTCCACTTATGAAAGCGAGAACGAGAGCGTGCCGTCCGAGAAAAGGAAGGTGCTCATCATAGGCAGCGGCCCAATAAGGATTGGGCAGGGAATTGAGTTTGACTACTGCTGCTGCCATGCGGCGTTTGCTCTCCGCGAGATGGGCATTGAGTCCATCATGGTGAACAACAATCCCGAAACCGTGAGCACGGACTTTGACACTTCGGATAGGTTGTACTTCGAGCCGCTCACCTACGAGGATGTGATGAACATCATCGAGCATGAGCGCCCCGAGGGCGTGGTGGTGCAGTTCGGCGGGCAGACCTCCATCAACCTTGCGCAGAAGCTTTCCATGAACGGCGTGAAAATACTGGGCACGCAGATGGACGGCATCGACGTTGCAGAGGACCGCGAGAAGTTCAAGGTGCTGCTGCATGAGCTGGGCATACGCCAGCCTGAGAACGGGACGGCGACGAATCTTGAGGAGGCTTTGGCGGTTGCCGAAAGGATTGGCTATCCCATTGTGGTGCGCCCAAGCTACGTGATTGCCGGCAGGGGCATGATGATTGTATATGATGCTGCGGAAATGAAGAAGTACATCGGCGAGGCAGTGGATGTTTCGGAAAAAAAGCCCGTGCTCATTGACAAGTACATTGAGCGCGCAATCGAGTGCGAGATAGACGGCGTGGCGGACAGCGAGCACCTGTTTGTCGGCGGCATAATGGAGCATGTGGAGCGCGCGGGCGTGCACTCGGGCGACGCGAACAACGTGGTGCCCTGCGTGCGGCTGAAAAAAGAGGTGCAGAAGCAGATACTGGATTTCTCGGAGAAAATCGCGCTTGCGCTTGAGACAGTGGGCGCCATCAATATTCAATATGTCGTTCAGGACGACGTTGTTTTCGTGCTGGAGGCGAACCCGAGAGGGAGCAGGACAATGCCGTTCTTGAGCAAGGCAACCGGCGTGCCCTTGGTCAAGCTTGCCATGCAGGTGATAATGGGCAAGAAGCTAAAGGATATTGGCGCTGGGGCAGACATGCCGAAGATGAACCACTACGCCGTGAAGGGAGTGGTGTTCCCGTTCCTGAAATTGCCTGGAAGCGACACTGTGCTGGGGCCTGAGATGAAGTCCACTGGTGAGAGCATGGGCGCGGATGAACAGTTCCCGCGGGCTTTCATGAAGGCGCTACTGGGCGCGAATCTTAAGATTCCTGAGAGCGGCGGCGTTGCAATTTCTCTGAAAGACGGCGACAAGGAGCGCGCTGCGCCGTTGGCAGTGGCGCTGCAGAAGATGGGCTTTGATGTGTATGCCACGCCATCGACAGCAATGCAGCTTGGCAAGGACATCATATTGCTCAAGAAAATCGACGAGGGCGAGCCCAACATCCTTTCCGAAATAAAGAAGGGAAAGATTCACCTCGTCTTCAACACGCCGAAGAAGGGCAAGGTGGCGTCCACTGACGGCTTTCGGATACGCCGCGCGTGCCTGGAGCACGGCATCCCGTGCATCACGAATTTCGAGGCGTGCGAGGCGCTGGTTTCGGCAATCGAGCACTCGCACGGAAAGCAGCAGTCCCTGGAGCGGGTTGAGGACTATGGCATGGCGAAAAAAAAGTAGTGGTTAACATTATAAATATGATTATATAAATGATAATTCGGTGGAAATATGTACGCAACGGTAAAATTCGAGGGATTGATCGACAGCATCCTTGAGCAGGCGATAAAGCAGGGGCTTGTGAAGACCAAGATGGAAGGGCTGCGGCTCGGCGTTCTTGAGCTTAACAACAAGTACCGCCTGACAGAGCAGATGATAGAGAAAGAAGAGGCAAAGGAAGACCTCGCCTATGTGCGCAAGGCAGAAAAGAAAATTGCGCAGGGGAAGCTCAAGCTCAGGAGTGAAAAGGAGCTTCGTGATGCGCTTAGGGGCTAAAAATGCCATATGTGCTTCGGCCTACAGACGATTTTCTGAAACAGGTTAGGAAGCTTGACAACACGATGAAAGAGCTTGTCGATAAAAAACTTGAAAGGATAAAGCAGGCGCCTGCTCTTTCAAAACCTCTTGAGCACGGCTCAAACACCTATACCGAGCGCGTGAAGAATTTCAGGATAGTTTTCAAAGTCAGTGGAAATGATGTGATATTGCTCAGGGTGAAAAAGCGGAAGGAGGCTTACCTGCAATGAGGCAGTTTGACAGAAGGGATGCGGCGCTGATGCTTCTGCTCATTTTAGTCGCCGCCCTTGTTTTTTACATCGCTTTTTTGCCCGCAGCGCCCTGCGCGGGCTGCAATGCCAAGGTGGCGCTGCTTTTCTCGCCTGGCGCGGAAGGGGAAGTGGTGTCGTTCATCCGCTCTGCGAAGGAAAGCATTGACATTGAGATGTACGTTTTCACATCTGATGACATGGTGCGCGAGCTTTCCGATGCCGTGAAGCGCGGCGTGAAGGTGCGCGTGATACTGGAGCCGCGCGTGGAGGACTCGCGCAAGCAGAAAATATTCGACGAGCTCACCGCGCTTGGCTGCGATGTGAGGTGGGCGAGCTTTTCCTACAAGCTCACGCATTCGAAGTTTGTGGTGGTGGATGGCAAGCGCGCGCTTGTGGGAAGCATAAACTTTTCCGAGAGCGCGCTGAATTACAATAGGGAAGCTGCGGTGGAAATTGGCGGGGACGCCGTAAAGGAAGTCGCTGCTGTTTTTGAGACAGATTGGGAAAAAGCGAGCGCGGCTGCGGCGGCAGGAGTTGGGACGGCGGCAGGCGAGGGCTAGTTCAAATGGCGCACCACGCGCACGGGCATTGTCTTTAAGTCAGCCACAAAAATCTTGACAGGCGGCCCGCGCAGGAATTTTACAGATGCGTGCTCGCATTCGCCTGGCTTTGGCGCCAGGGCATTGCGCAATTCTGAAAGAACGGTTTTGATGGGAGGCGGCATGCGCGGCAGCTGCGAAAGGAGCTTGCGCACCTTTTCCTTGTTCATGGAAACAGCAAGGCTGTCGCTTATTTCCCATATGCCGGTTATCGCATTGCCAAGCGCTGCTGCGGCTGCAGCATCCTGCTCGCGCAGGGCAACTTCCAGCCTGCGGGTAATGCGGTTGAGCGCCTGTGCGCCGAACACGGCAAGGCCGAGGTTGGCCAGGTTCTTGCCGCGCGTGTCGCCTTTTTGGGCGGATTCCACAAGCTCATTTACGAGATGGTCAATCTGCCTTATTTCGTTAGGGTCCATTGGTGCACCTGCTGAAGCTAGTTTTTGCCTATGATTTTTTTGCCAAGCTCCTTGATTGCCGTGAGGGCACGCTGAGGCGCAGGGCGGCGCGGAATGCCGAGCTTGCTGTCATAAGTGAGCTGCTCTTTTGCAGCCGCTTTTGCATTGGTTATTATGCGGTCAAGTGTGCGCGCTGCCTCGGGCTGGAGGGCGGCCTTCCTGGCATTTTCAAGCGTGGAAATGGAAAGCGCGCCAAACTCTGCCAGCGTCGCTTCAATCTCGTGCGCTGTTTCATGGTCGCCTGCCGCGTAGTATTCTGATATGCTGTTCAGAGCCCTGCGCACGGCGCGGAAATCGGCATTGATTTGCCCTGCGCTGGCCTGCGTTCCGCGCGCGCCGTCCGCCATTATCTCCTTTATGAGATTGGCTGCAACGCGGGAAAATTCGGAATCGGGCTGCTTTTTCATGGCAAGCATGAGGGGCAGAAGCGCGTCCGCGCCGTCGTCCAGCACCCTGCGCATGAGGTTCATCGCCCTGTCCATGTCGGCATCGGCGTATTCGCTGGCAAGGCGCTCGACATCCTCGCGCGCCTGCCTGAAATTGTCTGGTTGCATGTTATCACACCTAATGTGATATTTAGTATATAAACGAGTATATAAAAAGCTATGCCTTGCGCAAAGGGAGCGGCTACTTTGCAGGCGGCTTCTTGCCCTTTCCCTTCTTTTCCTTTTTCTTCTGCATAAGCTTCTGCGCAATGCGCGCCTTCATGGCGTCGAGCTCGATTTTCACGCTTTTCTCAAAAGACGCGCGCCCCGCATCCTCTATCTTCCTGCCGTCGGACTGGAGCATGGGCCCCTCAGACATGGAAAGGGACAGAGGCTTGTGCGCAGGCGCCTGCTTCTTTTCCTCTGCCTTTTGCGCCTCTTTCCTGCGCTCGATGAGTTCCTGCATGCCCTTCGTTCGAAGCCTTCATTTAAAAATTGTATTGGAAATAAGGGAATGGAGGCTACTTTGTGTCGTTTAGGGTTACTCGCGCGCTAGTGAGCGTTTGGGACAAGAATGGCTTGGCTGCCTTTGCCAAAAAGCTGTCCGCGTGCGGAGTGGAAATCATATCCACCGGAGGCACTGCCAAGGCATTGCGCGAGGCTGGCGTGAGCGTGCGTGAGGTGTCAGACGTCACGGGCTTTCCAGAGATGTTTGAAGGCAGGGTGAAGACGCTGCACCCCAAGATTCATGGCGGCATACTTTACAGGCGGGAAAATGCCGGGGATGTGGCGCAGGCGAAGAAGAACGGGGTGGAAGGGATTGACCTCGTTGTCGTTAATCTTTATCCGTTCGAGCAGGTGGCAGGCAGGGAAGGCGTAAAATTCGAGGATGCCATTGAGAACATCGATGTCGGCGGCCCGGCAATGGTGAGGGCGGCTGCCAAGAACCACGAGAATGTCGCAGTCGTTGTTGACCCCAAGGATTACAATTGGGTGGCATCCGCGGTGGAGAAGGAAGGCACAATCACGCTTCAGAAGAGGAAGGAGTTGGCGCTCAAGGCATTCTCAAGGACGTCAAGCTACGACGCTGCGATATGCAGGTACCTGTCAGGCGCGCTGAAGGATGATTTGTTCCCTGACTTTTTGGAGATGCGCTTTGAGAAGGCGTATCCGCTGAGGTATGGCGAGAACCCCTCGCAGCAGGCTGCGGCGTATAGGATACTTGGGAGAAGCAGCATATTCGAGTCGCGCGTGTACGAGGGAAGCAAGATAATGTCGTACAACAATTTCCTGGACGCGTCGTCAGCATTCTCGCTCATCCGCGAGTTCAAGGACGAGGTGGCAACCGTCATCCTGAAGCACAACAACCCGTGCGGCGGGGCGCAGGGCAAGACGCTTGAGGAAAGCTACATCCGCGCGCACGCGTCCGACCCGGAGTCGTCGTACGGCGGCATCGTGGCGTTCTCTCGCAAGCTGGACGTGGCGACTGCAAAGGCGATTGGCACGAAATACATCGAGGTCATACTCGCCCCGGGCTTTGAGCCTGAGGCGCTGGAGATTCTGAAGCAGCGCGAGTCGAGAAGGATATTGGACGTTTCGAATTTGTGGGACCAGAGCCAGGAGCGCGCCGTGGAGTTCCGCTACATCGTGGGCGGCATGCTCTTCCAGGGCAGGGACCCAGGCGTCTATGACAAGAATGCGATAAAGATTGTCACCAAGAAGCAGCCCACTGCCGAGCAGCTTGAGGATTGCTACTTTGCCACCAAGTTTGCCAAGCACATAAAGTCCAATGCGATTGCAATTGCGAAGGGCAGGCAGCTTGTGGGCGTGGGCGCAGGCCAGATGAGCAGGGTGGATGCATGCAATATTGCCGTGCAAAAGGCGCTGAGGCATGGCTTTGACCTCAAGGGAACGAGCGCGGCATCGGATGCGTTCTTCCCGTTCTCCGACGGCATCGAGGCGCTTGCTGCTGCTGGCGTGGAGTGCGTGGTGCACCCGGGCGGCTCGGTGAAAGACGCCGAAGTGATTGCCGCTGCGGACAGGCTGGGAATTGCAATGGTCTACACTGGAAGAAGGCACTTCAAGCACTAGTTCTGGGGCGTTTTATGGTGGAAGGAAAGGTTGCGCTATTCATTGGAAGATTCCAGCCTTTGCACAAGGGGCATTTGTTTGCGCTTAAGCACATTGCCGCGCGAAGCTCGCGCGTTTATGTTGTGATTGGCAGCGCGCAGGAAAAGAAGACGGAGAAGAATCCGTTTTCCGCGCGGCAGCGGCTCGCCATGATGCGCGCGGTGCTTGTGAAGGAAAAGCTGGCGAAGAAGTGCAAAGTTTATCTTTTGTCAGACATACCAAATGACTACGAGTGGGTGTCCTACCTGGACGCGCACGTTCCGCGCTATGATGTTTGCTACTCGAATAATGCACTTGTTCTGAAACTGATGAGGCGCTCTGGAAAGAAGGTGGAGCGCGTGCCGCTGCTTGCGCGCGCAAAGTACAGGGGAAAGAAAATACGGGAGAGGATGCGCAAGGGAAAGGAGTGGAAGAGCAGGGTGCCGAAAGTTGTACACAAGAAAATTGCGAGAGAGATTGAGCCTTGTTTTTATTACTTTCGCCACAAAATATGCTTATGGTTCCTGTATTCGGTGGGAGGAAGCAGGGCAGCTACTTCAGCAAAGAGTTATCCCCTAATCTATTCAGACTCAAGCTTACGCAGTACCAGATGACAAGGGAGGAGATGGGAAAAATTAGAGGAGGGAATGACAAGGATATTGAAAGAATAATTGATGATTTCTTTGGTGCCATGGTTGGAGATGTACGTAGGATATTTGACTTGGTTGAAGAATTGCCTGTACGCAAAAGAGCGCGCCTGGTCACAGAAATAATAAACCGTGGAGGCCATTGGGAAGGAGCGATCGCTAAAGCGATGAGTGTTACGCGCAATATTCCAGCCGAACATAGAACATCGGAGCTAAAACTGAGGTTACTTGAGTGTGTTGACGAAGACCAGCGCAAAGAAATCTGGAGCTGGCAGAATGAAACGAATACCAAAGAGACTTTCGAGATGATAAGGCCTATTTTTGAAGGCAAAGTACCGTGTTTCCTCCTCAGCTCGAGTATAGCGAAATTGGCAGATGAAGCATTGGATATCTTAAGTAAAATGTCGATATGCCAAACAAAGATTGACCTTATGAAAAAAGCAGCTGGTGCTTTGTATGAACACGATGTAGAAGGAAATCTGGATAAGATTCTGAGCGACGATATAGTCAAGAATGCCACTGAAAAGGATTTGAGGGACATACTAGTCGGGGTTTTTGAAAAGAAATTACCACAT
>CAITKI010000144.1 GCA_903892905.1 uncultured Microcaldota archaeon | reverse complement strand
TGTTTTCCCCGGGAGGGAAACGGGAGGAAAAGAAACAAATGTTTGGGCCGCACTTGACAATGGACATGTATGGATGCAACAAGAAGAAGCTGAAAGACATCAATTTTGTTTCCACCTTTTTGGACGAGCTGCCGTCGATGATAGGCATGACGAAAATCATGCCGCCCTATACGTTCTCATACTCGGGCCTCAAGCCCGAGGACTGGGGGGTGTCTGGAATTGTGCTGATAGCCGAATCGCACATCAGCATGCACACCTTCCCTGAGAAGAACTACGTCTCGCTTGACATCTTCTCCTGCAAGGACTTCGACGTCGAGGCGGCGTCCGACATCATCGCCTCCAAGTTCGAGGCAAAGACTTACGAGAAGAATTTCTTCATGCGCGGTCGGCACTTCCCAAAAGACATTGTGAGGAACCGCCAGATAATTGAGCTTGAGCGCGAGAGGGAATCCTCCCGCGTGAAGACCAGCGAGTAGCTTCCTCTTTCTTATTTTTCTTCCCTGCTAGCGCGAGCGCCATCTATTTCAGGCAGTCGCTGTCGCACATGTCTTTTCTCGCTGCAGCCTTGTACCTGCTCATCACCTGCGCGCCGTAGGAAGTGCCTGGCGGGTTAGGCGACGCCACGGCGTTCCGCAAGTAGTCTATGTAGTGGTTGTAGGTGCCGCTGCCGCCAGTGCACGGGCGCTGGTCGACGAACTGCGAGAGCATGTTCCACCTGGCGCCATAGTACATGTTGGAGGCTATGTAGTATGCGGCCCAGTTCTGCTCCCCATCCGCCATGCCGCCCTGGCAGTTGGCAGGCGCAAGCGCCGCCCAGTTGTTGTTCACCCACTTCTCCGCAGTCAGGCCATCCCCATCACGCAGGAAGCCCGCGAATTTCCCGGCGCCGCAGCACGCGCTCTGGCCCGGGTCGAACGGGTTGTATTTTTCCCCGCCGCATTTCGCGATTGCGGACGGGATGCCGTTGGGGTCCTGCACGACCACCTTCCCATACGGGTTGGCGTCAGTGTACGCCTTGCCGGGGTACTCTATGCACTGCGCAAGCCCGTATGCGCAAGGTTTCTCCCCCGTGGGGCAGGCAAATGAGGCTTTGCAGCCGGCAGGATTCCCCGCAAGCTCGCATATCTGCGCCATGGTGTAGTTTTCCTTGTTGCAGGAGTTGCTGCTTTCGTTCACGCAGGGCGACACGGCCATGGGCTCAAAGCCGCTTTCCTGCTCGATGATGGCGCGGAAGTATGTGGCGCTCACGTCAAAATCATCCGCATACTCGTCCACCATCGGATATAGCGTGCAATGGTCTTTGTTGCCAAAGCCGGTGCCTGCGCTGTCGTAGACTGATGGCATGGGCGTGTTGGCAGGGCACACTTCCCCGCACCCGAGATTTGCTTTCTTGGCAGTGGCCAGCACCTTGTCATATGAAAATGCCTGATTGCTGTTTATCTGCTGCCCAGCATGCAGGCTCGCCTGGCTGTTCCTCTGGGCCTCGCACGCGCCTCCGTAGCTGTTTCTTGAGAAAATGAGCGGGGTGCGGTAATCGCTGTTGACGTTCACTTCCTGGCACGCTGCCGCCCAGGAATTAAGCATCGGGTGCTTCTGGCTGCCATCTGCCGCAAGCATGCCGAAGGTGCATCCCTGCACACCGTTGCATGGCAGCGGCCCGCTCCCGTCGACAAATTCATACAGGCTCACGCCCAGCACGCCGGAGCTTGCCAGAGAATCCGAGCTCCTGACAATATCCGAATAAAACCCGCTCACCGTTTCATTGGTCCAGTTGCAGCCGCCTGCGCTCGAATTGCCCTCGCTTGCCCCCGCATACAGCCAGATTGTGGGCAGGCTGTAGTTTCTAAGGATGTAAAGGGAGAAATTGCGGTTTTCATCTATTATCCTGTCCGGGTTGCAGTACGGATAGTCATTCGCACGGAAGCCGAAGCCCACGGCATCTATCTTGCCGTACATGGCTTGGTCAATGCCGTCCGGCGGCACGCCCAGCACCTTGTAAAGCGCATCATAGTCGTTAGGCTTTACTGCAAGCACGGTGAGGCACTTGTCGCACCTGGCAAGCTCGCGCACCTGCTGCTTCACGCTTGCCACATCATTGTCATTCGAGCTGTTAAGCCCCGCCTCAGTGGTGACAAACACCGGGCCTGCGTCTGCGGCCTCGAATGCGTTTGCGATGTCCCTCGTCCTCGCAGGGTCTATGGCCTTTCCTTCAGTGTAGTAAATGTAAAGCGGGAGCATGCTCCTCTGGAGCAGGCAGGCTGCGCGGCCGGCCAGGGGCACGTTCGGCGGCGCGCCATCCCCGCCTTTCATCCATTTCGTCGCCAGCTGCAGCGTGTAGTTGCAATAGAGGCTGGCCTTGCCGGATGAGACAAACGACTGGCCTGCGCCAAGCATGAACGTGCGCATCTGCGTGCTGTTGTCGCTATGCACAATCCTCTGGTAATCGCTTTCGTTGCAGGCGCTTATGCTGCAATTGCCCCCTACCAGTGTGTTGTCATAGAAGCTGTCCAGGAGGTGGCCCAACCCCAGCGGCCCATAGGATGTCTTGTTGCTGCATGCCATGCAGTAGCATGGCTTGTTGCCTGGCAACTCGCGGCATATCAGCTCATTCTCGTTCAAATATTTTGGCACGGTGAGGTCCTGGCCCGACACGAACTCCCCCGCGCTCATCTTAGCGCCATTCTGGTCGTAAAGCACGCACCCGGAAAGGGCCAAGAGCAGCGCTGCGGAAGCAAGCGCGAATATGCACAATCTCCCCATCAATCCATCGCCCTGGTAGTCGGCAAGCCGCATGCCAATCATTCATAGTCGTCAGAATATAATCCTGTCGCCAGCAGCATTTCAAAGGACTCTGCCATGGATTCGTCTGAAAGCCGCTTCCTGCCCGGCGACGTGGCATACCTTGATTTTTTCACTTTCCTGTGCACCCAGCTCCACCCTGGCACAGTCTCCTTCAGGTACTCGCTTGCTTTTTCGCACCGGTCTGCAACAACGCTTGACTTGTACAGCTTGCTCGAGTATTCATGCTCGGGCGCCCCGCCCCATTTCTCCTTCTCCCCGCCGCTGATCTTTCTCGACAGCCAGGTGTCATCGACAGTGGTGCTCAGGCTTGACAGGGAGGGGATGGTGTGGACCGCCGTCCTGTAAAGGTATTTCCCTACCGGGACCAGTATGGGGTTGATGAAATAAAGCGATGGCGTGCCAAGCGGGGCGTAGCCGATTTCCTTGCTTTGCATCTTCATCAGGTGCATGAGCAGCGGCGTG
>CAITKI010000143.1 GCA_903892905.1 uncultured Microcaldota archaeon | reverse complement strand
GCGGCGGGCATGAGATGGCTGCGGGCGCAACAGGCGAAAAGGGGAGCGTGCGCGAGGCAATGGCCGTGTGCAGGAAGCTTGCCGAGCAGCAGATATTAACAAGCGAGCACGCCAAGATAAAGAAGATAGAATGGTGAGCGCATGGCCGACTACGACTCCATTGCAGAGCACTACGACCTCACGCATTCTACCCGCATACTTCGCGACAAGAAGTTCTACGTAAACGAGGCAAAAAAGGCGCGCGGAAAAGTGCTTGAGGTGGGCTGCGGCTCAGGGCGCATCTATCTCCCGCTGCTTGCAGCAGGCGTGGACGCATACGGCATTGACATCTCGCCAAAAATGCTCGCCGTCCTGAAAAACAAGGCAAGGCAGGACGGGCTGACGCCTCATGTTGCGCTTGCTGACATGCGCACTTTCAAGCACAAGGAGAAATTCTCCCTTATACTGGTGCCATTCCGCGCCTTTCTCCACATGCTGACTACTCGCGACCAGCTCTCCACGCTGAAGAACCTTCGCGCGCACCTGGCGCCTGGCGGCAAGCTCATGCTGAATTTCTTTTTCCCAAGCCCAGCATTCATTGCAAGCAAGTATGGCAAGGGTAAGCGCAACAAGGAATTCTTCGACAGGAAAACCGGCATTTCAGTTACAAACGAATCCTATTTCATAGACGAGCCCAACCAAATCGTGCAGTGCATTTTCAGGGTAAGCAGGCGCGGCAGGCAGATAGCCATCCAGAAATTCCGAATCACGCTCCTTTACAAAAAGGAATTCGAGCTGCTGCTCGGCCTGGCAGGCTTTTCAAAGTGGCAAGTTTATGGCGGGTTTAAAAAAGAGAAACTAACATCATCAAGGCAGGAAATGGTATGGATAATTGAACGGTGATAACATGGCATTTGCAATAGTGGTTGGGGCGCAATGGGGCGACGAGGGCAAGGGCAAAGTTGTCGATTATTATGCCGCACAGGCTGACATCGTGGTGCGCTTCAATGGCGGCGCAAATGCCGGGCACACCATAGTCTCTGGAGGCAAGAAATTCGCATTCCACCACGTCCCGTCCGGCGTTCTCTACCCTGAAAAGATAAACATCATAGGCAACGGCGTGGTGCTGGAGCCGAAAAAGTTTTTCGAAGAGCTCTCGCAGCTTGACGCAGTGGGCATCAAGCCCAACATCAGGATATCGCCGCGCGTGCACCTTGTGATGCCCTACCACATGGCGCTTGACGGCGCAGAGGAGGGCAAGAAAGGCGCGCTTGCCGCCGGCACAACGATGCGCGGCATAGGTCCCTGCTACTCAGACAAGGCCGCGCGCTTTGGCATCCGTGTTGGTGAACTTCTTCAGCCCGCTCTTTTCAAGGAGAAGCTGCACACCATGCACACCCTGAAAGTGAAGCTCCTCAAAGAGGTATATGGCATCGACTTCAAGCAAACAGAGGATGAAATTTACAAGCAGTACACAGAATACGGCAAGAAACTCGCGCCATTTGTCGCAGAGACAGGCGAAATCCTCGCAGACGCGCTTGCGAAAAAGAAAAAAGTGCTCTTTGAAGGCGCGCAGGCAACCATGCTGGACATTGACCATGGCATGTATCCTTTCGGAACTTCTTCCAACACTTCAGCAGGCGGCGCCTGCACAGGAGCAGGTGTCGGTCCCACTGCCATTGATGAAGTAGTAGGAGTAGTGAAAGTCTACACCTCGCGCGTGGGCACCGGACCTCTTCCCACCGAGCTTAATGACGCAACAGGGCAGGCAATACGCGACAAGGGCGGGGAATACGGCACCACAACCGGGCGCCCGCGGCGCATTGGCTGGCTGGATTTGCCCACACTTCGCTATGCCGCGCGCGTGAACGGGCTTACCGGCCTGGCATTCACCAGGCTTGACACTCTTTCAGGCGTGAAAACGGTGCAGATATGCACGCATTACGAGCTTGACGGCAAAAAACTGCTTACGCCGCCAGCATCGTATACTGATATCGCGCGCTGCAAGCCGATTTACAAATCCTTCGCAGGCTGGGAGGACATTGGCGCGGACAAATGGCGCGCGTGCGCAAAAGCAGGCTTTAAGTCATTGCCAAAGGAGGCGCAGGTCTACCTCAAATACATCTCCGACGAAGTCGGCGTGCCCATCTACGTGGTGGGCGTGGGCGCCGCGCGCGACGACACGATCATTTTAAAAGACGTGTTTTCAAAGAAAGCCTAGAATTTGGCGCCAAATCGCCCGCCAAAAGCTGGCGCTTTTGACGATTGAGTCGAGCCCTTCGGGCTCGACTGCTGTCCAATTTTCTCTGGAAAATTGAACATGCCCCTGTAGCTCAGCGGTAGAGCGCGTGCATGGTAGAACCCTTTTGCTCGCAAGAGTTTGGGTTTCACAAAGCACGAGGTCACGAGTTCAATCCTCGTCGGGGGCTTCTGGCAGCAGTCAGCATTCCCCTCCCAAAAAAGGGCTTTTTTCGTAGCCCCGCATGGGAAGGCGCGTCTTTTCCGGCTCAAGAAGCATCAGCTTGGCATGGCATGATAATGTAGCATGATGCACCAAGCATAAAGAAGTGGTTTCGTCAGAGGTATTCAGCATGGAACCATTCGATATACACCACCTGAAGCGGACGCTAGAGGCGAAGCTCATTTGGCTTGAAAAGACGAAAGACGTCTCGCCAAACGACAAAAAGCTCATTCTCGGCTTTTACAAGGACGGCGTGTCAAGGGGGCTTTCCACCGCCAGAAACATCAAATATCTCATTCTGCTTTCGCAACTTTCGGGAATGATTAAAACCGGCCTCAAGAACGCCAAAAAGGAAAAAATAAAGGATATTGTCGTAAAAATCGAGCAAAGCAAGTATTCAGAATGGAGCAAGAAGGACTTCAAAGTCGCAATAAAATGCTTTTACAAATGGCTTGGCGGCGGCGAGGATTATCCCGACAGCGTGAAATGGATAAAGGCAAGCGTCCGCAACGCCAAGCACAAGCTGCCGGAAGAATTGCTAACCGAAGATGAGGTAAAGGCGCTTTCAGAGCAGGCAGAACACCCGCGCGACAAGGCTTTTGTGCAGATGTTGTATGAAAGCGGCTGCCGAATAGCCGAACTTCTTACCCTTCGCATAAGGAATGTATCCTTTGACGATTACGGCGCAATCCTTAGGGTGAGCGGCAAAACGGGCGACAGGCGCGTCAGGATTGTCGCTTCAGCCCCTTCTCTTGCCAGTTGGCTTGATATCCATCCAAAAAGAAACGATTCAGAATGCCCTCTGTGGTTGTCCAGGGCAAGCAGGAAAATCCTGCTTCCTTTCAATTATTCCACTGCGAACATTCTCCTTCGCAGGCTGGCAAAAAAGGCAGGGATAAAAAAAAGGGTGAATCCGCACCTCTTCCGCCACTCGCGCGCAACCGCTTTGGCAAATAAACTGACCGAAGCGCAGATGAAAGAATATTTCGGCTGGACCCAAAGCAGCGAAATGGCATCGGTTTATGTCCATTTGTCAGGCCGCGATGTTGATTCTGCGATTCTCCAGCTCCACGGGCTGAAAAACGGTCAGGAAAAGAAAGAGGATAGCTTCCGCGCAAAGGATTGCCACCGCTGCAAGCAGCCAAATTCCCCTACTTCCAAATTCTGTACAAAATGCGGCACAGTTCTTCAGCTTGAGGTTGCCCTGCAAATAGAAAACGAGTGCAAGAAAGGCAACGATGTTCTGAACGAGCTG
>CAITKI010000142.1 GCA_903892905.1 uncultured Microcaldota archaeon | reverse complement strand
TGGGTGTATACCGACCCGTTCAAGAACAAGCGGGCGCAAAACGATTACCAGGCAGCTGAGAGGCAGCTTTCCATGAGGGGGGAAATTGCTGAGAAGCTTGCAGGCGTCGTTGGCGGCAATTATGACCCAAAAAACTCGCCCATACGGGTGATTTCCATCAAGGACTTCATGGAGCAGTCCAGGAAAAATCCCGATGTGTTCGGGAACTACAATGCAGTGGACAGGATGAGGGAGGGCGCCCGCGCGCTCGGCTACAAGTTCACCATGGCATCCGCGGAATTCAACTACGGGGCGTTTTCAGACAGGCTGGACAAGATGTCATCGTGGTATTCCGCGCAGTGGCAGCTCAGGCAGACTTTGAACAGGTTTGCGGCAGGGACAATGAGCAGCGAGGTCATGGCAGGCAAGGAGCGGTGGAAATACGACCAGAAAACCGTCGACAATGTCGCAGATGAGATTCTTAAGGAAAAGATTGGCAAGGAAATGCGGCGCTTGGAGCAGGGGGAAGAGGCAGGCATTGCAGATGGCGCAAGGGCGTGGTACCACAACTGGCACGGAAGAATTGCTTCCAACATCGCAAAGGAGATAGGGGAGGCTGAAAACAATTTCCACAACCTGAAGCTCGAGCTGCGCGCTCTTGACAGGCTGCAAGAGAGGAATGAGGTTGGGGGCGACTACGAAGCGATCCGAAGGGACCTGATGGCTAAGAAGAATAAGATGGAGGAGGGATACGCAGCTGCGAAAAAGGAATACGGCGACTACAGCAAGATGCTTATCAGCTGGACAAGCAGCCACGACCAGATATACAACCCGCAAAGGACGCTTTTCAACATGGGGATTGCCGGCGCGCTTTTGGACAGCAAATTCAGGATGGGCACCAACGACGCTTTTTACCAGATAACGGAATCGAGCGTGATGCGCGACCCGCGCGTTGCGATAGGCGCAGGCCCAGGCATGGACTATTCATGGTATGTCGGCTATCACACAGGGCAGAACGTGTATGAGCGCGCGCGCTTCTGGGCGACAAACTCGCTTTGGGAGCAGCAGATGCACATGGGCCTGAACATCACATATGCAGTGCACAAGTGGTGGAACGACAAGACGAGCTTCCTCGCCCGCTACACCGCAGGCTATCCTGCGCCTGTGAAAAGCGACATGATGTATGCGCCCACCTATGAGCACAGGAACGTTGGGGATTACTTCAAGGCGCTGCTCATCCTCCCGTTCCAGGGAAAGGTGTATTCAGACTACTTCAAGGCGAGGCTGCAGGACACCGTGACGTTCTCAGGCGCGGGCCATGCGCTTGCGGCATACCAGTCCACGGGCGGATATGGAAGGGGCGAGGACGGGCGGAGCTGGGCGAGGCGGCAGCTGGACAAGCTGGGCATGGAAAGCGGGCACAATTTCAACACGCCATTCAGGATATACGGGCAGCAGAGGTACATCGAGCAGATACATGAGTTTGACAATTTCATAGACAAGCAGGCTGAGAAGGAAAGCAAGAGGGAGAAGAGGATAATGGTGGATGTGGGCGGCGAACAGCTTGAGCTGGGGGAGGCCCGCCGCAGGCTTGACGAAGCCCTGGTCAACATGACCAGCTTGGACGAAGACAAATACAAAGATGCCGTTTCAGACGAAAAAAGATACAGGGACGCCCTGTTCGAGGCAATCGGGAAGTCAGTCACGCTCCGCGACCGGAGGGGAGTGCACATAAGGAACGTGTTTGCAGGGAGCGACATACAGGAGGACGGCTCGAGGAACAGGTTCCTTGACATGTATATCATGTTCCACAGCAACGTCTTCACGCCAACCATCCCGGGCATGATGCAAGCTTCCCCAATAACCGGGGACAATGAATGGCATTCGTTCCCCCAGGTTGCGCGCCAGGTGGAAAACGCCAGGGAACGAAGCTGGCTGGGCACCACAAAGAGCTACTGGGAGGCAAGCTATGACAAGGAAAACGACGTCATACGCTTTTCCGACAGGTTTTCCACCAGGCTTGACTCGGTGGCAGAGGCATACAAGAACGACACGCCGCTGCTCATGCACCTGATGAAGATGCAAAGCAAGGAAATCGGCTACGCACCGCTTGGCACGCCGTCGCTTTATTTCATCAACCCCATATTGGTCCCGGCAGGGAAATACCTTTACAGGACGGCGGTCCACACCATCCCCTCCCTGTCAAGCCTGAGCACCACTGCGGATGAAACGTGGCTGTCAAGGGCGATTACGGGCGCGGAGAAAGAAAAGGGCGGGAAGGCGCCGGGATATGGGTACCCGGACAAATTGTACAAATCAAGCGTTGTCGCGGACAGGTGCATAAAGGCAAGCGAATACCTGAAGGAAACCGTGCCGGGGTGGAGCTGGGTGCACAGGAAAGTGAAGAAATCCAGGCATGCCACGTCGCCCGGCAGGAAGGCGCTGTCGGACGAAACCATGGCGGAGTCCTTTGAAATGCTGCTGGCGACAGGATTATATTCTGACGACTATGAATGATTGGCATGGCGGCGTGCCAACTGCCAAGGCGATGACATGGGAATGAGATGGTGCATACTCGCGTTTGCTTCCGCAGCGCTGCTCCTGTCCCTTTCCGGGTGCGTGCTTTACGACCAGGGCGGCGCCAAGATGAGCGCAGGCGAATTCGTGACAAGCCGGGATCTCACCGTGCCGAAATACCTGAACGAGAACGAGCTGATATGCCGCGAGCTTCCAGGCAACAAGCCGTGCTACTGCATGGCATGCAGCAACAAGACGTCTTATGGGCCGCTGGGTTTGGGCCACCTCCTGGACAGCTTCTATGACAACAC
>CAITKI010000141.1 GCA_903892905.1 uncultured Microcaldota archaeon | reverse complement strand
GTAATCAGTGATGAGCTTGTCAGGCGCAATAATATTGCCAAGCGACTTGGACATCTTCTTGCCGTCAGGCGCCAAAACGTTCCCATTCAGAAGTATTTCCTTGAAAGGCGGCTTGCCAGTAAGCTCCGCGCATCTATATATAGTATAGAACGCCCACGTCCTCACAATCTCCACGCCCTGCGGGCGAAGCGAGGCGGGGTAGACGCGCGCGAAGAACTCCTGGTTCTCCGGCCACTTGGCAATGGCAAGGGGCGAGATGGACGAGTCCACCCAGCAGTCGCATGTGGAGGTTTCCGCAGAAAGATCTTCCCCGTTCTTTCCCTGCTTTGTGGGCATCTTTATCGGGTCAAAGGGCAATTCGCTTTCCAGCGCAGGGTAGGACTCCCCTGTTTTCCTGTCTATCCAGAACGGGAGCGGGGTGCCAAACACCCTCTGGCGCGAAATCACCCAGTCCCATTCCACGAACTTTGCCCAGTCAATAAGGTATTGTATGCCAAACTCAGGCACCCACTTTATTTTCTGCGCATTGGCGATTATCTCATCGGACTTCTCAGTGATTTTTGCGAACCACTGCATGGATTGCAGCAGCTCAATTGGCTTTTTGCACCTGTCATGGACCTTGACCACTTGCTGAAGCTTCTCGCTTTTCACAAGCTTTCCTTCCGCCTTGAACTTCTCCAGCAGCCTCTTTTTCGCTTCCGCTGACTTCAGGCCGTCGAATTCTCCGGCGTTCATCAGCTTCCCGACATCGTCCATCGCCTTGACCACGGGCAGCTTGTGCTTGTACATCCAGACAACGTCCTGCTTGTCGCCAAACGTGCACACCATCACCACGCCCGAGCCGAACTCCTTGTCAACATCGGCATCTGCAAGGAACGGCACGGCTTTTCCCAGCGCAGTGGTGATTGATTTCGCCCCAAGCTTGTTGTAGCGCTCGTCTTTCGGGTGGTAAAGCACTGCCACGCAGGCGTGCATGAGCTCTGGGCGAGAGGTTGCAATGGCAAGCGGCTTTCCTCCCAGCTCGAAGTTGATGTAATGCAATTCAGTCTCGCGCTCCGCCTCCTCGGTATCCGTCTTGGCAAGCGCGGAAATGCAGTTGGTGCACCAGAACACAGGGTGCTCGGAGCGGTAAATCAGCCCCTTCTCATGCATCTTCAGAAGCGAGTACTGCACGCGCCTGTGGTATTCCGGGTCCATTGTCCGATACTCATATCTCCAGTCGGCGGAAAAGCCCACGGACTTCATCTGCGCGCGCATCCTGTCAATGCAGTCATGCGTCCACTCCACGCACCTTTTCCTGAATTCGTCGCGGGGAAGCCTTCCGAACTTCTGCTCCACTTTCACCTCGGTGGGGAAGCCCTGGCAGTCCCATCCTTGCGGGTAATAGACTGAAAAGCCGCGCATGCGCTTGTAGCGCGCCACAAAATCGAAATATGCATAAGACAGCACATGCCCCATGTGCAGGTCGCCTGACGTGAACGGCGGGGGCGTGTCAATGGAGTAGACCTCTTTCGAGCGGTCGGCCTCGTCAAACTGGTAGGTGCGGTTCTCCTCCCACCACTTCTGCCACTTTTCCTCGGTTTCCTTTCCGAATCGATCGCAAACTGCCATTTTCTTACCCCTTCCTGCTCGATGAATTCGGGAGCAACAGGTTATTAATTTATTGTGGGACTATTCGCAT
>CAITKI010000140.1 GCA_903892905.1 uncultured Microcaldota archaeon | reverse complement strand
GCCTGCTATGGCGTGTTCTACCTCGCATCCATCCTGCTCTCAAACATGATGGGCGGCGCCTCCAACCTCGTGTTCGTGGGCTTCGGAGTCTCGTTCGCCCTCTGGTACTTCCTCCTCATAATTGCATTTGACTTCAAGAAAAGCGCGCCGCTGCTTTCGCTCATGCAGCTTGCCCTTTTTGCATTCTTTTTCCTGACAGGCGCGGGCTTCGGCACCCCGTTTGACCCTGCAGGCGTGCTGCTGCGCGTCTTCCTCTCCTCATTCGTTTTCATCTGCGGCATCTACCTGATGTTCTACGTGATTTCCGCGCCCATGAAAAAGAACCTGGGCGTCTCCTCCATGGACGCGCTTTCCATGTTCCTCTCCCAATGGCTCTACGGCGAAAAGGACCTGGAAGAGGTGTTTGACGAAATAGGCGAGGACGCCGAAACCCTAGTGTGGGTGTCGCGCTTCTCAGGAAAGAAAAACGACACACTTTTCGTGGTGCCCTACATACACTTCGGCCCGTTCGGCAATCTTGGAGGCAGCGAATTCACGCACACGATTTCCGACGCGCTTTGCCCTGACGGCAAGCGCAACGTTTTCGTATTCCACGGCACTGCAACGCACGACTTCAACCCAGTGACATCGGACGAGGCAGGCAAGGTTATTGGGGCATGCAACCGCGCACTCTCGCGCCTGCGCCTCGCGCCTGCCAAGCTCTCCCACAACGTCTGCAGGGTGGGAAGCGTGAGGGCATCCGCAATGCGCATAGGCGACTCGGCGTTCCTTTCCTACACTCGCGCGCCAGAGACTACGGAGGACATAAACTTCGGATTGGGCCTTGCGCTTATGGAGAAGGCGAAAAAATACATGAAGGATGCGTGCGTGGTGGACGAGCACAATGCGGAAACTGGCGACATCTCATCGGTGGAGGTGGGCAGCCCCATTGGCTTTGAGATGCTGGATGCCACTGAGAAGCTCCTCTCCTCTTCTTACAAGCAGGCTCCTTTCCTGCTAGGCACTGCCCAGGCAAAGCTTCCCGTTGCCACGCTTGGCAGCAATGGGCTTAAGCTCGCGCTTTTCGCGCAGGGAAAGAAGCTCACCGCGCTCCTGCTTGCCGACTCCAACAGCGTCACGCCGGAATTTCGCGAGTCGCTCATCTCCTTGATGTCCGGGCTCGGGAAAGAGCACGGCTACTCATGCAACCCCGAGGTGATGAGCACGGACACGCACCAGATAAACACCGTGCAGGGCGTGCTTCACCCGCTGGGCGTGGACGACAAGGGCGCAGTGACCGGCGCTGTTCGCAAGCTTTTCAGCGAAGCGCTTGCGCAGCTGGAGCCTGTGAAGTTCGGCGCATCAACCGAGCGCTTCAGGATACGCGTGTTCGGCACAGGCCAGTCTGCGGAAATCGCATCCACCATAAATGCTGTGGTCGCGCTCCTCAAGCTCGCGCTCCCGGTGATGCTCATAGTCGGCGCAGTGCTCCTTGTCTGGGGACTTGGAAAAATTTAGGCGTTTGATATGGAAAGCTACACCTACTCTGGCGAGCTCATATATGAAACCGAGCTCAAAGACAGCATCAGGGGCACTGGCCATAATGTGAACAGGGTGCTTTTCTGGGCGCTTGCCGCTGTGGATTCCCTGATTCTCCTGGGAACAGTTTCCCTTCTCATGAAAGGCAGCACCTATGCCATGTTGCCGCTAATAATCAACGCATTCGCGACTTATGTCCTCTTAAGCATGGGGCGCAACCAGCCAATCACCAAGGTCTCCTTTGACAATGAGAAAATAAAAGTGGAGCACTGGGTGCCTGTGTCTGAAAGCTACAAAATCGCAAAGCTGTTGAGGTTTCGGCTTATCAGTGACAAAGAGCTGAAAAAAAGTGTGCGCGGCATCTGCGAAAAAGAAGGGCTATTCTGCTTCAAGATATACTATCCTGTCCCAAACAGGGGCAGGCCCGACCTTCCCATGCCCCTCGAGCTTTTCCTCCCGCTGCGCAATAAAGAAAGGATAATTTCACTGCTATCTGGAAAGAGCGCGCCTGAGCAGGAATTGGAAGATGTTGTCGGCTAGCCTACTTCGTTCCCGCCGCCCTCGCGCTTCATGCCTGCATCCGCAAGCCCTGCGCGGTACCAGCTCCCGTATTTCTCCCCTGCCTGCTCCTCTATTGGGCGCGCGGAAGTGAGCGCGAACTTGACATCCTCGCGCGAAATGAGCGGCTTGCCCTCTGCAGAGGCAAGGTCGCCTGCCATCTTCACCGCGCCTGAGAGCATGCGCAGCCTCAGGGTAAGGCCGGACTTTCCGTCCACTTCCTTTGCCTTCCTGCGCGCGAATATGAGCAGCTCCTCGATTGCGCCTGCATCCGCGTGCGGAATCCTTCCGTCGCGCGCGATTTCCTGCGCGAAAAACTGCACCAGCTTCATCTTGTTCTCAGGTGTGTCAGGCATGTATGCGTTCATGAGAAGCTCATAGCCATTGCCCAATATCCTCGAGCGCAGGGGCGAAAGGATGTTCTGCACGTCATTGAAGTTCACTGCTGCGACAAGTATGAAGTCGGAAGGCACGCCATCCACGCGAACAGCAGATCCAGTGGAGGTTGGGTTCCTGCCAGTAATGGGATACTTCTTTTCCTGCATGGCAGTAAGCAAAAAGCGCTGGAGCTTTCCAAGCGCGGACAATTCATCAATGAAAAGCACGCCCTCGTGCGCCTCATGCACCGCGCCTGGCACCACGCGCGTATAGGGCAGCGAGCCGATTTGAGGATGGGAGCCATAAGGGTCATGGCGCACATCGCCAAGCAATTCCGTCTCGGACGCGCCTGTTGCCTGCACGAAAACCGCCCTGTCAAGGGGCAGCAGCACCTTGTACTGCGCCTTTTTCTCAAGCTCTGCAATCTTTGAAAGCTCCTTCTGCGTAAGCAATGCCACCTTTTCGCCGCGCCTCTCGAAAACCACGAGCTCCTCCTTGCCGTCCCTCACTCTCGTGGTGTTCACCCTGTCCTGCCGCTCAGTTGCGCCGCCAACAAGCAAATCGTCAAAAGGCCCGCGCACGCGCCTGTACTTGTCCGCGCCGCAGAAATAGCACGATGACGCATCAGGCGAGGACATGCGCGCGCAACGCCTGCACCTGAAGCCCAGCTTCTCAGAAACAAATGCAGGCACTGAGTAAGGGTCAAGCACTTCGCAAGCAGGCCGCTTGTCCGCCTTCTTCGACGGCGCCGCCCTTACCTGGACAAGCGGGCGCTCTGGCTTCTCGGGGTTGTGGAGCACCAGCACTTCTTCCTTGGGCTTTTCAAGAGTGGAGGCGATTGCCTGCGCAAGCATGGACTTTCCAGTGCCAGGCGGCCCCACAAGCAGGAGGTTCCTCCGCTGTTTGCCCACCATCCTGCCGATTTTCACTGCCTCGTCCTGGCCAATGATCTGGGCAAGCGGGTCTGTCGGGATTTTCACGTCCGCAGTTGATGAAATTTCGGAAATATCCATAAGTATCTTCTCGTAATTCTATCTCACAGCCTTTCCCACGCAGATTCTTCTTCCCCTCTCCGCTTATTAACCGAGCTACTTCCAGAGGAACACGCGCATTCTCACAGGGCGGCCGCCAAGCGTCGCGCCCCTGTTTGCCACTGCGACGAATAATGCATTGGCAGGCGGATATTTGCCGATTTGCGCAATTGTTTCGGTTTCCACTGCCGTGTCCGTATTTGTCCTCTCTATCAATATGTAATATTCCCCTCCTGCGCGCAGCAGGTTGCCCACTGCTTCGTAGTTGCCGCCAGCAGGGTCGGCATATTCCCTGAGGCGCTCGACTTTGCTCATGTTGAGCTCATTGTTGAAGCCGGTAGCAATGCCCAGCTGCCTCATATCGCCCAAATTGTAATTTTTGCTCGCATCCGCCCAGTCCGAAGGCGCGCCTGGCGACAGCAGAGATTCCGCAATCCTTCCGGCATCGGCAAGCCTGCTGTATGTCCTTGACTCCACCACGGATTGCGCGCCATACCAGTAGGCGACAAGCGAGGAGAACGCAAGCACCATTATCACGGTGGCGATTACCGCGTCGAATGAGAAATACTGCCCCTTCATGGAGATCCCATTTTTATCATTATGCCGCCGCCCTCATTGCTTATGTTCAGCAAGCTTCCTTTCGAGGGGTCGATTATGATGTAGTTGCTTCCTGTCGGGGAGGTCACCATGTCCGAGCCTCCCGTGTATTTATAGCTCGCAGTCACGGTGGGCGCGGAAAAGCTCGCGTTGTTCCCTGCGGACTCCCAGCTCACATAGATAAGCCCTGTCTCCTGCGCGGATGCGTCAGGCGACCTGCTCACGAACAGCAGGTACCTCTTGCCCAGTATGTCTTTCGGCAGGCTCACGCTTTCCACAAAGCCCGGCCCTGCCACGAACGCGGTGTGTATGTTGTCCGCAAACCCGTAGGCAACCTCCTGTGCGTATGCGTTTTCCGAGCGCGAGAGCTCCTGATTCTGCACCTGGAGGAAAACAGCCACGGCTGCCACGAACACCGCGAAGAAGAACGCGGCATAGGCAAGCATTTCGACCGCCGCCTGAGCACGCCTCAGGGGGCGGGCAGTCGTTCCGCAGAACGACTCAACAGCCGCTTGCCCGCGAAGCAAGGGGCTGGCAGTCGACCGACTCGAACCGCGGTTCGAGTGGTCCACTTGCCGGTGCGCCGGCAAGTCGGAGCCACAGCTCGACTCAACCGCCGCTTGCCCGCGCCTACTGCTGGTATGTGATGTTGACGACATTATCATCGGTATTCACCAATTTTATTGTCTGGAGGCCTGCCATGCGCTTGCCCGACAGGTCCCCTGTGATGTTTGCAAATGTGGTTGCCACGATGTCCTGCCTGTAACCGTCCGAGTCCAGGCTGAGCACCACCACCCCGTTGCCAATGCTTGCGTTGGTCACGCCCTGGGGATAATTCACCACGATGTATTTTTTTGCGCCAGGCCCCTGCAAATAAATTTCCCCTGCGTTGTCTGCAATGGAGCGCGCAGTGGCTTTCGCCTGCATGACTGATGTCTTGCCAAGCTCGTTGTTCGATGCCGACAGGAAAAGGAATGCAAGGGGTATGATGAACACGAGCGCAAAGCCCACCAGCACAAGCATTTCGGTGGTCGCCTGACCTGTCAGGCCCTCTTTTTGCCTGGCAAAAAGGGGCGCAATCGTCCGGTTCGCCAGATGATTGCCGCGGCCAGCAGTCGGCGCAGCCGACTCAATAGTTGCTTGCCCGCGGAATCGCGCAGTGCCGCTGCACCGTTTTCCGCGCATGTTTTTCACGTCCATTTTTCCACCATCAATCAATTGCAAGACGAAGACTGCGTTGCCTCGCAGGAAATCAATTTTGCCGCATACCTCGCAGCCGCTTCGCCCGAAAGCCTGAACCTGCCCAAGCCTACTGTTGTGGCATTGCTCTTGTCGCTGGGCCCTGTGCACATCTCCTTGCTCTTGCAGCCCATCATGCCCTTCATTTTTTGCGCATTCATCGCGTCTTTGGTGTCCGTGCTCTTGTAAAACTCCCAGTCCAGCCTTGAATAGCTATCTGCAGCATAGCCCCCGTCACTGTCCATTGCCCCGCCTGCCCACTGGCCAACCACAAAGCTCTCAATGCCGAACCCGGGCTCCGGGTTTTGGATGTTCTCCGCGCCAGTCAGCATCCTTTGGAAGAACGAAGGCCCGCTCCCTCTTACATAAAAGCCGCATATTGCCATGTCGCGCAAGTTGGTGAGGTCCCATATCCTGTGGTACCCCTGCATCTTGTCCGCGCTGTTCACCTTTTCATTGTCAATCAGCACAAAATAGTCTGTGATGCTCCCGCTTGCCTGCGCCCTGGTTACAG
>CAITKI010000139.1 GCA_903892905.1 uncultured Microcaldota archaeon | reverse complement strand
CCGTCTTTCCCTTGAAGTTGTAATTGTCAAGCGTGAGCATTTTACCACCGAAGGGAGTGGGCGGCGAAAGTTTTAAACGCTTGAGCAGGGAAAATGTTTCGTGGAAGGCGAAAACCGCATCTACACCGTGCTTTCACTCGCAGGAGGGCTGTTTTGCCTTGCTGCAAGCCTTTTTTTCGGCTCGGCACCTGCTGCCGCAGCCGGCGCGCTATTCTTTTTCCTTTCCTTGCTTTTCTGGAAATACGGCTATGCAATCTATCCGTATTTTGCAAAGGGCGCGCGCATTGTGGAGACGGGCAGGAATTTTGAAATACCTCCTTCGCAGGACGTGGTGGTGGGAAAGGAAGGGGGCAGCTTCCTTGCCACTGTTTTCCTCACGGCGCACTTGTACGAGTCGGCGTCGGAAGGGGGCGCGGCGCAGGCTGGAAAGATGTTCGAGAAGGCGATTTCGTCCTCAGGCTTTCCCTTCAAGGTGTGTTGTTTGGTCTGCCCGCTTTCCCTGCGTTCTGAGCTTGATGAGATGAGGGAAAAAAGGAGTTTGGCGGAGTCGCGCAGGGAGAAATTGTCGCACGGAAAAGGGAATGAGTCCGAACGCGCGCGGCTTGAGCGCGAGATTGCAATGTGGGGCAGGCAAATCGAGAAGCTGACAACCGGCGAAAAGCCCCTCGAGGTTGTGTTCTACCTTTCCACCACGGCATCAGGAAGGACAAAGGAGGAGGCGATGTCGCGTGCGCGGCAGCAATCAGAGGAATTGTCTGTGGTGGTGGGAAGCGCGCTTTCCTGCGAGATAACGCCGGTAAAGGGCGAGGAGATGAAGCGGCTGTTCTGGTGGGATTTCTTCGGGCCCATAAACCGAGAGGATTTGGCTGACCAGATGTTCTGACTACTTGGGGAGCGCGAAAATAAGTGCGAGCCCGTAGGCCAGCGCAACGCCTGCAATGAAGGCGGCTGTTGCCTGCGGCTTGTTGCCTGCGCGGAACGAGTCGGGCAGGAGCTCGGAAAATGTTACAAATGACATTGCGCCGGATGAGAATGCGAGCGCAAGCGGGGTTGCCGCCACAATAACCGAGAGGAACAGGAAGCCGAATATCGCGGAAAGGAATTCCACAAGCCCGGAGAACGCCCCCCAGATGAACGAGTGCCTGTTGCCGATGCCGTACGCGGTGAGCGGGGCGGATACGAACAGCCCTTCAGGCACGTCCTGCACTGCGATTGTGGTAGCCACCAGCCAGCCGAGCGGGGAGGATGCCGCAAATGCCGATGCGATTGCAAAGCCTTCCGGGATGTTATGCATCGTGATGGTGCCTGCCAAAAGCGCAGCCTTCCTCTTCTCGTGCGGCAGCGTATGGTGCGGCACCTTGTTCACGAACGCGTGCGCATGCGGCAGCAGCCTGTCGATGATGTAGAACATGCCGGCGCCCGCTGCCAGCCAGCCAAGCGTGGGCGCGATGCCCATCAGCTTGATTGATTGCAGGAACATTTCCCATGCGGAATATGCCATCACGCCTGCAGAGAATGCTATGAGGAGCGCGTACATGCTGTCTTTGAGCGCCTTGGCAGGAAGCACGAGCGCCGCGCCTGCAGTGGTCGCGGCAAACGCGAGCAATGCGCCTAGGAAGAGGTCGGAGAATGGCATGAAAACACGGATTGTTACTTCTTCAGGTTTTTGATTGCCAGCTGCACATCCTCGGAGCTTAAGATTTGCATGTGAAGCTCTGTGGGGAGTGTGTCGCCTTTTTTCGGAGTGTTGTAATCCGAGACCATCTGCTTTATTGTCCCTGTCTTTGCTATATCTTCCAAAACTTTTTGAGGTACTGCCACAGTCGAATTCACCTTGACAGGATAGCCTTTTTGGCCCAGCGCATATTGGATGTAATTGGTAGCGTTATGAGTGGCATCCATTGACTTTGAAGCGATTTTGGATATGGAAAAATCAAGAGTCACACCAGTTTTGCTTGTTTTTGTTTTGCGTTCTTGCATTTCATATGTGCCTACAGCCGTGCGTATGCTGGCACGTTTGCTGGCCTGGTCTGCGCGCGCCAGATCAGTGGGAGAAGGCTTGAGGTTCTTGATGTTTGCGACTTTCGTTGGCACCACAAAGGATGTTTTGTCAGCCACCGCAGGCTTGATTTCTTGAATTTCGAGTGGCTTTTTCTTGGGAATTGGCATCGTTGCTTCGGTCATTTTATCACCTTGTTTTCAATCATTGCTCGTTGCTACTTGCTTTTCCGTAGTCTGGCCTTACGCGCCGCCTTTTGCGTACAGGTTGCAAAGGTCAATATCCGTTTTCAGCGTGAACTGGCTGCATATCGCGGGGTTCTTGACGCGGAACGCCACCTGCGTGATGCAGCTTGCGCGCGTGGAGGCGTCAATTATTGTGGTGCAGGGGGCGATGTCGTTTGCCGAGATTGCCTGCTCGTATGCGCGCGAGTCTGCCTCTGAGGCGCCGGCGGGCGGGTTTATTATCGTGGGGGACGGCGTGGCATTCGCCTGCACGCTTGAAGGGGGAAGCGGCATCTGGGCGCCTGCACCGGGCGCATTGGCTGCCCCTGAGCCTGCCCCGAACACCTTTGCGCGCTCATTGGGGGTCATCTGCTCGAGCAGCTTTTGCGCTGCAGAGTCGGATGCATCGCGCAGGCATTTTTCCCTCTGGGTGGTGTTCTGGAGCGAATAGCATTCATAGGGATTCTGCTCGAGCACGGAAGAGACATATATGCAGTTTGAAAGCGTGTTGGCAGGCACGTTTGCGCATGATGATGGGAGGCTTGCCTGGGTGCAGCCAAAAAGCAGGAGGATGAGCGCAAAGGGCATGATGGTAAGGATGAAACGCCTCATGCATGCATTTAGGGCGTTGACCAATTAAAAGTCTTTGCCCGCCTTTCATTTTTGTAATTTTTCTTCCTGTCGTTAAAGCAAGTGCTTCCGCTAGGAAGCACTGCGCAGATTTTGCATTTACTCCCTGAGAT
>CAITKI010000138.1 GCA_903892905.1 uncultured Microcaldota archaeon | reverse complement strand
TGCGTCAGGCATCCCGACAGTGAACGGCTCGCTTTACTTTGACGACAGGTATCTTGGAAAGCCGCTCGTCTATTGCGGCACAGGCGGCATCATGCCCTCGCTTCTTCCCAACGGCAAGCCCACGCACGAGAAGCGCGTAATTCCTGGTGACAGGATATTCATGGTGGGCGGCAGGATTGGCAAGGACGGCATACACGGCGCCACATTCTCAAGCGAAGGGCTCAGCGAGACATCTCCGGTATCTGCCGTGCAGCTTGGCGACCCCTACACGCAGAAAAAGGTGATGGACTTCCTGCTTGAGGCGCGCGACTTGGGGCTTTACAATGCAATAACGGACGACGGCGCAGGCGGGCTTTCCTCCTCGGTTGGCGAGATGGCCGAATCATCAGGCGGCTGCAGCGTGCACCTTGACCGCGCGCCGCTCAAATACCCGGGGCTTGACCCGTGGGAGATTTTCGTTTCCGAGTCGCAGGAGAGGATGACTTTGGCTGTGCCTCCGTCAAAAGCAGGCGAGTTTGTTTCGCTTGCGCACCTGCGCGACGTGGAAGTGTCTGATTTGGGCGAGTTTGACTCGTCAGGCTTCCTGCGCGTGCTTTACGGCGCAAGGGTGGTCGCATTCATTTCCATGCAATTCCTGCACAAGGGCGTGCCACAACTGCAGCTTGATGCAGAGCAGCGCACTCCAAAACTGTCCGAGCCTGCGATTGCAGAGCAGCAGAACCTCGGGGGTGCGCTCCTCTCGCTGCTAGCCCGCCCCAACATATGCTCCAAGGAATACATCATCAGGCAGTACGACCACGAGGTGCAGGGAAGCTCGGTGATAAAGCCCCTGTGCGGAGTGAAAGCAGACGGGCCCTCAGATGCAGGCGTGATCGCGCCCCTGCTTGGAAGGCCTGAGGGCCTGGTGGTGTCAAACGGCATCTGCGCGCGCTATTCCGACATCGACGCCTACCAGATGGCTGCCAATGCAGTGGACGAGGCTGTGCGGAACTACGTATCCGCAGGCGGCTCGCTTGACAGGCTGGCGCTTCTTGACAATTTCTGCTGGTGCGACCCCATAGCGTCCCCTGACAACCCTGACGGCAGGCACAGGCTTGCCCAGCTTGTCGCATCATGCCAGGGCCTCTATGACGCCTGCCTTGCATACGGCGCGCCGCTCATCTCAGGCAAGGACAGCATGAAAAACGATTACAAGCACGGCAAGTGGAGAATCTCCGTGCCGCCCACTCTCCTTATTTCCGCAATAGGCAAGACAGACGACGTTTCGCTTTCGCAGACAACCGACTTCAAAGCCGCAGGCGATGTGATTTACGTGCTTGGCGCCACGCAGGCGGAAATGGGCGCATCCGAATATTACGCAATGCACAACGCGACAGGCACTGCGGTGCCGCGCGTGGACTTCAGGAAGAATTTCGCGCTTTACAGGAAGCTCGAGCTTGCAATCAAGCGAGGCATATTATCATCGTGCCACGACTGCTCCGAGGGCGGGCTGGCAGTGGCGCTATCGGAGTGCTGCATAGGCGGAAGGCTGGGCGCGGCTGTGGAATTTCCTGTGGGCAAGTACGCGGGCAAGCTCACGCCCGCGCAGCTGCTGTTCTCGGAAAGCGCAGGAAGGTTCGTGGTTTCCGTGAAAAAGAAAAACGAGAAGGCGCTGCGCGCGCTCATGCGCGGCGTGGCATGCGAAAGGATTGGCGAAGTGAAAGGGGAATTGCTTTCAATCTCGGTGAGGAACCAGCTGGCGGTGGCAGTGCCTGTGGATGGCCTGGCATCTGCCTGGAAGAGGACGATGGAATGGTGAAACGCGCGCGCTCTTTGAAAAAGGGGAAGAAGGCGCAGATTGGGAAAGCTAAAAAATCGGCAAAGAAAATGAAAAAGAAAAGCATCGCAAAGCACAAGAAAACCACTAGGAAAATGCCTGCAACGGCAAGGCAAAAGCGCGCTCCAAAAGCAAAGCGCATGAAGGCAAACCCGCGCTCCAAGAAAATCATGGCAAGGAAAGCAACCGGTGTCAAGATGAAGGCAAAACGAAAACCAGCAATGGCAAAAGCAGTAGCGCCTGCGAAATCAGCCAAGATTCCCATTCCTCAGCATGAGCAGCGCAAGCCGCGCTGCATGGTGCTTGCAGGCTTTGGCCTCAATGCCGAGGCAGAGCTTGCGCATGCGTTTTCCCTTGCCGGTGCCGATTCGGAAATTGTGCACTTCTCAGACATTTCCTCCGGCAAGAAGAAGCTGTCGGACTACGAAATATTCGCAATCCCGGGCGGCTGGTCCTTTGGGGATGACATCGCAGGCGGGCGGGTGCTTTCCAACAAGCTTCGGCACACATTCCGCTCGCAGTTCGATGCGTTTGTGGCATCGGGCAAGCCCATCCTAGGGGTGTGCAACGGCTTTCAGACGCTGGTGAAGCTCGGCGCGCTGCCGAACATTTCCGGCGCATCTTCCCAGGAGGCCACCCTCACATTCAACAAGAGCGGCAGGTTCGAGGACCGCTGGATCTACCTCAAGCCGCAAAAGTCTGCCTGCAAGTACTTCGAAGGGGTGTCTTTCATCAACTGCCCCGTGCGCCATGGCGAGGGGCAGTTCGTCCCGCGCGACAAGAAGATGCTTGAGGCGCTTTCCAAATCCGGCATGGTGCCAATAAAATACTGCAGCGAATCGCTTGACGACACCGCAGGCTACCCGCAGAACCCCAACGGCTCGATTGAAAATATCGCAGGCATCTGCGACAGGACGGGCAAGATCCTGGGGCTCATGCCGCACCCGGAATGCAGCGTCGCGCGCACCATGTTCCCGCGCTTCACATCAGGGGTTTCGCATGAGAAGAACAGCCTGCGCTTCTTCGAGAACATCGTGAAGGCGGCCAAGGAATACGTTAAGTAGGCTTCTTTTTGAAAAAGAAAAAACGCTCTGAGTTGCGCCAGCAGCGCAACTTCGCGCTTTTTTATGAAAAGAAAAAAACGCTCCCATCGGGATTTGAACCCGAGTTAGAGCCTTTCCATAACCCCTTTTTCACGTTTTTATTTTCCGTAAACGCTTTTCGAGCCGAGCGTTTGTTCGGGAGGCGAGAAAAGGGTTTTGAGAGGGCTCCGTCCTTGACCGGGTTGTCCGGCTCGCGCCGGTGCACAATTGCACCGAAGTCAGCCACTAGACTATGGGAGCGCGTTGGAGATAAGGATAGAAACGTATAAAAAGAGGCGTAAAATGGGCTCGCCCGGGATCGAACCGGGAGTCTCTGCTGTGTGAGAGCAGCGTGTTAGCCATTCCACCACGAGCCCATGTCGTGACGTTGTATTCTTGTTTCTTTTGCGTAGGTATTAAATGCGCTATGGTGCCCTCTCGTGTGAGAGCGACGTGGTGGCACACCAAGGCAGATGCCCCTGGTTTCCTGCTTCCTCGAGGGGTGTTTCTTTCGCCCCTTCTCCACAGGCGTAACTTCCTGCATGCCCTGCAGTAGCCCTTGCGAGTATGTTTTCAGCTGCGTTCAAATCACGGTCTTTTACCATCCCGCAGCCCCTGCAAGCATAAACCCTTGCGGATAGCTGGAGTTCCTGCATTTTGCCGCAGCTGCTGCATGTCTTCGTGGTGCCCCTTGGGTTCACAAGCACAACTTTGCCACCAGCATTTTCAGCTTTGTAGCAAAGCATGCTTGAGAAAGTTCTCCAGCCAGCATCATTGATGTATTTCCCGAGTTTTGTTTCTGCCATCTCCTGGCAAGACAAATCTTCCAAAGCTATCAGGGAATAAATGTCGCTCAGCTTCTTGGATGTTTTGTGGAGGAAATCTCGCCTGGAATTCTTCACTTTTTCATACAGCCTGGCAGCTCTTAGTTTTGCCTTCCTTCGGTTCCTGCTGCCCCTGTGCTTGTGCCAGAGCCTCCTTTGCAGGAAAGCCAACCGTTCCTCATATTTTCTTATATGCCTTGGATTTGTTATCTTGTTTCCATCCGAGAGTGTGGCAAACGTCTGCAGCCCAAGGTCAATGCCAACCCGCGGCCCGCTATTCAGCTTTACGACCTTTGGAGGCTCCTCAACGCAGAATATTGCAAACCACTTTCCTGACGATTCCCTTTTCAAAGCGAGTGTTTTTGCTCCGCCTTCCATTTCCCTGTGCTTGACCATGTTTATCTCGCCAAAAGGGGTGACTTTCAGCTTTGCGCCCAAACGGAATCCTTTCTGGACATATGCAATGCTTTTCATCCTGTCCAATGATTTGAACCTCGGAAAGCCCGCCCTCCTACTTATTTTCCTAAGCCTGCAAAATCTCCAAATCGCCCCCTCAACTCTGTGGGCAATTTCCTGCTGTGCCTGCGAATATAGTCCCGATCCTTTGGTCATTTTCTGGAAAGCATCTCTTGTTGGAAATCTTTCATAGTCCCTATACATCATCTTCGCATGAAAAAGAAGCTCGTTCCACAGGTTCTTTGCTATCCACAAGTGGTGCATCATCTCACTTTCCTGCGCTTTGCTTGGATATATGCGGAACTTGTAGGCTTTCATATAAAATTGGGCTTTTCTCGACTATATAAACATGCGCAGACCTCCATGCCGGTGGATTGAATATAGGAATATAAAGCTTCTTCGTCAGAGGTGAATCATGGACAAGAAGGAGCTGCGCGTGGAGTTCGCGCGCGACTGGGAAAAGCACTACAAGGTAGCTGCGCTTGTGGAGCGGGGCTACACGCGCCAGCAGTGCGCGAAATGCAAAAGGCACTTCTGGTCTGTCGAGGCGCGCGAGATATGCTCTGACGCCTCCTGCATGGGATACAAGTTCATCGGCAAGAAAATGGCGAAAAAGCCGCTTGGCTATGTAGAGACATGGAAGAAAATCGAGGAATACTTCACAAAGAACGGGCACGCATCCATAGAATCGTTCCCCACGGTTGCGCGCTGGCGCGATGATTTGTACTTCTCAATCGCATCCATCAACGATTTCCAGCCATATGTTGTGTCAGGCGAGCTTGACCCGCCTGCAAACCCCCTAATTGTCCCTCAGCAGTGCATACGCTTCCCTGACATCTCAAACGTGGG
>CAITKI010000137.1 GCA_903892905.1 uncultured Microcaldota archaeon | reverse complement strand
TTTGCGCCGAAAGGCTCGATATTGGACGAGCATGCGCAGGCAAATGCAACATCTGTTTATCCCGGCAAGGAAAGCTACCCCATGCTGCCTGAGCAGCTGTCAGGCGACCTGTCCGCATTCCCAATGGATTGCGACAGGCTGGCAATCGTTGTTGAGTTTGCCGTGCTTCCGCGCGGCAACGTGCGCTTTGGAAAGATTTACCGTGCGTTTGTGAGGAACAGGGTGCAGCTGACATCGGGCGAAGTGGGCGCGTGGCTGGAGAACGAGGATGCTGCGCCTGAGATATTCGAGGAAATTCCTGAGATTGTTGAACAGATAAAGCTTCAGGAAGAGGCTTCGCTGCGCCTGAGCAATTTCAGGGCAGAGGCTGCTGAAGCGCCTGTAATGGTGGATAAGACATTAGGGCTTTGCGTTACTGAGAAGGACAGGGCAAAATCGATAGTTGAGAATTTCATGGTTTGCGCAAACAAGGGAATGCTGGCGCTTCTGGAAACCTCGCGCTTTTCCCCAATCCGCAGGGTAGTGGCAATGCCCAAGGATTGGTATGGCATTGTGGAAGCCGCCAATGAACTGGGCGTCACGCTGCCTTCTGACCCGGACGAGCGCGCACTTGCGGAATTCCTGGCAAGGGAGAAAAAAGAAAGCCCCGAGACGTTTTCAGAGTTGTCCGGAAAAATTGCAAAGTTGCTGGGGCCTGGTGAGTACGCGCTGTTTGACAGGCGGGAGCCAGTGGAATACTTTTGCATTGCAGATGAGGATTATCTTGTGGGGACATCGCCAAACCAGAGGTACATGGATTTGGTTTTCCAGCGGCTGGTGAAAACCGCTGCGGCGCACACGCCCGTCCCTTACAGCAAGGCTGAGCTTGTGGAGCTTGCGGCTTGGTGCACTGAGAGGGAGAATGCCGCAAAGAAGGTGGAAAGGACAGTGAAATTTGCCGGCACCCAGGAGACGCCTTAAAGAAAACTTATTCCTTGTTTTATTTTTGCTCTTATTTTATTTTCCTTATTTTATTTTTTGCCTTTATTTTACTTTTTAAGAGACAGCCCTGCGAGCAGCGTGAAGAAAATGGCATAGACAATGAGCACCGCGGAGCTTGCAAACTGCGGCGCATGGTAAAGGAGCGTGGCCTGCATGCTTACCACTGCCTGCGAAAGCGGGAAGCTGAGCCCGAGCGCTGCAACGAGGGGCGGCATGAACTCGAATGGGAAGAGTAGCCCGCTCAGGAAAAGGAGAGGCAGCCCGAATACAAGGCATGCGAGGAACGCTGTTGCTTCGGATTCCGAGTATATGGCAATCACCACGCCCAGGGAAACAAATGCCAGCACAAGAAGCGCAAGCGCCTGAAGTACGTAAAACCATGTGCCAAAGTCAAGCGCCGGGAACATGTTGTAGAAGAGGGATGCGACAAGCGCAAGCAATATGACAACGGGCATGAGCACGATTGTGTAGCTTATCACCTTCACTGCTGCGTACTCGAACCTGTTCACCTGAGAGGTATAGACGCGCGAGAGCGTGCCTCCGCTCTTCTCCTTAACAAGCGAGGTGGACGCGAGGAAGAGCGCGACGAACATCAATATGAGCGGAAGGACGCTGGGCAGCATGAACTCGAAGAACGGGCGCTTGCCGAACAGGTAGTTGGGCAGGGCGAGCATGGGGGAGATGATGAATTGCGGCGAGCGGGCGGTTATGCTGCTTATCTGGCCCCTGCT
>CAITKI010000136.1 GCA_903892905.1 uncultured Microcaldota archaeon | reverse complement strand
TATTACAACGTGCTGGATGCATATGATAATAGCGCCTATGCCACGCAGGATGCCCCCAATTCTTTTCGCAGCACCTATGATGATCACAGCGATGGCGGGTCCGCGGTGCTCAAAACCACCTATATCCCCAACCACACCCTAAGCGCTTCATTTCACTACAAGGAGGATGTGCACCGGGAGCAGGATGATTACTATTATGCCTGGGAGCGGTATGCAACCAAAACGTATTCCTACGGGCTTGAGGACTGCCGCGACTGCATCTTCTGCTTCAACCTCATCGGCAAGAGCCACTGCATCGGCAACGTGGCGCTTGAGCGCGACAAGTATGCGGGCATCAAGAAAAAACTGCTTGAGGAGCTGAGAGGAGAGCTTGTGAAGAAGAAAACGCTTCCATCTCTCATCGAAATAGTCAACATGGGCAAGGCAGACCACTCGCAGGCGCTTTCCGCAGTGAAGGGGCTCAAGTACGCGGCGCGCGACACGGACAAATCGCGCCTTGAGGAAGCATTCGGCGAAGCCTCGTCCATTGTGCTTTCAAAGAAGCTCGCAAGCATTGACAAATACTCGAAATGGCTCTCTGCGCACACCATGGTGACCTATGACTCAAAATCCGTGCTCGGCGGCGCCACCCTCCAAGGCTCGAACTACCCTGTCTTCAAGGAGCTTCCAAAAAATAGGATTGTGACGCAGGAGGAGGCGCTTGCGCTTGGCGAGAAGCTCAACGCAGGCAAGAAACTTGCCGAGTCAGCCTCGCTTTCAAGCGCAGTGGAAATCATGCAGGGCATTGCCTATTTCCCGCCGGAGAGGCGGCTTGGCACCTACAGGAATCTTGTTGCCTGTCAGTGGGGCTCGCAATCCACCGACTGCTATCGCACTGTGGTGGCATCGCACGACAAATGCTGCGGCTACAACGCATGGCCGCGAAACTCCGAGCACATTTTTGGAAGCGGCCTAATGTTCCATTCTGAATTCTGCTTCAAGTGCTTTGACGGGGTGAACCTTCGCCGCTGCCTTGAGATGGACTCTTCCCGCGAATGCTCCGACTCGCTTTTCTGCCACAATGTGGAAAACCTGCAGAACTGCATGTTCTGCTTCAACACCAAGAACAAGCAGTATTCCATCGGGAATGCGGAAGCTGGCAAGGAGGTTTACCAAAAGGCTAAAAAAATGGTGCTAAGCTGGATAGGCTCAGAGCTTGACAAGAACAAGGAAGTGCCGCTCTCAATATTCGATGTCGGCTGCGCGAAGCGCAGCAAGTGATTGCATGAGAATTCTCCTCCAGTTCCCCGAAGGCCTCAAACAGGAGGCGCTGTCGCACGCCGCGCGCCTCTCCTCGCAGGGGCACTCTGTTTTTCTCTCGGCATCAGCGTGCTATGGAGCGTGCGACCTGGCGCTTGACGAGGCGCGCCACATCGGCGCGCAAAAGCTCATCCATTACGGCCACGCAGAATTCATGAAGATGTCGGCTAGCGCCGACAATTCGCCAAGCGCTTCGCGCTTGACGAAAGTGAAAGTTCCTGGCTTGAAAGTGGAATACGTCCCCTACTATGCGCAACTTGACTGGAAAGCCACGGGCGTGATGCTGAAAAAAGCAG
>CAITKI010000135.1 GCA_903892905.1 uncultured Microcaldota archaeon | reverse complement strand
TTTTGGCTACTTTTAAAAATGCTTGCGCACAGATCCCAGCCTATGCCAGAAGCACAAAAGACTTTATTCCAAAAGCCAGTTACAGGCAAATTTTATTCCAAAAAGGTCGTGGCGAATTCAACAGTAGCTGAAAACAGGATTAGGGAGCTGTCTGAAAAATTTGGAATTGCCCCGCCAAGAATGGAATTGTGCAAAGTGTCGTTTCCGCAAGCTAGCAACACGTGGAAAGGCACTGTTTCCTATTCAATTCCTTATCTTGATATTGCTGATAAAGATACCATTGACGCGGTTTCAGCGCATGAATTCATCCATTACTACAAAAAAGACGTGAAAAAGCTCGGGCCAGTCATCTATATCGCATATGCCCTGGAGGCCGCAGCCATAATTTACTCGATAATTGCCAAAACGTCTTGGCAGGCAGTTGACACATTTATTGCAGCAAACTTGTTCCTTGCGGTTTTTATTGGAAAAATCGAGGCAAGAACGGATATTCTTGCATCGAAAATCATCGGCAAGAAGGAATATTCCGCTGCTTTGGAAAAGAACAACAAGATCACGGGCAGAATGATGGGGAAACACAATGGTAAACTGAGTCTTGCTGGAAGGATTTTGCTGGCCCCGTATTCAATTTTAACCCCATTTGCCAGCGCCATATTCGAGGCAGTCCTAAGAGACAAATATGAGAAAGAATTCGACAGGTTGGCAGAAACGCCTAAAGCTTCAAAAAGAACTCGTGGAACTTCGTAGTGGTAAGCTCGGGGTGGAACGATGTCGCGAGGAAATGGCGGTCGCCCTTCTTCTGGTATGCCGCGACCACCTCTTCGCCGTGGAATGCCATGGGCTGGCAGTCCTTGCCCATCGGCGTGATTTTCGGCGCGCGGATGAACACGCCGTTTATGGTGCCAAAAACAGTGGTGAGGCGCGCCTCGAAGGAGGAAAGCTGGGAGCCGTATGCATTGCGCGAGGCTGCGATGTCCATGAGCGAGAGGAAGCGCTGGCCTATCACTGCGCCTTCCACCTTGCGCGCGAGCATGATGGCCCCGGCGCAGGTGCCGAATATTTTGCGGATTTTCAGCACGGAGGGGAACAGATTCTCCCTTTCCATCAGCCTGCTTATAGCGGTTGACTCGCCACCGGGCAATATGATTCCGTCCAGCCCCTCGGCGTCCTCCTGCGTGCGCACCTCGACAATCTGGGCTGGAATTGCGCATTTTGCAGAGGCTGAAAGAAGCGCGTTTATGTGCTCCTCCACCCCGCCCTGGAGGGAGAGCACGCCTATCCGTTTCATCCGCTCGGCACCAGCCATAATCAAATGCCTCGTTTGGAAAGCCTCTGCTCGGGCGCAAGAGTGTTGACGTCCAGGCTGTCCATGGGCTTGCCCAATCCTTCAGAAGCGGCGGCAATCTTGCCAGGCTCGTCATAGTGCGCAACAGCATCCACAATCGATAGCGCGCGCCTTTCCGGGTCTGATGACTTGAAAATTCCGCTTCCTACAAATACGCCGTCGCAGCCCAGCTGCATGCAAAGCGCGGCGTCGGCGGGGGTGGCAATGCCGCCTGCTGCGAAATTCACCACTGGAAGCCTGCCAAGCTCTGCAACTTTTTCAACAAGAGAGACCGGAACGCGCATGTCGTGCGCTGATTGTGCAATCTCCTTCTTGCCCATGCCCTTCAGGCCCGCGATTTCCTCGTTCACCGTCCTGATGTGGCGCACCGCCTCGATGATGTTGCCTGTGCCTGCCTCGCCCTTTGTCCGAATCATCGCCGCGCCCTCGGAAATCCTGCGCAGCGCCTCGCCCAGGTCGCGGCAGCCGCACACGAAAGGCACGGAGAACGCCCACTTGTCGATGTGGTGCTGCGCGTCCGCGACGGTGAGCACTTCGCTTTCGTCAATGTAATCCACCTTGAGCGATTCGAGCACCTGCGCCTCGACAAAATGGCCTATCCTGCATTTTGCCATCACCGGGATGGAGACCGCTGCCCGGATTTCCTTGATGCGCCGCGGGTCGCTCATGCGCGCCACGCCGCCAAGCCGGCGGATGTCTGCAGGCACTGCTTCAAGGGCCATGACTGCAACCGCGCCTGCGTCCTCGGCAAGCTTTGCCTGCTCGGCGTTTATCACGTCCATTATCACGCCGCCTTTGAGCATCTGCGCAAGGCCTGCCTTGACCGCGAATGTCCCCACTTGGGAGTTCTGAGGCTGAGATTGAGATTTTTTCAATAAAACACCTTTCCCGCTGGGAATACGAAGCCTGTATTAAATAGCTTTTGGTGGATGCCCAAAAATGCGCACTTGGCGCACGCCATTGCCAAGCTGGAGCCCTTGCTTTTCCAGGCGAGCCGCGAATTCCGGCTTGATGCGGCCGTCAGCGCAGAGGAGGCGCATGGATGATGCCCATTCAGGGCTTCCGGGCTGCCCGCTTTTGCTCTTGTTGCTCAGCCAAAGCTTCATGCCAGCCTGGTCAAGAAGCGTTATTTCGTCCCCGCATAGCTTGCCGTGCCTGAAGCGGACAAGTTCCCCAAGGCGCCAGCGGGCAAGGTGCACCTCGTCTTTGTCGCGGGAATGCTGCGACGGCTCAACGCCATCCGGGTGCGAGGCGCGGAAAAGGATGTACTTCTGGCGCATGGGCTCGAACGCCGGGCGGTCGCGCCTGGCCCGCGTTTCGGGGATTTTCTCGGGCTTGTCGGGCTTTTCGACCGTGAACGGGAAGCCTGCCTCGCGCAAAAGCAGCGACTTTTCCAATGTAAGCCTTTCCTTGTTTTGGCGCTGATAATAGGACCAGCCGTACAATGGGCGGTCATATCGCCCCGGCTCGCGGCCGTTCTTGGCCTTGAAGTCGATGTAGCGCTGCAGGCACTGCTTCCATTTTGCCATTTGCCGTATCCACCCCGAGGCGTGCGGCATCCTGCAGGCCTTGTCCGCGCCCTCCACGAGCAGGTCCTGGCGGGCAAGCGCCCTGCCGCCAATGCCAGGCGGGAGGCAGACCGCGCCTTGCGGCGAGCGGAAGCCTGCAAGGTTTTTCCTGAGGATTGCGTTCATGGGCTGGGATGTGTTGCGAAAGGCAGTTAAATGCAATGCCGCCCCGCGTGCCCCTGCGCAAGAAGTCAGCCCCGCAGTATGCTGGAGCATCCGTTGAAATGATAGACGATGTCAGGGGATAGCTTGTGCTCAAGGTGCAGTTGCCTGACCTCGTCCCTCCACTCGGCCCATTTTTCCGTGTCGCGGATGTTATAGTTTGGCGTTATGATTTTCTCGCCCACGGTATGCGCCAGCTCGAGGTACTTGTTGAGCTCGGAGATGAGCTTGAAGTTTTCGGAAAGCCATTCCGCCTCGGGCGGAAGCGCGCCGCGCGCGTGCAGGCTGGATACCACGTAATACCAGTAGAAAAGATGCGACAGGTTGGGGGGCTGGCCTGTCTCGGAGAATGCGTGCCCTATTGCCTCGAGCTTTTGCTTCCACATCCCGACAAGGTCAAAGCCCGGGTTGATTTTCGAGTAGAGGATTTCGATTTCAAGGGGCATCTTGCCCTTCCTTGCAAGCTCGTTGCAGCAGGCATAGCCGCATGCCAGGCGCCGTTCTACGCTGTCTTCAGACATGGAAGAAGGGGGGTGCTTTTCATTTTCAAACGCCTTGTATCCGGCAAGCAGGTTCGCCCAGTATTCGGCAATTTCGGCATTATCCGCGCAAGCGTCAGCCTTTGCGATTTTCTTCATCTCCGCATCATACGGCTTGCCGAGCTTTGGGTCCTTTTTTTGGCAGGGCTGTTTTTCCGCCGCAAGGCCCTCGTGCAGCATGGGCATTCTCCAGTTGAACTCCTTGTCCGCCCTATTCAGGAGCTTGTTCACCGCGATGCGCTTGTCGGTTGGCAAGGTGAGGAAAGCCGTCCCATTCCTGTTCCTGTATTTGCCAAGCCATTTGCGCGTTCCATTGTCGAGGTTGGGGAACTGCGCGCAGCACTTCTCGTGCATGTCCCAGAACAATTCGTCGCTTTTCATTCGGCAGGCCTGTGCCGCCGAATGCTCGGCTTTGATGGTAGCCATGGGCTGGGATGTGTTGCGAAAGGCAATTAAATGGAATGCATGCCGCGCAAACCGTCCCAAGTTTTGCCCATCTTTGCGCAAGTGCGCTTGCGCATCTGGGCAAAAATTCCCATTTTTTGCCCACTCCGAGGGCGTTTTCCCGCGCAAAAGAACCTATATAAATGTGTTCGCCCGATAAACGTTGCAAGCGCAACAGGTTGTGGTTGGCTTACCCGAAAAACACCATATATTGTGGTTTTTTCGGGTTCGAACATGTGCGAAAATCGCAGGAAAAACGCCCGCGCGCGCCTCTTTTGCTTGCTTATGGCAAAATCTGCAAACAGATTTTGCCTGCAGTGGAAACGCAGTTTCCACTCAATATGCATATTGCAAACGAGGTGGGGACGTGACTGAGGCGACTGCAACTAAGCAAATGACCAAGCAGGGCGGAATGCAGATAAGGCGGCTTTTTACAGAGGAGGGGACCGACCCGCTGGGCTCGGTGGAATATGAATTGCGCACATCAGTCATCAGGAACGCCGACGGCTCGGTGGTTTTCGAGATGCGCGACGTCGAAGTGCCAAAAAGCTGGTCGCAGGTGGCAACCGACATCATGGCGCAGAAATACTTCAGGAAAGCAGGCGTGCCGCAGTACGACAAGCAGGGGAACCTCATTAGGGACAGCAACGGGAAAACCGTCACCGGGAGCGAAAAGGCTGTGAGGCAGGTGGTCTCCCGCCTTGCAGGCTGCTGGCGCAGCTGGGGCGAGAAATACGGGTATTTCCTGTCAAAATCCGACGCCGACGCGTTCGAGGACGAGCTCAAGTTCATGCTGATAAGCCAGATGGCATCGCCAAACTCGCCGCAGTGGTTCAACACCGGCCTTGCGCATGCGTACGGGATATTCGGGACCAGGCAGGGGCATTACTACGTCGACCCTGCAGACGGGATGGTGAAGCAGTCCACAGACGCTTACACGCACCCGCAGCCCCACGCGTGCGCGGACTATCACACCAAAATATACACCGAGGACGGAATAAGATACATTGGGGAAATTGTGGAAAACAACCTGGTCGGGCTGAAGGTGTTCGACGGGGAAGCATATACGCCCATACTCGCCACCGCCTACAATGGTGAAAAGGAAGTCTTCAGGATAAGTCTGAAGAACGGCAACTATTTGGAGCTCACGGAAGACCACCTTGTCCTAACGGCTGCCGAGAGGAAGAAAGACGGCGGGAAATATGATTGGAAGGAAGTGAAAGGCCTGAGCGCCGGCATGAAGATGCAGCAGCCGCTGGTGCTGGACGTAAAGGAGAAAAACGTGTTCCTTGACGACCTGGCAAGGGCGAGGCTCGCCGGCTGGATTACAGGCGACGGCTCAGTCGGAGTTTACCAAGGAGTCATGAGACTGGAAATAATAACCGTTAACGATGACGAGCACCAGGCGGTCTTGAGTGACATTGCGGAAGTTTTCCCGGGCGCGCATTACTGGGTAACGGATTTCAAGACGCAGAGTGAAAGCTTGAGAGGAAGAAGGATACACCTTTCAGGCAAGAAGCTCGCAGGCTTTGTCGATGAGTACGCGCTCCACAGGCAAGGAGTGGAAGTTTCCGTGCCGGACAGGATACTCAAGGCAAGCCCGCAGGAAAAGCGGGAATTCCTCAAAGCGCTTTTCCAGGCAGACGGATGCGTAAGGATAAGGAAAGATGAGAGGAATTCGGGAGACATCTGCCTCACCACAATTTCCAGGAGCTTAAGCTTCGGCGTGCTGCAGCTGCTGAACAGCTTGGGGATATATTCCAGGATAAGCTTCAATGTGGACAAGCGGGAGGATAGGAAAGGCACAGACCAGGTCATAATCGCATACGGCAGCGCAAGGCAAAGGTACGCGGAGCAGATAGGCTTCATAAGCACCGAGAAGCAGGCAAAGCTTGAGTTGCTGCAGAAGCTTGTCACGAACTCAAAAACACTGCCAGTGATAAGGGAAGAGGAGATAATCGGCATTGAGAGCGTTGGCGTTAAGAAAGTGTATGACATCCAGACAGGCAGCAGCAGGTTCCTTGCCAATGGCGCAGTGGTGCACAATTGCTTCATCCAGTCGCTCAAAGACGACCTGGTGAATGAGGGCGGCATATTCGACCTCGTGACGCGCGAGGCGCGCCTGTTCAAGTACGGCTCGGGCACCGGCACCAATTTCTCCTGCCTTCGCGGCGAGGGCGAGAGGCTCTCCGGCGGCGGGCAGTCGTCGGGCATGATGTCATTCTTGAAAATCTACGACAGGGCGGCAGGCGCCATAAAATCGGGGGGCACCACGCGACGCGCAGCGAAGATGGTCATCGTGGACGTGGACCACCCTGACATCGAGAAGTTCGTGAACTGGAAAGTGAGGGAGGAGCAGAAGGTCGCGGCGCTTGTCGCCGGCACCAAGGCTTGCTCGAAATCCCTCAAGAGGATAATGCGCGTGGCAAAGGAGGAGCAGACAACCGACCTGAAGAACGAGCGCATCAAGCTCGCAGTCGTGCAGGCGCTTGCGAAGAACGTCTCCATGAATTACATACTGCGCACGCTCGCGCTTGTGAAGCAGGGGAAGACAGACATTGACTTCCCGGTTTTCGACACCCACTACGAGTCCGAGGCATACGTGACGGTTGCTGGGCAGAACGGCAACAACTCGGTGCGGCTTTCCAACAGGTTTGTCTGGGCGGTTCAGAACGACGCCGAGTGGACGCTCCTTTCGAGGACGGACGGCAGCGTGATGAAGAGGATGAAGGCGCGAGACTTGTGGGACCAGATTGCTTTTGCCGCATGGAGCTGCGCGGACCCGGGGCTGCAGTTCGACGACATCATAAACGAGTGGCACACCTGCCCGGTGGACGGGAGGATTAACGCGTCAAATCCGTGCTCCGAGTACATGTTCCTGGACGACACCGCTTGCAATCTTGCAAGCCTGAACCTGATGAAGTTCTACAGCGAGGAGAGCGGCACTTTCAACGTCGAGGCGTTCAAGCACGCAAGCAGGCTTTGGACCATTGTGCTTGAGATTTCGGTGCTCATGGCGCAGTTCCCCTCGAAAGAAATTGCGAAGAAAAGCTTTGACTTCCGCACGCTGGGGCTCGGTTACGCGAACTTGGGCACGCTTTTGATGGTGATGGGAGTGCCGTATGACAGCCCGCAGGGGCTTGCCATGGCAGGCGCGATTTCGGCGATAATGACAGGCGAGGCATATTCAACTTCGGCTGAAATGGCGCGCGAGCTTGGCGCATTCCCCGCATACGAGAGGAACCGCGAGCACATGCTGAGAGTTATTCGGAACCACAGGCGCGCTGCGCACAGCGCCGCGGACAACGAATACGAGGGGCTGACTGTGAAGCCCACAGGCATCCACCCCACGCACTGCCCGGCGTACATGCTGCAGTCCGCGCAGGAATGCTGGGACAGGGCGTATGCGCTTGGCGAGGAATTCGGATACAGGAATGCGCAGACCACGCTCATCGCCCCGACAGGCACCATTGGCCTGCAGATGGACTGCGACACCACGGGCATCGAGCCTGATTTTGCCACCGTGAAATTCAAGAAGCTCGCAGGCGGCGGGTACTTCAAAATCGTGAACAACTCCGTGAAGAAAGCCTTGCACAAGCTGGGCTACGACGCGGCGCAGATGAGGGACATTGAGCTTTACTGCGCAGGCCGGGGCACCATGGCAGGATGCCCGCACATAAATTTCGACACGCTCGCGCAGCGCGGCTTCACTGCCGAGAAGCTTTCCAAGGTGGAGGCGCAGCTTCCGAAAGCTTTTGACATAAAGTTCGCATTCAACAAGTACGTGCTCGGAGAGGATTTCATGCGCGGGCTTGGCTTTGCCGACGCTGACCTTGCGGATCCGAAGTTCGACCTGCTCACAAAGCTTGGCTTCACCAAGCAGCAGATAGAGGAGGCGAATGAGTACGTGTGCGGCACCATGACAATAGAGGGCGCGCCGCACCTCAAGTTGGAGCATTACTCGGTTTTCGACTGCGCGAACAAGTGCGGGAAAAAGGGAAAGAGGTTCATCCCGTACACCGCGCACATACGCATGATGGCTGCGGCGCAGCCTTTCCTTTCAGGCTCGATATCAAAGACTGTGAACATGCCCTCCGACTCCACCATAGAGGACATCAAGGAGGCATACATGCTCTCGTGGAGGCAGATGGTGAAGTCCAATGCGCTTTACCGCGACGGCTCGAAGCTGTCACAGCCGCTCAACGCGACAGCGGACGTGGACGAGGACGAGCTTGCAGCGCTTTACGGGTTGGGCGACGATGTCGACGAGTCCTTCGGCCCAGCGCAGATGCAAAGCAAGATAGTGGGAAGGATAAACAGGCGCAAGCTGCCGACAAGGCGCCGCGGATTCATCCAGGAGGCGAGAGTGGGCGGGCACAAGGTGTACCTCAAGACCGGTGAGTACCCCGACGGCGCGCTTGGCGAGATTTTCGTGGACATGTACAAGGAAGGAGCCGGCTACCGCGCGCTTTTGAATTGCTTTGCAATCGCAGTGAGCAAGGGCCTGCAGTACGGCGTGCCGCTTGAGGAGTTTGTGGACACTTTCACATTCACGCGCTTCGAGCCTGCAGGAGTTGTCACGGGGCACGAGGCTGTGAAGAACGCCACCTCCATTGTGGACTATGTGTTCCG
>CAITKI010000134.1 GCA_903892905.1 uncultured Microcaldota archaeon | reverse complement strand
GTTATATTTCGTGGCATATATTTAAAGGTTTGCATATATACAGACATAAAAAACAACAAAAAGGTAATAATTTGGAAAGCGAAAAAGAAAACAAAGGGGCCCACCATGACCTCCCTGAAGGAATAAAGGAGCTCGTGGAGATTCCAGGCGAGAAGAACGCCACTGACACTTCTTCATCCCAAGCAAAAGAGCAGGCGCCCGCCCAGGCGGCGCCGCAGCGCGAAAAGACGCCAAAAGAGCAGGAGCTTGACACGCTCATTGCAAAAAGGCAGGCCATACTTGACGCCCTGAAGGCAAAAAACCCGGCCGTGTCCGATGCGCGCAGGAAAATCTCAGGAATGATAGCTTCCATGCGCGGAAAAGGCGGCGGAAGGACGTTCGGGCTCATCGACGAGGCCGAGCGCATCGAATTTGCAATTGCAACCGAGGCTGACACCCCGAAGAAGGAAAAGGAGCTCATCAAGCGCCTCAAGGAAGTGAAGGCGGAGATTGCCAAGAACAAGGAGCTTGACGCCGCGCGCAAGGCAATTGACGCGGAAAGGCACATCCTCAACACGCTAATGTCCGAAATCAAGGACCTGGAGCGCCAGCTTGTGGAAACCCGCAAGGCATGCGACGAGGCATACGCCGTCGTGGTTTCCGAGCGCAAGGCAGCCTATGAGCAGAGGCAGAAGGGCAGGCAGGAAAGGAGCGAGCGCTCCGAGCGCCCTGAGCGCAGGTTCGACGACGCGCCGCGCAGGCGCGCCAAGCCCGAGAGGCACTCTGAATACGACTCTGACATGGACAAGTACATGAAGGACTATGACGACACAGTCTCCATGGAAGAAATCGTGGTCATTGAGAAAAAGGAAAAGAAGGAACAAAAGGAAGAATAGCAATGGCAAATTTCCGCAGAAATTTTCCAGAAGCGGAAATCGGCAGGATTTCCGATTAGATGGCAAGGCCCGTTCCTGAAAAGTCAGTTTCCTTCGGCACCCTTAGTTTTTCTATACTCCCTAGGGTATACGAGCCCGCGGAGGATTCCTTTCTCCTTGCCACCTACGCCTCCAGCCTGTCAGGCAGCATACTCGAGGTCGGCTGCGGAAGCGGGATAGTTTCCCTCTCAGCCGCGCAGGCAAATCCGAAAAACACCGTGCTTGGCGTGGACATAAACCCCTTAGCAGTGAAGTGCGCGCAGGCAAACGCAGCGGCAAACGGTATAAAGAACGCAACTTTCCTTCTTTCCGACTTGTTTTCCGATGTCCCTGCCGCGCAAAAGTTCGACTATATTCTTTTCAATCCGCCCTATCTTCCCACCACGCGCGCGGAACGCCTGAAAACGCCTGAGGAAAACGCAGCGTATGATGGCGGCGCATCCGGCCTCAATGTCTTCAAGCGCTTCATCGCAGAAGCGCCCACGCACCTGGAAGACGGCGGAAAAGTGGCAGTGATTGCCACCTCGCTTGGCAACGGGGTGGAAAAAACGCTGGCGCTTCTCGAGGCGCGCGCGGGCAGCGCGGAAATACTCGCGGAGGAAAAATTCTTTTTCGAAAAACTCGCGCTCATAGAAGCAAAGAGGCGCTGACGGCACGACAGCGCTTCTTTTAAACACTTCCTAGCAGTTTTTACACCATATAGTGAGGTGCACAGCATGGCAGTTATGCAGGAAAAGAAACCGGACGCATCAAAGTTCTCAACTCTTCCAGAGGTTAAGAAAGACGTTTTCAGGTTTGTCTGCATTCCGCACAAAAGGTTCTTCAACCTCACTTTCTCAGGCTCGCAAAAGAAGGTAGCGGATGCGACCGAGATCCTCCAGGCTTGTCTCAATGCCAAGAAAGAAAAAAAACGAGTGAAGGATCCATTTTTCCAGATTGCAAGGGCAATTGGCAAGCTCGAGGCGGCTGTAAGGCAAGGTGATGAATCCGACAGCACCCTCCTCATTCTCGGATCAGCATATGCGCTTGAAGGGCATGTTGCCGAGGCCCAAAAGGCATGCCTTGCCCTTAGGGAAAACGGGGCCCACAGCTTTGAGAACATCTTGGGCGCAATGGTTGCCTATGGCTTTTACCAGGCTTTGAAAAGCAATGACCGCATGGGTTATGGGGACCGCATAGCATATCTCCACGAAGGGAAAGAAAATGAGGCACGCGGAAAGCAGCTCTTGAACGGCTCGCCAGTTCCGGATATAGCTCTCCAGATACTCGAATTCAAGAAAACCCAGACCGGCATGTTCGACTAATTGCTTTAAGAAACCCCTCGCCCTACTTTTTTTGGTTTTTCCATGGCAAATAAGCAGCAGCGCTTCCGCGTGGTGCTAGTCTCACCAGAATATGAAATCAACCTTGGCGCGGTTGCGCGCGCAATGGCGAACTTCGGCCTGTCCGACCTTGCCATAGTGGCGCCCAAGTGCGACCCGCGCGGATTTGATGCCATAATGCACAGCAAGCACGCGCGGGGGCTTCTTGAGGGCGCGAAAATCTGCAAGACACTTTCACAGGCCACGCGCGGCTGCAAGCTCTCGGTGGGCACCACGGGCATAATTTTCCGCCACTGGCACACCACCATCCGCTCGCCCATTTCGCTTGAGGTGTTTGCAAAGAAGGCAAAGAGCGCGAAGGAAGGGAAAATCGCGCTCATTTTCGGAAGCGAAGGCGTGGGACTGTCCGAGCAGGACATTTCAGACTGCGATTTTCTTGTCACCATCCCCACTGCGGACAGCTACCCAATCCTAAACCTTTCCCACGCTGTTGCAATCACGCTTTACGAGCTTTCCACCTATGCCCCGCGCGCATATGTCCCTGCAGGGGAAAATGAAAAAGAGGCGCTAATACGCGCGTTTTCGCTCATTACGGACAAGTTCTCAAGCGAGCTTCGCAACCCGCGCAAGGTGAAAGTCGCCTTCAGGCGCATAATCGGCAAGAGCATGGCGACCGACAAGGAGTGCGCGTCCATTTTAGGGGTTCTGAGGCGGGCAGAGCGCGAAATCAAGCGGAAATAAGGTCTATTTCTATGTGCATTCACTAAACCGGCGGCAGGCACTTCACTATCCAATCTCTACCAATCTGTCTTTTCGTTATCTGCTGGCCTTCAATGTACTGAATATACTCGAAGCCAAGCGACTTGTAGTCAAGAACTCCTGGCGAGGCAGACGAGTTCTGGCAGACTGTCGAGGCGCCGCCCACGGACATGACGCTGGTTGCTCCTGTAGTTGCGTAAATAGCCCAGCTGCAGGCAGTGCCATAAAACGGGGAGTATGAAAAATACTTTTCCTCTCCTGGTCCCAAATAAAAGAAATTGCTGATGTTTTCATTACTGGTTGCGCCACAATTAGACCCGGAAAACATAGTGATTTTGCCCCCATCAGAACCAATCACACCTGTGATCCTTATGGGGTACGCACCAGTGTTCCTAACTCTCAAATAAAGATAAGTGATTGCATTTCCAGAAAATACTCTCGCCCCACTTTCTACTATCGAGACAGGCTGCGCAGACTGCCAGTATACCTGGCTTTGCGTTATCTTCGAGTCAGACGCCATTCCCGGGAAGAAGCCAAGCAGCGCAACGGAAACAAGCGCGACAATTAGCACAACCGCTAACAGAACTAGATATTCGGTCGCCCCCTGTCCGCGTAAGAACCCCATAATTGGGTTTATGGGTGGAGAAATAAAATGCTTCCTGCTCGCGCTAAGGCAAACGAAAACAAAAAGTAAGAAAAAATTATCTCTTCCTGCTCTTCACGATCTTCACTTTGGAAGGCGTGAGCAGTATCTTGTCCGTGTCAATCCTCGCGATGTCGCCGTTTATCTTGGTGATGTAGGACTTGATGTTGTCGATTGTCTGCTTGAGCTTGTTCGGCTGCTTGCTCATGGGCGAGACATTGAGGAGGATGATGTTCTTCGCTTTCAGCTCCTCCATTATCACGCTCACGTCGTTCTCTGTCTCAAGCGCGATTGGCTTTACGTAAAAGTCAGCAGCCTCGTGAAGAACGTCCACGTTCTCCATCTCGACGGTGTTCATGTACTCCTCAAGGTTCATGTCCTTGCCGACGCCGATGCTCTTGGTAATCTTTTCAAATATGCCCATGTTCTCACCTCAGTGATTTCTAGCAGCAGTGCTTTGATATTCAGAGTATAGATTAATAAGGCTTTTTGGGCTCCGCGCGCTTTAGCCTCTGACCGGCGCCTTGCGTTCCTAGTGGCAGCCAGCAAGGATTTAAAACAAGCACAAACATAGACCAAGCCCGTAAAAGCGCGGGAAAGTGTTCCCATGAAGTCGTTCTCAGACCTTCTCAACAAGCCAACCGTGTTCTCGGACCGAAACGTCCTGTCCCCGCACTACGTGCCAGGCACGCTCCCGTTCCGCGACACCGAGATCGAGAAGATAATGGCGTCCGTGGTGCCGGCACTCAAGAACGAGCGGCCCCACAACATGTTCGTCTATGGAAAGACCGGCACGGGCAAGACATGCTCGGTCAAGCACGTCCTCATCAAATTCTCCGAGCACAAGTCAAATGCAAAGCACGTCTTCATGAACTGCAGGATGTACAACTCCCGCTACCGCGTCATCCAGAAAATCGCCAAGGAGCTCCTTCCCACGCTTGACTCCATGGGCTTCGGGCTTGCCATGCTCTACGAAAAGGTAATGGAGGAAGTGGGCAAAGGCACGCACCTCATCGTGGTGCTGGACGAGGTGGATATGGTCAAGGACCTTGACGACCTGCTTTACACGCTCACGCGCGCAAATGACGAGCTCAAGGCAGGCAGCATCAGCATACTTGGCATCACAAACAGGGTGAACTTCAAGGACCAGCTCGGAACGCGAAGCAAAAGCTCTCTTTGCGAAAACGAGATGGTCTTTGCGCCCTACACTGCCACGCAGCTGCAGTCCATTGTGCGCCAGAGGGCGAAAATGGGCTTCAAGCCAGGTGTGGTGGATGACAGCGCAATCAACCTGTCCGCCGCGCTCACCGCAAACGACTCCGGCGACGCGCGCTATGCCCTCAAGCTCCTTCTCAAGGCAGGCGAGATAGCGGATGACCGGGGAATAAACAAAATAACCGACAAGGAAGTGGAAGACGCGCGCCGCTCAGTGGACACAGACATTGCCTTCGAGGCGATTTCCACGCTTCCGGACCACCAGCAGCTCGTTCTTTTGGCGATTGCCAACCTTGCGCTTGACAAGGGCAAGAACACCCGTCTTACAACCGGCACGTCTGATGAGGAGGACTCCTTCCTGACATCAGGAGAAGTTTACGAAGGCTACTGCACGGTCGCGCGCAAGCACAGAAAGCCGCGCAGAAGCGCGCGCTGGTACCGTGAATATCTTAACGACCTGGAAATGCTCGGCTTGATTACCACTGTGGAGTCTGGCGCAGGCATGCGCGGCAGGACGCGCCTCATAAGGATTGGCTACCCGCCAACTGATGTGCAAAAAATAGTGGAAAAGAACTTCTCGATAATCGAGAGCAAGAACTGAGGCGTGCCATGCCCTCCGACAAAAAGACGCACGCGCTCCTCCTGGAGGCGCTAACTCTTAAGAACCTCTCCCGCACAGGCTGGGTGCTGCGCAAGGGGCCGCGCGAGTCAGTGGCAGAGCACACTTACGGCACTGCAATAATCGCGCTTGTGCTTGCCAGGATGGAAAAGCTGACGGCATCTGATGAAGCAGCGCTTGTCAGGCTCGCGCTCCTCCATGACTTGCACGAGGCGCGCATAGGCGACCTGGTGCCTTCGCAGAAGGCGCGCATCAAGCCCGACGAGGCAAAAGTGGAGCGCGAGATGCTATCAGGCACGCCATTTGAGAAGGAAATCAAGCTTCTTAGGAAAAAAGGCAAGCTATGCACTCTCGCAAACGATGCTGACAAGCTGGACATGCTTTTGCGCGCGGTCGAAAACAAAAAGGGCGGGAGCGCGCGCATGCAGGTATTCATTGATTCCGCGCTTTCGCAGATAAAGAGCAAAAACGGGAAAAAGCTGGCGAAGATGGCGCTTGCAAAAAGGGAAAGCAGGCGCAGGTGAAAGCCTGCAAGGCTCGCGCTTGGGAAAAGGAAAAATAAGAAAACTACTTCTTCATTGCAACTGGCTGCTTGGCAGCTTCGCCGCCATTGCCGTTCCTGCGAAGGGGAAGCCACTTGAAAATGCCGTTCCTAGGGAGCGCCTCATGCTTGGCAGCCAGGGCTTTGGGCTCATTTTCAGCGGCAGGTGCTTTGATTTCCCCTTTCACAGCCGAAGCAGCATCAGCCTGCGTTCCCTTGCCGTTTCCGGATGCAGGCGGGAGCTGGTATGGCTTGATTTGGAGAATTATGCTCCCTATGAGATTCGAAAGTATGTTGTCCTCTGATTTTGCCTCGTTGCCTGCCATTGGTATCCCTCTCTTTATTTGATGTTGTAATAAGTATGCTAGCATGTCTTTTTAAAACAAGCGCATCAGGCGTCAGACATCCATGAGCTCAAGCGCCTTCTTGACAGACATGCCCTCGCGGATGCCCAGGTCGTCCGCCCAGGTGGTGAACGTCTTTATCTTGGCCTTGAACATGTCCTCGAACGTCTTCACGCCCGTGACAAATGCCGCAACGTCGCCGAATTTCTCCGACGCCTCCTTGCTCACATAGCCGCATGCGACATAGCCCTTCTTCGCCTTTATGATGAGAAGCGGCACGTTGCCGAGCTGGAAGCTAAGGCCGGTGTATTCACGGTCATCATAGGAGATTTTCTCTTCCATAAAACGCCTCCTTTGCTGCTTCGTAAGGAAGGCGGGCGCGCGCTTACCAGCGCCTGCCTGAGTTCCAGTTGTCCGAAGACGGCCTCCGCTCCATGCGAGGCTCCCTGCCTGCGGTGCGGATTGCGCGGTTCTTCAATTTCTCGAATATGCGCTTTGACTTGGCGCATGAGATGCAGTAGTGCTTCTCGACATGGGTGGAAGACTTGACGTCGTCCGCGGTCTTCAGGTCCGTGGAGTAGACGTTCATCGTGTTGTAGGTGATCATCTTGTCGCGCGGTATCGTCCTTCCGCATGCGTCGCAAGTGCCCAGCCTTTCCCTTCCTCTTGTCTTGTTAGCCATGAATATCACCTTGCTTACTTCTCCCTTATCTTTATCGCGTACCTTCCCGGGGCCTTGATTTCAAGCTTCTTGCCAATTTCGGACTTTTCAGGGTCCATCACCACGAGCTGGCCCGAGAACTTCTCGGTCAGGTCCTGGGACTGGCATGCCGGGCACTGCTTCTCGTCGTTCACAATGAGGCGGCAGTTTTTGCAAGCTTTCATCAAAATCACCAATCATCAACGCGTCGCTTCCATGCTCGCTATTCTTCCTTCTTTTTCTTCTTCGTCTCCTTCTTGGGCTCCGCGCCTTCCTTCTTTGCGGCGGTGCCGGATTCGGCGGAAGCCTTCTTCGCCGATATCCACTCGTCCTTGCCCAATCCGTCAGGCCTCATGGTGAGCCCGATTTTCGTCTCGGGGATGTTGTTCTTCATGCTCACCGTGGAAATCTTCGCGAACACGTGGTCGGATTTCTTGAGGAACTTCTTGCTCTCCCTGCCCACGAACGTCTGCGTCTTCTTATTGTAGGTCAAGAAGTCGTTCGCTATCTGCGACAGGTGGACAAGCCCCTCGATGGGGCCCAGCGTCACAAAGCCGCCGAACTCGACAACCTCTGAAATTTCGCTCTCGATTATCTCGTTTATCTGGGGAAGGTAAGTGAGCGTGTCGAACTTCACGTCGTAGTATGCCGCATTGTCGCCCGGGATTACCAGCCCGTCGCCCTCAGGCTTGACGTTCCAGACCGCAAGCGAGACTCCCGTGTCCTTGTTCACGCGCCTCTCGTATTTCTCGCGCAGTATCTGCGTGAGCGCCTCCTCGAGCTTCATGGAGAAAAACTGCGCGGGAAGCCTCACCCTGTCCTTGCACGAAAGAACGTAGTACATAAATCCACCTTTGCATTGTGAAACCCGCCTCGCAGCACGAATTCGAGCCCGTATCCTAGGGGCGGATTTTCCATCTCGTTATTGCTCCGAAAGCTTAAAAAAGTGCGCCCAAAGCCGCGCCGCCCCTACTTCTGCAACTTTTTCATAGTCTAGCCATATGTATCATGCACATTTATATACTCTTTGCAACACATATTCCT
>CAITKI010000133.1 GCA_903892905.1 uncultured Microcaldota archaeon | reverse complement strand
ATGCTTCCAGAAGTCGCTGAAAAGTTCGGCGTGAAAAAAGGCAATGCAGTGGTGATGCTGCACTGCGGAAGCAGGGGGTTTGGCCACCAGGTGTGCGACGACTCATTGCGCGACATGCTGGCAGCCTCGCGCAAATACAACATCTCCCTTCCAGACCCTGAGCTTTGCTGCGCGCCCATAAACACTCCTGAGGCAGAGAAATACCTCAAGGGGATGCGCTGCGCAGTGAACTATGCGTTCTGCAACAGGCACATCATGATGCACTGGGTGAGGCAAACATTCGACGAGGTGTTCGGCAAGGGCACGTCCGAGCAGATGCCCCTTGTCTACGACGTCTGCCACAACATCGCAAAATTCGAGGAGCATGACATTGACGGGCAGAGGAAAAAAGTTTGCGTGCACAGGAAAGGCGCCACGCGCGCATTCGCAGCAGGAAGGATTGAAGTGCCTGCTATCTACAGGGACATCGGCCAGCCTGTCATCATCCCTGGCAGCATGGGCACTGCCTCCTACTTGCTTGTAGGAAAGCAGGGGGCAATGGAAAACACGTTCGGCTCCTCCTGCCACGGTGCAGGCAGGGCAATGAGCCGCTCCAAGGCAATACACACCTGGAAAGGCAATGCAATCGCAGGCGAGCTTGCGGCAAACGGCATACTGGTGAAATCCACCGAGCAGGAATTGCTCGCGGAAGAGGCGCCAGGCGCGTACAAGGATGTCGACGAGGTCGTGCTCTCGGTAAAAGAGGCAGGCATCACCGATATCGTCGCGCGCCTCAAGCCGATGGGAGTTGTGAAAGGTTAATAAACTCCAAACGCGCTTTCCATTTCATGGCAGCGACCGGTTCGATTGACAAGTGCGCCAAGGAAATTTCCTCCCTCACTCGCGAGGCTGGCACACTTAGGCGCGCGCTCCTTTCATCGGCAAAAGCCTCTGCAGGGTTTTCACATTCAATGGACAGGCTGGAGGACCAGCTTGGCAGGGCACAGTCCAGGCTTGCGCGCGCTGGGACTGACCTGGAACTTAATGAAACATCTGTCATTGCCGAGAAAATATCCAAGGAACTGGATGCGTTCTCCCCGCTTGCAACAGGCGCGGCGGTTGCTGCTGAAGGAATCTACGTTGCGCGTGAGTTCCGCGAGCTTCGCAGCCAGCTTGCCAGGATGCAGGACACTCTGGACGAGATGGCAAAGCGCGCGAGGAAAACAAGGCAGCAGCCTGGCAAAATTGCGCTTCTTTCATTTTCAAACTCAGCCAAGCTTTGCAAATCAAAGCTTGCGCGCCTGGGAAAGCTTCTCACCACCAAGGACAGCCGCGCGCACGTGAGGCTGTTCGAGGCAAAAAGCGAGGCAGAGGAGCTCCGTGCTGGCGTGGACGAGGCGCTCCTTCTCATGACGCGCTCGCGCCTCAAGGGAAAAATACGCGCCTCCAAGGCGGAAATACTCTCCTTCATGCGCAGGACAGGCGAGGGCAGGATTTTTTTGGACCACAAGCATCTCACTCTCCGCTCTGGCAGGGATTCCATTTCCCTCCCGTTTTCGCAGGTGACGCGCTTTTGCATGGAGGACATGGTGCCCATTGAGAAGCTCCTTGATAATGTTGGGAAGAGCGCAGTGGTGATAGGCAGCTTTGAGCAGCACAATGGCGGGGCAAGGATAAGCATCGGCGAGCGCGCAGTGGTGGGAAATACCATCGTCTACCGCGAGAAGACGTTTTTGGTGGAGTGAGCGTACAGGCGCGCAAGCTCCTGCCGCGAAAAGCGTTCTTGGCGGAGTGAGCGCGCCGAGGCAAGCTTATTATAGGTTTTGGGACACATACGAGAGTGCAGTGGAATTGCGATTCCACTTATGCGAAGCTTCTTCGGAAGCTTCACATGCCTAATATGTGCGGTTCGTCCAGGCAGACTATTGCCGGACCCCTGGTCGGCAATTTTGCAACGCAAAATTGGCGCCCATTCGAGCCTAGGCTCGAATCGGGAATCGGGTGAGTCACGCGAATGGGCAACATACTGAACAACAAAGAGGACGGTGAAAACATGGGAATGTACAAATATATCAAGGAGACTTTTGAGAAGGAATATCACGAGAGAAGCATGATACTCCGCAAGAGGATCACTGAGTGGAGAAAGCAGGGCACGGTGGCCCGCATAGAGAGGCCTACCAACCTCTCGCGCGCACGCTCGCTTGGCTACAAGGCAAAAGAGGGCATCTACATGGCGCGCGTTGCCGTGGGCAGGGGCTCGCGCAAGAGGCCGCACCCGTGGGGCGGCAGGAAGCCTGCAAAAAACGTCGCTTATCTCTCGCCAGGAAAGTCGCTTCAGCGCCAGGCAGAGGAAAAGGCAGCGCGCACTTTCCGCAACCTTGAAATCGTCAACTCCTACTGGGTGGGCCAGGACGGAGTGAAGAAGTACTTCGAGATAATCATGGCTGACAAGTCCCTCCTCCAGAATGCAAAGGGCAGGGCTTTCCGCGGCTTGACCTCGGCAGGGAAGAAAGGCAGGAAATAAAATGGACATCGTCCGCTTTGAGCTATCGGCAAACGAGGGCGCAGGGCGGGCGCTATCTGTTTCCTCCCTCCCTAATTTTTTTGACGCAGCGAATGCCCTGGCTGCAAAGCAGGCGTGCAGGAAAAAGGGCGCGCTGGTGCACCCTTCAAGCTACGAAATTGACGATGGCGACCTGCTCGAGCTCTCTCGCGCAGGCGGGGCGGTTGTCTTTTCATTTTCCGACGTTTTGTCCGAGCGCGGCTTTCGCAGGAGCATACTTATCTCGAAAATGCGCCTCCTCCTCACAGCGTGCCGCAAGCGCGGTACAGGCTTTCTCTTTGCTACATTGGCAAAAGACGCATCGCAGATGAGAAGCGCGCGCGAGCTGACTGCGTTCGCGGCAGTGCTTGGCGCAACAGATGTGGAAAGAAAAGAAGCTGAGAAAAAAATAACGAGCCTCTCAGGCGCAAGCGCAAAGCTGAAAAATCTAGCACAGGTGGAAAAATGAAGCCAACAGAGCGCTTCAAGCGCCGCTACATTTCCTTTTCGCTTTCACTAGAGGGCAAGCCGCCAGCTTATCCTGAGGCAAAAGAGATTGTGCACTCTCATTTCCTTTCCTTCTTCGGCGAGAGCGGCGTCTCCTCGCTTGCCTTCAAGCTGGTGAAATATGACGCAGCAACAGGCGCGGGCATATTGCGTTGCGAGCGCTCAAGGACGGACGAGGCAATACTTTGCATGGCGTGCCTGTCCGAGTGGAAGGGTGCGCCTGCGCGGCTTGAGCCATTGTCCACATCTGGCACGATAAAAAGACTTTAGGGCTGCGGCTCCGGGTTGTTCCAGGCAAGCGGGACGATAAAGAGGCTGTAGAAAAATACCTAGTCTTTCTTTTCCCCGCCCAGCTTTGAGAAGAACTGCTTCTTTGCGGCAGGCGAGGGCTTCTTTTCCTTCCGGTGCTCCTCTGAAAGGGGCTCCTCGACGCCGAGCTGGCCTTCCTCCTCCTGCATCATCCGCCTTTCCTTCAGGTTGAACCTCTCCAGGCTTTTCTTCTGCCTCTCATTGTCCTCCTGCTCGCTTGGCACCCTGACGCCGATTTTATCCGGCGGAGGCATCGGGATGACTTTGGGCTTTTGCCTCACGCCAAATGCAAGGGCCACCTTTTCCACAAGCAGGCCGAACAGCGACGGGGCGCTGGCGCCGCCTGCCCCGCTTCCTACGGAATAGCAGTTCGCACAGAGCTTCCTTCCCTGAACGGAGTAAAGCGTGTCGGTTTCCCTGCCGCATCGTTCGCAGGCCCTTGGCGCCTTGCCGCTCTCTTCCCTGGCCGCCCTTGCGCTTCCCGCCTTGGCCCTCTTCTCCTCGTCCTGTATGTCCATTATGCAATATGAGCAGTAGAGGCGCGAGTTCCACATGCGAAGCTCGTGGGATGGAAGGTACATGCCGCAGCGCTGGCACGGCACGTCGGGCGTGCCTCCTGCAGCGCCGCTGCCGCGCGCCTCGCAGTTCTGGCATATCATGTCCCCGCCGGCGTCGAATTCGCCCAGCGCCCCCCCGCATTTTATGCAGCTTGCCATGCAGTGTGTTCGTGCGCCCAGTATTTATTGGTTTGCCGCCTGGTGCATTTCACCCCTGAAAAAATTGTTCCACCTGCAACACAAATAGAACAGTTATGATGCGCCTGAATGAGCTTAAAGCAGCCATTAGAGTGCCTTTTTCGAAAAAATCAAGGATAGAAATGCCAAATCAAGCCAAAATGCCTATTGCATTGCCTAAATGAATAAAAGAAGCCTGCAATGCTCTTTTTCTCAAAAAGAGCGCTATAAATGCCCACTTTTGCGCCAAAATCGATTATGAATGCACTTTTTCTTGCGATGCTGCAAACGTTTATAAGCAATAACTCTGCCAAAATAGCGTGTTTTCCCCGGGAGGGAAACGGGAGGAAAAGAAACAAATGTTTGGGCCGCACTTGACAATGGACATGTATGGATGCAACAAGAAGAAGCTGAAAGACATCAATTTTGTTTCCACCTTT
>CAITKI010000132.1 GCA_903892905.1 uncultured Microcaldota archaeon | reverse complement strand
GAGGCACGGCCACGCAATCATCAAGCCCCAGGAGGACTATGTGTCAGGCGCCTACTATTTCACGCGCCACGACACCGTGTTCGAACGCGACGAGGCATGCCACCTGCTTGCAATGGCGAACATTTCGCGCCTGCCCAAGCCGGACGTCGGGGAAAAGTACTCGGGCAAGCTCATCCTTTCCATGCTGTTCCCGAAAGAGCTGAACATCAAGGTCAGGAGCAAGCTTTGCAGGACCAAGGACCCGAAAGACGACCCTGACGCAATGGTGGTCGTGAAGAACGGCATACTGGTATCTGGCGCGCTTGAGTCCCGCTCTTATGAAAACGAGATATTGGAGCAGATTTTCCACTCGCGCGGCCCTGAGGCTGCGCGCGACTTTGTGGACCAGTCCACGCACATGCTTCTCGACGTCATCACGGGGCATGGGCTTTCGGTGTCGCTGAGGAACTACACGCTGCTTCCAGAGCACCAGAAGGAATTGCTCGACCAGCAGAACAGCATGAAGCGCGAAGTCGAGGCTGCAATCGTGCAGTACAAGAACAAGACGCTCGAGCGCTCGCCAGGGCTTTCCCTCAAGGAGTCGCTTGAGGAGAAAATCATGCAAATCACCTCGCGCGCAAGAGAGACCACGGGCCTCATTGTTGAGCACTCCATGGGCTTTGACAACACAGCGCTTATCATGGCAAAGATCGGGGCAAGAGGCTCTCTTCTTAATGCCATCCAGATGGCTGCAATGGTAGGGCAGCAGGCCGTCCGCTCCAAGAGGCTGAACCGCGGCTACCGCGGCAGGACGCTTCCGCACTTCAAGCGCGGGGACCTTGGCGCAGGCGCGCGCGGCTTCGTATTCGGCTCGTTCAAGACCGGGCTTTCGCCCACGGAATTCTTCCACCACTCGATGGGAGGCCGTGAGTCGCTGGTCAACACGGCCATCAGGACTGCGCGCTCAGGTTACATGCAGCGCAGGCTGATCAATGCGCTCCAGGACATGATAGTGGTGAGCGACCTGTCGGTGCGCGACAGCAGCGGGACCATTGTCCAGTTCAAGTACGGCGGTGACGGGCTTGACCCCATGAAGGCGAATGCCAAGACCGAGGTCATCGAGGAAATAAAGAAAGAGGAGCACGACGCTTAACTAGGTGTTTACCATGGTTGCAAAAAAGAATCTCATTGACGTCGGCGAGGCTGTGGGCATTGTTGCCGCGCAGTCCATCGGCGAGCCTGGCACGCAGATGACTATGCGTACATTCCACTACGCAGGAGTGGCAGAGCAGGTGCCGACAGGCCTGCCCCGCCTCATTGAATTGGTGGACGCGCGCAAGGAGCCGAAAAAACCCATCATGGACATCTTCCTCAAGAAAGAGTATGCCGCGTCGTACGACAAGGCAAAGGAAGTGGCAAAGGAGATTGAGAGGACCACGCTTGACAAGGTCGCCTATGTCGAGGAGGACTTTGAGAACAAGAAGATCCTCATTTCGCTTGAGCAGCCTGAGATGGACGCCGAAGGCGTCACGCTTGAGGAAGTCAAGAAGCGCATCAAGACGCTTGCAGGGGCGCACATGGATTCCGAGGGCAACGTCATCACGGTGAAATCCACCACTTCGTCGCTTAGGAACATCCGCAGACTCACCACCAAGCTTCGCGCACTCCACATCAAGGGCGTGGAGAGGATCAAGAGGACAATCGTGGTCAAGGGCAAGGATGGAAGCTACTTCATCAGGACATCAGGCTCCAATCTTGCGGCAGTCATGAAAAACCCCAAGGTGGAGACCGAGAAGGTCTATACCAACGACGTGCAGGAGATTGCGCGCGTGCTGGGCATTGAGGCCGCAAGGAACTCGCTCATGAACGAGCTCAAGCAGGTGCTGGAGATGCAGAACCTGTCGGTGGACAAGCGCCACTGCATGCTTCTTGCAGACGCCATGACCATGGACGGCGGCATAAAGTCGATTGGAAGGCACGGGCTTTCCGGCGAGAAGGCTGGCGTGCTCGCGCGCGCTGCGTTTGAGGAGACCATAAAGCATCTCATAAACGCCGCGGTGAGGGGCGATGACGACAAGCTCATCGGCGTCACGGAAAACATCATCGTAGGGCAGACAGTCCCAATCGGCACCGGCTTGGTGAGGCTGAAGCTCAAGCTGGGCTAAGGAGACCTGTTTTTATTTGTTTGCATGAAGTAAGAAAGCTGTTTACAAGGTGTATTTATGGCAAGGAAAAAATCATCAGGGGAATCTACCGCAATGACATTCTCCCATGCTGTCCGCCAGTGCGTGGACTCGGGCAAGGTGGAATTCGGCGCGAATACCGGCGTGAAGCGCGCGCTTTCGGGCAAGGCGAAGCTTGTCGTGATATCCGACAACTGCCCATCAGAGGTGCGCGAGGACGTGGTGCGCTTCTGCAAGCTTTCAGGCGTGCCCACCGCGGTGTTCGAAGGGACATCTGTGGAGCTTGGCACGGTGGTGGGAAGGCCGCACCCGGTGTCGGTGCTCACGGTTTATGACGTTGGAAACTCGAATATCATGGAATACGCGAAGCAATAAAGCAAATGCTGAAGAAACGGAGCAAGTAAATGATTGAGCTATCCAAGGACGACATGAAGTGCATCGAGGAGTTCGAGTCCCAGACCGGCGCGGCCGTGGTGGACTGCCTCATAAGCG
>CAITKI010000131.1 GCA_903892905.1 uncultured Microcaldota archaeon | reverse complement strand
CCGCCCCGGCGTTCGCGCTGGGCTGCAATCCCGGCGCTGTTGAATGCGTCGACACGTCATCATTCCACACCTGCACCGAAATGGCATTGTGGGGCGAAACCGTTTCCTGCCTAGCTGGGCAGGACTGCATAAACGGCGTGTGCGAAATGAAGCTGGGCTGCTCTCCCGGCGCGCGCGAATGCGTGGACTCCACGTCGTACAAGGTGTGCAACGGCTATGCGCTTTGGGACCCTGCCATATCTTGCCTTGCAGGGCAGCTCTGCTCTAACGGCGTGTGCTACAGCCCGTTCCCAAAGCAATGCGACTACCCTGGCCAGACGCGCTGCAACCCATCCGACTCCGGCGAGGTGCAGGTCTGCAACGGCAACTACCAATGGGACCACAAGCAAAGCTGCGACTACGGCTGCCAGAGCGGCTACTGCAAGACATGCAGGTCCGGCAACACGCGCTGCTCCGGCACTTACACTTACCAGACATGCAGCGGCGATGGCTCCTCATGGGGCAGCGACACGCGATGCCCGAACAATCTTGTGTGCGACGGCGGCTCGTGCGTGGTCAACCCCTCTCTCAAGTGCACAAGCATAGGCGCCTTCCGCTGCTCGCCTGACACATCCACCACCCTCCAGCAATGCGGCAACAACTACCAATGGTCTGACTACACCTACTGCTCGCTCGGATGCTCGTCTGGCGCATGCAAGGTGTGCAGCTACGGCGACAGGAAATGCAAGGACGGCAGCACCTACCTCAACTGCGGGGTGAACGGGCAATGGAGCGGCGAAACGTCGTGCCCCACGGGCTACTACTGCTTCAGCGGCTCCTGCCAGGTGCCCACTGGCAACCAGTGCTCCTCCCAGGGTGCATCGCGCTGCTCTCCCACGAATGCGAACATGATCCAGGTCTGCAGCAATAATTATGTATATGCGGACTACCAGGTCTGCAGCTACGGCTGCATGAACGGCGTGTGCGCGGATTGCAAGCCCGGTACCAGTGAGTGCTCGGGCTCCTCCGCCACCAAGACGTGCGGCGCAAACGGCAAGTACAACGCGCCCCAGAACTGCGCTTCGGGCTATGCATGCACCGGCGGGAACTGCGTGCAGGCATCAGTCTGCCTCGACGGGCAGAAAAGCTGCTCATCGAACAACGTTTACCTCTGCCAGGACGGGCAGTGGGCGGAATATCTCACCTGCCCCTCCGGCAGCAACTGCGTGACTTCGCAGGGCACATCGTATTGCGAAGCAACTCCTGTGCCTTCCCCCACTCCAACGCCCACACCTACTCCTTCTCCTTCGCCGCAGGCTGACAGCGGGCTGTTCGGGCTTGGCATGATTGGCGGCGCGGTTGCCGCAGTGGTCGTGGTCGGCGTGATTGCCGGCGCGGGCTACTTCCTGTTCACGAGGAAGAAATAAGGAAAAACTAGAGGTGTTATTGATATGAAAAACAACGCAATTCTCGCACTCGCAGTGGTCGCCATCCTTATTCTTTCCTTCGGGTGCGCGCAAGCAAAGCCGCCTGTGCCGCAGCAGAACAACAGCACGTTCATGCCCGGCTCTGACCGCGACGCGCACGGATGCATCCCATCCGCAGGATATGAATGGTGCGCTGCGCTCTCGCAGTGCATCCGCCCCTGGGAAACAAACTGCACATTTGAAGCAGCGGCAGGCGGCGACATGATGCCAGGCTCTGACCGCGACTCTCACGGCTGCATCCCCTCTGCAGGCTACACCTGGTGCGACGTATCGCAGAAGTGCATACGCAGCTGGGAGGAGAACTGCACCGCAACGGCTGCAGTAAAATCGAATGTCAGGCTCATAACCGAGAACTTCCCGCCATTCAACTTTGCAGGCGCGGACGGGACTGCAAAAGGCAGGTCCACCGCAATAGTGCGCGGGATACTGATGCGCCTTGGGCAGACTGCAAGCATTGAAATGCGCCCATGGGCCGACGGCTACAACCTGGCGCTCAACACATCAAACGTGGCACTTTTCTCGACGCAGCGCACTCTCGCGCGCGACCCCCTCTTCAAGTGGGTGGGCCCCATCGGCTCTTTTGAAAAGGCGCTCTACGCGGAGGCAAACTCCACAATTGCAATCCCCAGCCTGGACGCGGCGCGCAAGGTGGGTTCCATCTGCGTGGTGAAGGACGACGTGCGCCAGCAGATGCTGACCGAGCGCGGCTTTACCAACCTCAAGCTGGAAATGTCGGACGAGCAGTGCATCGCTGACCTTCTCTCCGGCACAACCGACCTCTGGTTCGGCTCCACCGACAGCGAGCCATTCTCGGCATACCTCGCCGGGGTGGACCCTGGGATCATGAAGATGGTCTACAGCGTGGAGAAGAACGAGATATTCATTGCGTTCTCCAAAACCACGCCCGACGCAACCGTGCAGGCATGGCAATCCGCGCTGGACAAGATGAAGAGCGACGGGTTCTATGACGCATTGCAGGGGCAGTACAAGATAACCGCGCCTGACCGCACAGGGTCTGCGCTTGCGCAGACGGGCAGCATCTCGCTTGCCTCGTTCGAATCAAAAGTGAACAGCAAGCTCAACAGCATCACAGCGGACCTGCAGGCGGCTGCGGACGCGCAAAGCGCAAAGTCCGGCGACTGGAGCAAAATCTCGCCCACGTTGACCGCGCTTGCGGGCAAGTACAACTACACGCTGTTCTGGTATGCATTGCCCAACGGCACCTACTATCTGGTGAACGAGGGGCTGGCGCCAGTCAGCCTTGCCGACCGCTCCTACTTCAAGGAAACAATGGCAGGCAAGGTTTCCATAGGCACGCTGGCATCCAGCAAGTCCACCGGCAAGAACGTGGTGGTTGCGGCTGTGCCCATAAAGAGCGGCATGGTGACTGTGGGCGCGCTTGGCGGCTCGACGTACCTGGACAGCTTCTCAAGCGAGATCGATTCCCAGCTTGCGCTGCCTGACTACATGTACTTCTTTGCAGTCGACAACAACTCCGAGGTTGCTCTGCACACCGACCCGACCAAGATAATGCAGTACCCTGCGACGTTCGGCGGCCAGTCCATTGCCGATGCGATGGCTACCATGGTGTCCACCAGCAACGGGACGGTGAACTACGACCTTGACGGCCGCGCGCGCCGCGTGCTGTACGGCACCTCGCAGCCCACTGGCTGGCACTTTGCCATCGGGGAGTACCTCGAATAGAACAAGAGCTTCTTTTTCTTTTTCCCCTTTCGCTAGCGGGCGCGACCAGAACGGCGAACCGTTCTGGTGCGCAGCAGAACGTTGCGACGTTCTGCTTGCGCCTTTGCTTTTTTCATTTTTCAAAATCATTTATTGCGTCGATTATCCTTTTCGCAATCGCTTCCGCTTCCTCTTTCTTCACGCTCGCGCCGCCCACTGAGCGGTGCCCGCCGCCGCCAATCTTCTTCATTGCCGCGCCCACATCAAACTCGCTTTTCAGCATCGCCCCTGGGGCGATGTCTGATGCATTTCGCTCGTGCGAAATGCACATCTTTCCGTAAATATTATGCCCCACTGACAGCTTTACGCTTTCCTTGTCCTCTTTCTCAGGCATCAGCCTCACAGATGTGACGGCATTTGGAAACAGCGAATAGACAAGATAATTATTGCCGCGCGGCAAGTCTGGCCGCGTGCGCAAGTCAGAGTAAGCAACCTTTCCAATCATCACGGTGTGCTCGCGCAGGATTTGCGCGAACTTGGAAAGCTCAGCCTTTACATTCTTCACCCTCTCAGCCACGCGCGCGTCAGAGAGCACTGCTGAAATGTCCGGATTCTTCCGAATGAGCGCAATCACATGCACCTTGTAAGCATCATCCTCTGCTTTTTCCGCGCTCGTCTCCAGTGTGTTTGAGAACAGGAACCAGCCCGAGGGCGCCTCAGCCTCCTCGCGCGCCACCTGCCCAGAATCTATCTTGTCTGTTGCCTCCACTGCCGCGGCATATTTCTCAAGATAAGGATTCTCATAATACTCATAGACCACGCGCGCGGCAGAGGGCGCAAGCTTCCAGCTGCCCTCGAATGCAGCCCCTTCCTTTGGGCGCGAGGACTCATGGTGGTCAAACCACATGCCTGCGTGCCTGTCAAATGGCAAGTCAGAAATGATGTCGCTTTTCCTGAAAGGTATTTTCCCTGCCTGCACGGTGCCGGGGTCCACGAAGCGGAACTCGTCGATTTCCTCCACGCACGAGATGAGCACCGCGCACATCACGCCGTCCAGGTCAGTATGGGTGTAAAGCCTCATGGTAGGGGTATTGAAAGGAAAAGTAAAAAAGGGGCTGCACGCGCAGCCCGTGCGCTTGCAGGAAAAATGGCTTAAGCGGCAGCCTTTTCCTTCTTTTTTCCGAGCCTCTTGCTCGCCATGTAGACAATCACGAGCGCGAGGATGACCCAGACGTACCATACTGCCGCGAGCTGGTCCTCGAACGTGAGCGCGCGCACGGAGAGCGAGAAGTCTGCGGTGTCAGACATCTGCTTGCCCTGCGGGTCCTCAAAATCCACCTGGAAGCTCAGGAGCTGCTCGCCCACTGTCGCGTCCTTGTCCACAGTCACGAGGTAGGTGATGTTGGTGGATGCGCCTGCCTGAAGCGAGTCGATGTAGCGCACTGTCCCGTCCGTCGAGAACGGGTACAGGGGCTTTATCCTCACCTTCAGCTTCTTCGCCTCCTCCGTGCCTGTGTTGTAAAGCGTGATTGCCACTTCCTTTTTCGCGCCCGACACAAGCACCGGCGAGGCAGAGGCTGCTGCAAAGTCAGCCTTGGGCTTCACAGGCACCATGAACCTGAACGACGTGCTGCCCATGCTCTTGTTCTCGCTGGTGTAATCCAGCACCACGTCAAGCGGGTAGCTGCCCGCCAGGATGTCCTTGGGCGCCTCGACGTTGAAGACCGCGGTCGCGCTTCCGCGCGCCGCAATGGAGCCAAGGTCTGCTGTCTGCCCTGCCCACTTCACCGTTATGCCGCGCGAGGTTGCAGAGGCGCGGGCGGACTGCACCATGCTGCTGCCTGTGTTCTGGAAAGCCACGGCCACTGCTGCAGAGTCGCCTGCGTAAATGTCCACGGGTGTAGATGATGTGACTGATGCGTTGAAGGAAGGCGAGCCGCCCACCTGCACGTTCACGATGTTGCTGCCTGTGAGCTTGGTGAACCTCTTTTCATAGCCGGTGGAAACCGAGACTGGGTAGGTGCCGCTTGTCGCAAGGTTGTCCACGGGAAACAGGAAGGTGAAATCGCCGTCAGTCTCTGAGTCGCGGTAGCAAAGCAGCCTGCGGTACTGCGTGTCGCTGCCCAGCACGGAAAGCGGGTAGGAGACCGAAACCTGCACCGACAATGCTTCAGCGCAGTTGTCAGGCTCCATGCTCTTGAAGTGCAGCGTGAGCGACAGCGTGTGGCCGGGCTGCGCAGGCACCTCGGACAGCGTGTAGTTGATCAGCTGCACCTTGGGGTTTATCGACGCGTACGCTGTGCCTGAAAGCGCAAGCATCGCGAGCAGCATCGCAATCCCGAATATCTTTCCGCCGTATTGTAAATTTGATAATTTACAATCGCTGAAAAAATTTTGCGAAATTTTTCCATTCACCATTTTTACCACCCATTCACCTAGTTAATGCAATTTATGCAATCTCCCTCTTGAACATCAATATGGACAGCGCCAGCATCAGAAGCGCGAACGCCAGCAGCACTATCATGTCCGGCATCACCTGCGCAAGCGTGAATCCCTTCACCATCACGCCGCGCAGCGCGTCGGCGGCGTATGTCACTGGCAGCACCTGCGCGAACACCTGCAGCACCTCGGGCATGGTCTGTATGGGGAAGAAAACGCCTGAAAGGAACATGATCGGCATGGAAACCAGCATGCCCACCGCCATGTACTGCTCTTGCGAGTGCGTGAGCACGGACAGCACCATTCCCACGCCCGTTGCGCCCATTGCGAATATCGCGATTATTGCGAGGATGTCAAGCGGGTTGCCAGTCACCGTGACTCCGAACAGCATTATCGCCGCCACGATTATCATGCTGGAGCGGAAGGTCTCCAGCAGCATGTAGAACAGCTGGGTGCCGAAAATTATCGTCGTGTTGGAGGTCGGCGTCAAAAAGACGCGCGTGAGCGAGCCGTCCTTGCGCTCGCCTGCAATCGCCCTGCCGAGCCCCATGGTCGCGCCCTGGAAAACAATCATGGCAAGCATGGCCGGGAGCAGGAAGTCTATTGCGCGCCTGCCATAGCCATAAGGCTCAAGCACCAGGAGATTAACCAGGCTCGGCACCTGGCCAGCCTGCTGCGAAACCTGCTCCAGCTTGGCGTCCGCAGAGCCGATGAACGTCAGCGACACTTTTGCAGCCGCAGTCTGCCCGCCTGATATTCCTGCGAACTGCTCTGCGCCTGCGTAGATTTTCGCGGCATCCGAGTAAATCATGGCCTGGTACGCGCCAAGCAGGGAAAACATGCCTGCCTGCTGCAGCGTGGCCTGCTGGCTGTCGCCTGTGGAAAGAAGCGCGAGGGTTGCCGATGTCATGGATGCGGGCGTGAAGCTGTCCGCAATCTCGTTCTGGTCAATAAGGTAGCCAAGCGAGTTTGTCAGCCCCAGCGCGCTGGCAGATGACATTGCGTAGCCTTGCGAAAACTTATCGCCTGCATCGGTGAAATACGCCGCAGTGGCGTCCTGCAGCGCTGCCTGCTTCGCCGTGCCTGCGCTTGCGGAAAGCGCCTTGCTTGCTACTGCAAGGTCTGCGCGCGCGGACGCTGCCTGCTTGGACAGCGCGGCCAGCCTCATCTGCGCCACCTGCGATGAAAGCTGGCTGGCAAACGCCTGCGCGGTTGCCTTGGCAGTCTGCGCCACCGAGGAGTCGGACTCGTCCACCATGACCTGCAGCTGCGCGGGCTGCCCTGCATATACGCTGCTTTCCAGGCCGGGCGGCAATATGAAAAGGACTTTCACCTGCCCGCTGTCCAGAAGTTTCTTGCCCTCATCCTGCGTGCCTACATAATATTTGACTGCGAACACGTCCACTCCTGACAGCTGGTCAGAGACCATTCTGGAAAACGGCGTCTGGTCATAATCCGCAATCGCAGTGGGCAGGTGCTTGGGGATATTCCCCGAGGCAAAGCCGAACAGCGATATCATTATTATCGGGAAAAAGAAAAGCGGCAGCAGCCTGATCTTGTCGCCTTTGAGCACCAGCCAGTTCTTCTGCACGATTGCCCAAATCTTGCGCATATCCACCATGCGTTCCACTGAGCCATTGGAATTGCCATTCCAATGCTCGCCAGAACGCTGCGTTCTGTCTGAGCCATTGTGCATAGGTGTTAATTTTGTGTTTTTCACCGCCATTCAATCAGTCCCTTAGCTCCTTCTTTGTAAGGCTTATGAAAACTTCCTCGAGCGTGGGCTCGGAAACGTCTATGTCTATGAGCGTAAGGCCATGGCTTGCCAGGAACTCCACGATTTTCTGCACCGCTCCCTCGCGCATCTTCTGCACGCGCAGCTCCACGTGGTGCCCATCGCTTGTGGCAGAATTCGCGCCTGCAATCCTCTTCAGCTCGTCCACCAGGTGCGGCGGGTGCCTGCCGATCTCCAGCACTATCTTGTGGCCATAGCCCTTGAGCGCTTTGAGCTCCTTGGGCGTGCCAAGCGCAATGAGCTTGCCATGGTCCATAATGCCGATCCTTTCGCACAGCACGTCGGCCTCTGCCATGTCGTGCGTGGTATATATTACGGTCATGCCTGTCTGGTTGAGCGTGAGAGTCAGCTCGCGCAGTGCAATCCTGCTCTGCGGGTCAAGCCCGGTGGTGGGCTCGTCCATGAAAATTATCTCGGGCGAGTGCAGCAGCCCTGCGGCAACGGACAGCCTCTGCTTCATGCCGCCTGAAAACGTGCCGGCAGGCACATCCTTCTTGTCGTAAAGCGTGACGATTTTCAGTATCTCTTCCGTCCTCTTCCTCACCACTTCCCTGTCCATCTCGTACAGTTCCCCGATGTACCAAAGGTTCTCAATAGGGGTGAGCTCCTCGAAAAGCGAGAACTGCTGCGGCACCACCCCGATCCTTGAGCGCACCAGCGCGCCCTCTTCCTTCAGGTTGAAGCCAGCGACAATTGCATTGCCCGCGCTTGGCGCAAGCAAGGTGGTGAGCATGGAAATCGTCGTGGTCTTGCCCGCGCCGTTGGGGCCCAAAAAGCCGAACAGCTCGCCCTTCTTCACATTGAGCGTGAGGCCGTCAACCGCGGTGAAATTGCCGAACCTTCTGGTAAGCCCCATGCATTTTATCGCAAGCTGCCCTTTGCCCGTTTCCATATCGATCCCTTGCTGTTCGCCTATGCTCCATTTTCTGCTATATTCCATATTATAGAATAAGCTTATAAACCCTGCGCGCAATACATTCCCATGGCAAAAGCAAAGCGCCCCGCTGCCCATTGCTTTCCCACAGCGGCAAAGCATGCGCCGGTCATCACGCTGTTTTTCATCTGGAGGCTGATGGGCGAGCCCCGCCACGCATACTCTCTCATCAAGGACATACGCGACGTGGGCTTCCTGAAGTGCAAGCCCTCCACGGTCTACGCGCTCCTTTCAAAAATGGAGGAAGCAGGCCTTGTCAGGAGCCACGTCGTGACAAAAGGCAGCCGCATGCGCAGGCTCTACCAGACCACGGCAAAAGGCGCTTCTCTTCTCGCCTCGACAAAGGCATCGCGCATCAAGGGCGTGTGGCGCGAGTTTGTGCAATACCTTCTTTCCCCTCAATAAT
>CAITKI010000130.1 GCA_903892905.1 uncultured Microcaldota archaeon | reverse complement strand
CCTGGCGCGTGCCATAGCCTGCTTCAATCGCCCAGTCAATGCCGCGCGTCACTGCCTCGTCAAGCTCGCGCGGAGTCACGCGCAGCTTGCCTTTGGAGCCCACGCCGGATGGCACGTTTTGGAAAAGCAAATCCACGAGCTGGCGCATTTTCGCGCGCACCTCGGTTGCAGGAAGCTCGGTGGCAATGAGGCGCACGCCGCAGTTGATGTCATAGCCCACGCCGCCAGGCGATACCACGCCGCCCTGCTCAGGGTCGAATGCGGCCACGCCGCCGATGGGAAACCCGTAGCCCTCGTGCCCGTCAGGCATGAGGCAGGCCTTGCCAACGATGCCTGGCAATGCCGCGACGTTTCTCAGCTGCCCGAACGTCCTGTCCTTGCCCATGGTGGCAAGCATCTTGTCAGTTGCAAACACGCGCGCAGCCACCCTCATGGCGCCCTCGCGCGGCATTTCCCAAATCCCGTCGCTTATCTTTTCCAAATAATCACCTTATGCTGCCTGCCCTTTCCTCAGCCTGTTGAGCCGCTCGAGCCTTTTTGAAGTGAGGGGATGCGTCATCAAAAGTTCCATTGCCCCGCCCTTCTTTTCCTTCTCGATTGCAGCTGTTAGCGCTGCCTCGTCGCCTGCGCGGATGGCACTGGCGATTTCAGCGACATTCATCTTTGAGCCTGAAGGTTCTGCGATGTACAATGCGCTTGCCATGTTGCCCGAGCCTGCGCTCTTTGCGCCTGCTGCCTGCCCGTATGTTATCTTTGCAAGCGCGGACATGAGGTTCGCAGGGTTGCCAGTGAGGCGCGCGGAAAACTCGTCGGCGAAATACTCGCGCTGGCGGGAAAGCGCCATCACAAGCAACTGGCCGATGAACTGCGCCACGAATGCGCCCAATATTGTGGCAAGGCTGCTCCTGCCGTTCCTGTCGCTTCCAAAGATGAGGAAGCCGTAGTAGAGCATGACAGGAAGCACGGATGCAAGCGTCATCACTGCCACGTCGCGGTTGTTGATGTGCCCGATTTCGTGCGCCAGCACGCCCTCGATTTCATCCTTGTTAAGAGCGGAGAGCAAACCTGCGTGCACTGCGATGTTGGAGTCAGACTGCGTCCTTCCGAATGCGAATGCATTGGGAGTTGGGTTGTTCACCATGTAAAGCTTTGGCATGGGAAGGTGCGCTTTTGTAGTAAGCTTCTGCACGATTTCGAAAATCTCAGGCGCGCTCTCGCGCTTGAGTTCTTTCGCGCCAGTGGACCACTTTATGATGGAAGGGCCGAAGTACCACTGGATGCCGATCATTACGAATGAGACTGCCACCCACATGAAAATGCTGTTCGAGCCGCCAAAGCCAGTGGCGTTGATGATAAGCCCTATCACAGCTGCCACAAGACCGAAGACCAGTATGCTTGTAAGCATCACCCGGATGCGCATGCCCCACCCTGGGTTAAATCCAACATCAGAACCTGCCATAAGTTCACCCCTGCAGTGCCTTGATGGGAGAGAAGGAGTATAAAAAAGTGCCTATCCAAAGCATGGCAGCAACGATATGGAAGATGATAAAGAAGTTCACTCCCTTGTGCTGGAGAAGAGGCAGATTGAAAGCAAGCTTACGCTTGCGGGCGGGGACGATTTCCATTTCCTTCTGCAGGACTGTTCGGACTTGTCAGACATTATAGATGAAATAGAGGATGTGAGCAGCCAGATGGGAGAGAAAGAGCATGCTGCCTTTGAATCAAAGATAAAGTTCTCAAGGAAAATCCGGCGGAAGGCAAAGGACATGAAGAATTTCGAGCAGCACCTCGTGTCGGAATATGAGAACAAGCACATCACGCTGGAGCACGGGAAGAGGATGGTCTCCATCATCAAGCTGCTTAGGTCAAAAAGCACGGACAAGGCCAGGCGCGAAGCAGCGATATTCTCTGAATTCATGGAAATGGGCGCGCGGCTGGAGATAGTAAATGACCTGCTTTTGAAAAAGCGCGCGCAGGTGGAACGCGAGGCGCGCGACGTAGAAGCAAATCTTTCTGATATTGAATGGCTGGAAAAGGAGCCTCCTGTTGACGAGGAAAAAGTGAAAAGGCACCATGAGGCAGCGCATTTGCAGGAGGAGCTTTCAAAAATATGGCAAGCGCATGTGCAGGCACTCAAGGCGCTTCCCATGGCAGAGCTTCTCAAGAAAGAGGGGCTGGAAAAAATAGGCTTTCCGGAAATAAGCGCGCAGGAAGCAGGCTCTCTAACAGCTTTTCTGCAAAAAAGCAGGCTGGAGGCAAAAACCGCGCAGGAACTTCATGAGATGGCAGGGGAAAGCGAGCAGAAGCTGCGGCACTTGGGGCTGGATTTGCCGCTTTTCAGGCAGGAAGTGGCGGCAAGAAGGAGCTTTCTATTCAACATGATGTCGTTTTCGCGCGAGCCTGACATTGCCTATCTTTCTGCGCATGATGAGCACGCGCGAAAGCTTGCGGAGAGGCGCGCGGAGCTGGAAAAAACGAAAGACGCGGACGAAAAAGAATGGGAGCGCGCGGAAAAGATAGGGCAGAAGAAGACGGAACTTTCCGGCGCGAACAAGGCATCGCTGGAAAAATCGCTTCAGGAGCTGCACGCGCTGCAGGACGTACTGAATGGGAAAGCTGAGCCTGCAGGAACAGGGGAAAGCGAAGAAGGGAAAGGGATTATTAGTTCTATTCTGAAATTGTTTGGTAAGATAAAATAGATGTTGGAGGCTGATGCTGTGAAAATGATTGCCGTAACGATTGCAGTATTGTTTTTACTAGTGGCGTTCGGCTGCACGCAAAGCCCCACTACTTATGTTTGCAGCGACGGGAGGCAGGTTGCCAGCGCGTCATTGTGCATTACACAGAACCAGCAACCGCCGCCTCAGGGCAATCAGAATCAGCCGCCCAGGGGCAGCCAAAACCAACAGCCTCAACCGCCGCAAAACAATCAAGCTCCGCAGCATCAGGCCAATCAGAACCAGTCAGCGCAGCAGCAGGGAAGCCAGAATCAAAGCCAGCAGACAGCTCAGACGGGCCAGAACGCAACTCTTTCTGCCGCGGCATTGAACTGCATCTCTCACACCAAAGACAACCCTGCCTGCAAGGACTGCTGCGACTGCATGAACATGTCTGGAAGCGACACTAAGAGCTGCCGCGACACGTGCGCCACGCATGATTTCTCCACGAATTCCAATTTCATAACCGTAAGCGTGGCAAGCACGCTCGGGCAAAACGGAGACTATTCAAAAGCACTTGCATTTGGCAATGCGCAGGACTGCAAGATATATTGCGACACGCCCTCAAACTTCTTGTGCGGGGACAAGAGATTCTGCAGGACTGCGTGCGATGTGATGTACGAGAACGCCACTGCGCCAGGGCAGGGCGGGAATCAGAGCCAGCCGCCGCCTCAAGGCCCTGGCGGCAACCAAAGCCAGCCCCCTGCGCAGGGCAATGGAACCGGCCAAGGCAATGAATACACAATAACGCAGGCGATATCCGACAACGCGCAGCTGAACACGCTCGCTTTCAGCGGGCTGGGCTTCCTCACAGGCAACCTTTGCTCGGACAGCTTCCTTCCGCCGGGCAAGGTGGCAGATTTTTTCGGGTTCCAGCACTTGCGCGACATCACGGCGAACGGCAAGGGGCATGATACTGATTTTGTCACCAACAGCGCGAACAATGTGCTTTACATTTTGAATGCCGACCAGAAGGCACAGCTGCTCGCCTTGGCAAAGGCGCAGGGCGCGCAGGTGAATCAGTTTGCAGAGGGACGCTACCCGCTGATGCTTGCTTTCAGGAGGCAGCTGACCGGCGACATACCAAGCGGAACAACGGGCTTGAGCAGAACGGCAGTGGAGAATTACTCTGCAGACCTATATGTGCAGGATGCGCAAATCAGCATCCAGAGGGCAAAGCTGTATTCGAGCATCTTAAATTCGATGAATGCAACGCAGAATGCTTACCTTGACAGCATGGTGAAGGGCGGCTTTGCGTCATGGCCAGTGCTTCCAGACCAGGTGGACAAGGTGACCTGGACGCATGATGAGGATGTGCTGGTGATGACGTATGCCAGCGAAATGTTTGGATGGTATGCCGGTGACATCGAAGCTGACACCTACTTCTGCCCAGAGAGGCAGGCAGACTACTTCGGAGGGTTTTACATCAAGGACGCGCCCGCCATTGGCAATGCAGGCTACACTATTGATGAATCCATCACAGGCGACCAGGGTGCAGCATTCATCGCCCTGCTTGACAGCACGCAAAAGCCGAAAGTAACTAGCCTGGTGGACACTGACAAGAGCGCACTCAACTCTATTGTAGACACAAGAAGGGAAATGTCCACCGAGTTTAGGAAATACTTGACAGCTGGAAGTGCGGATGAGGGCAAACTGATGTCGCTTGGCGCAACATACGGAAAACTGGATGGAGACATTTCGTACAACGCCGCTATGGCATTCTCGCAGGTCGGGCAGACGCTCACAAGCGCGCAGAAAACCCAGCTCATGGCTTTGAGGAATTTGGGCAACTACACCTGCGAGAGCGGAAAGATTTACCTCTATTCGGAGAAAATAACCCAGCCGACGATTCCGAATACGGACTTCCTGTTCAGGTAAAGAAGAGAAGAACCCTCCGACGCGCCTGGAACTGTTAGTAGCACTTTGAAGGCGAAACGATGCTAATGCCTCGCTCATTACTTGCCCATCGGCGCCCCTAAGTTCTGTATTTTTGCCTGCATTTCAGGAGTCAGCTGCTTGACCAGCTCCGCGTTGTATGCGCCAGAGGGCATGTTGGTTTTCTCATCATTGAATATCTGGTGCGCGGCAATTGCATAGGAGCGCGACAGCGCTGCAGGGGAGCCTTCTTTTACAGCAGGGTCGACATCGGTTGCAAATATGGAGATTGTGTTGTCGCTGTTGCGGACAATCTCGAAAGTGCGGAACTGCTGGGGGAACTCCCTCAACGATGCGGTTTCAACCTCCCAGAAGCCAAGCTCGGGGTGGGCAGGGTCGGGCGATTTTAGCGCAGTGACCGTATTCAAATGGCGGTGCCCTGAGACCCACAGGATAAGATTAGGGTAGGTGTGCAGCTTGTCAATCAGCTTCGCATCGGATATGTAGGAGATTGAGGTCCAGCCAAGGGGGGAATCCACCTCGCCGATGCCTATTGGTATGTGCGCGGCAATTATCATGAGCTTGCCTTGCGCCTGGCCCGCATCCAGCTCTTTCACAAGCCAATCATAGCGCTCCTGGTCAAGGGCGCCGCGCCCATAGGCATAGCCATTGGGGTCGTCGTCCCTTTGGGTGTCGTCAAGCACGATGACTTTGATAGGCATGTTCGGGTTCGGCTCGAAAGAATAGCTGGCAAATCCTGTTGCCACATTGGTTTGATTGAACCCGTGCCCTATTGGGCGGGATGTTGTGTTGAAAAATTCGTTCATCCACGCGTTTCTGGGAATGAAGCGGCGGTTGGGGTCGGCAGGCGTGGTCGGGGCGGATGAGAAATTGCTGACAGGCCCAGCGCCAATAATGTTGCCGTAAGGCGTGCTGCCATTGACTGCGCCCATGTAGAAGCCGCGGCTTTGCAAGCCAAGATGGTCGGAGGAGAACACGTTGCCCATATTGAGGGATGCATTGCCAACCATGGCATTCTGGACGTAATCATCAGGGGGGAACATGCCTGCCCAGAAATGGTCGTGGTTGCCAAGCGTCTGGTACCACGAGATGGACTTGTCAAGCCCGGCTGATTTGTACTCGTCCTGGTAATCGTTGAGGGGCCCGGGAACAGGGTCGTCCTTGACGCCGGAATCTGGGTTTATTTTCTTGCCGTCAAAGACGTCAATGAACCATCTTAGCTCGTTGTACTGGGCGCTGTTGAGGTCATCTCCCAAGGAGATTCCGAAATCAAACGGGGTCTTTTTGTTAAGGGCATTGGCAGTCTGGACGGCTGCATCGAGCATCTGGGTCGAGTATAGCATGGCAGGGGAATACCCCGAGATTATGCCCCATTTGTAGCCGTAGTAGACCATCTCCGCAGGGGATTCCTTGTCGGTAAGGTGGATGTCAGTCATGGTGAAGAAATTCAGGAGCCGCGCGGCAGGCGCAACGGACGAGCCATTGTATGCTGAGGGCATGAGATCCAGCCTTTTTTCAGAGCCAAGCCCTGCGCCATACTCCCACTTGCCATAGCCGTACTGCGAGAAGTTGGAAATCGCCTCAGGAGGGAGCTTGGGGGACGCTGCGGGCACGGGAACGGGTAGCACCACCCTGTCAAGCGTGGTGGAGACCTTGGAGTCGATTGGATAGCTTGGCGGCTGGTTATCCGGCGCGCTCGCGCAACCGGCAAAAAACAGGCAGAACGCAAAAACAGATACCACCAAAACAAAACCAAAGCCAAAACGCATGCAATCCCTCGCTCAAAATAGCCGCACAAGAAGTATAAATGTTCCCAGCGCGCGCTCCGCAGAAAAAGGCTAAGCCCCCGACGCTCGTCTTGAACGGCTCAAGAAGCATCCATCTGCTTCGTCGAGGACTGGTCTTGCTCAAGAGGTTTATAAGGGCTGCTCACTTCTGACTGCCCTCAATGAATATATGAAATTCCAGATATGTGCATGTTTTTTATTTAGATGATACATTAATGACGTATGTTCCTTTTCCAGACAACTGCGCAAACCGGCGCGCAGAAAAATATGGAAGGCGCGCAGGTTTACTCCAAAATATATACCCTCTATCAAAAAACAGCGGCAGAACACAAAGAGGTGGGGGCCAGACTCAGAAAACTTGATGGCTGGGACATGTTTGTTTCCTCGGACTGGTTTGAATCAAACAAGAATGCTTATTCTCTTCTCGATAAACAAAAGGAAACAGGCAGAAAGTTCGATGATTTTACTCGAGCAGTTACTAGCCTTCATGCAGCCGTAGGAGATGAGAAAGCGTTCAAGGCGGCGTTCGAAAAGGTCGTTTCAACCTACACTGATTATTTGACATCAAAAGCTGAATTTATGGCTAATGTGGCTGTGTATGACAAAGAGGGTTTTGCTTTTTGGTCTGCAGCTGGTCTCAAGGCGTTTGATGCGGCTACAACAGTAAGCATGGCTTTTGGTGTTGGAGAAGTAGCAGCAGGTGCACGAGGGTTGGCACTTGCTGGAAAGATGGCGTTCCGCACTATTGGCAAGAAAGCTCTCTCAACCGAAGCAAAGACAGCTGCGCTGACGGGCATATCAGATGCCTGCGCTGGTCTCAAATTATACATGACAAAGGGGGGAGGGCTTGCACGCGCTGTGGGCTATACGGCAGTTCTTACTGGCGCTGGCTTGTATGTGGAAACCAATTCAATCGGTAAAATAAACAAGGCACTTTCCACATGCGAGGTAGATGCAAATAAAGGTCTAAACATACTTAGGAAGGAACTCGAAGGAATGAAGAAAAAAGTCAATCCGACTTCAGAAGTGGCAAAGGATATAGACGCCACGCTTAAGCAAATAGATGGCACATTGTCAAAAATTGTTGGTATGGAAGCACCTGAATTGAGCAAAACTGAAATTGGCAAGATTTTTGCCAAGTCCTTGATGGTAGGAGTGGCATTTGAAGCTGGTTTCGGGCTAATTAAAGTCGGTCGCACTGTTGGGCAAAAGGATTACCAACCAGGTTCTTTGACAGCACAATATGCCGATGCTAAAGCTCAGCGAAATGCAAAAACCAGTGGTTTTTTTGTGCCAAATAATGAACCAGCCACCGCTGGTCAAGGCAAGCTTTACACAGGCATCCCAATCGACCCGATTTTTATTGGTATTCGGAATTTAGGAAAAAGCATGATTAAACCGGGTGAGAGTTCGGTGCCCAAAGTTCCAAAAGAAATAGAACCTGTTTACTTTGGTCGCCCCCACGAGAGCAATCCAAAAAAATTAGACATAGAAATTATCGGCGATGCGTCTGTTTCGCGCAATCATGGCAGTGCATCATTTGAAGGTGGAAAGTGGAAATACACTGACACTTCAACAAATGGGACAACTGTAGTCGCGACGAATGGTGCGCAGCACAAGCTTGCCAACGGAGAAAGCTGGTATTTGAAGGATGGTGACGAAATTAGAATTGGGGCGGATGCAGCATATAGATTCGAGAAAGGAAGATTCAACAAGGTTGAGAAGCAGGAGATTTATAGCATTTCTTTCCTTGAAGACCACGGTCAAGTCGCAGATGGGGGCGGCAATAAAATATACACCAGTACATCTGCAAAAGAAACAATAATCACATCGGTTGATGGTCAGCACAAACTTGCCAAGGGAGAAAATTGGTATTTGAGAGATGGCGATGAGATTACGATTGGGAATGAAGTTGCGTATAGATTTGAGAGGGGAAAATTCAGCAAAGTTTTCCAGGTTTTATTTGAAGATGCCCCGAAAGTCCCCAGCAATGTTGTCAAGCCAACAACAGACAAAGTTTACTTTGGTCGCCCTAGTGAAAACAACCCCCAAAAATTAGACATAGAAATTATCGGCGATGCGTCTGTTTCGCGCAATCATGGCTATGCCTCAATTGAAGGCAGAGATTGGAAGTACACTGACACATCAACAAATGGAACTACGGTTGTGACAGCTGGCGGGGTGCAACGCAAGCTTGCCAAGGGTGAAAGCTGGTATTTGACAGATGGCGATGAGATTAGGATTGGAAATGATGCCGCATACAGGTTTGAGAGAGGAAAATTCAGCAAAGTTGAAGAGGTTGAGGTTATCCAACTTTCTTCTAAAGACTTTGGTGAAGGTCGAGTCAATTCTTTCAAATCATCATCAGACCGGCTCATGCCTGAATTTTATGAAAACTACAAAGGCAAAAGATTTGCTGGCGGTGCAAAAGTTACATACAGTCCAGAGTATAATCCATATTTAGTCCAGTACGAACGCGGGGCAGGTTATAAGGCTGGACCAAAAGTCCACATAACACTTCCAACATCAAGCGAAACGCAACATTTTGATGTGGCAAAAACAGTTTTTGACAAACTCGCCAGAATTGCTGAAACTACTGGAGGTTTTGATTTTAAGTTCATGGGCGGTTTTGAAGAGAGCTATCGGATGAGTGGAAGCCAGTTTGGCAAGGATTTCACGCTTTATTTCAGTAGTGTTGAGGCTTATAACAAGGCTTTGCCGTACTTGCGAGAACTTAGCAATAATTTACCAGCTTATAGTGGGGGCGAAAACGCATTCAGAGCAAAGATGGTGACAGATGGCGCCAGCTATCCCCAATCCAATATGGCAGGTGAAATTCCTGTGGCGCCTTACATCGCAACATCCATAAGGTCGCCAACCGGAGGCAACCTATTGGTTCCGGTCGACAAAGCTGCAAATATTCCTAATATTAGAGCGCTTGACAGATTGCCCTCAACTGTAGAATACAAAGGCAAAGAATACTATCTTTTTACAGACAATGACCTAAGATACTCTGAAAGACAGACTAATGATTTTCTCTGGGCTGCGTATAGCCAAGGCGGTGTTCTAGAAGTGCCTAAAAATGGCATCCCCGGCTTCAGCCAAAATTAATTGGTTCATCTCGAACAGCTCAGACCGATATTTTCCCATCTGAGCAACTTTGATTTAGCGCGAGGTATGACGCGAGGGCTTTGCCTGCGACCTCTCGCGCAGGAATATTTAAAGAAATAACGCGACTTTTGCGCGAGATTTTCAGCACTCCACCGAATAGAAATTTTATCTGAGCAGCCTCCAAAATCGCCTATGAATTAATGTCTGCTACTATTAGCGCATAGCATTGAGCAGCTTAGGGCAGCTGCGCAGCATTGATATACTGGAGGTAAAAGCTGCTCAAATATCAACGTTTGGATGGCGTTTATCGCGCAAAGAACGGCGTTTGAGCTGCTCAAAGTTGTTTATATATGATTGAGCAGCTCCGGCTTTGCGCCTGTTTCTACGCCTAATTTTTTCTGCTAGCTGGAAAAGCTTGACAGACGATGAAACTTGCGCCTATTCTGCGCCTAAAATGGCGTTCTGGCTGCCAATTGCGCCTGATTCAAGCGAATCGGCTCCAGATAATATTTCTCTGCTAGTTTGATTGCGCAGCTTGCACGCACATATATACTGGAGGCGCGAGCTGCGCAACCTTTAACGTTTGGATAGCGATTATAGCGCAAGAAACGAAGAATAAGCTGCGCAACTTTCTTTATATACGATTGCGCAGCTCGACAAGCTGCGCAACGTTCAGAGCCTTTCGGAAAGATTGAGCGCGACCAGCTTTCTTGCGAGAAAATCGCGCGTTTCGTTGTCCTTCATCAGCTCGTTCAGAACATCGTTGCCTTTCTTGCACTCGTTTTCTATTTGGAGCGCGACTTCTAGCTGGAGGACTGCGCCGCATTTTGTGCAGAACTTGGAAGTGGGGGAGTTTGGTTGCTTGCAGCGGTGGCAATCCTTTGCCCGGAAGCTGTCCTCTTTCTTTTCCTGCCCGTTTTTCAATCCGTGGAGTTGGAGAATCGCGGAATCAACATCGCGTCCGGAAAGGTGGACATAAACCGAAGCCATTTCGCTGCTTTGGGTCCAGCCGAAATATTCTTTCATTTGCGCTTCTGTCAGTTTGTTTGCCAGAGCAGTGGCGCGCGAGTGGCGGAAGAGGTGCGGATTCACCCTTTTCTTTATCCCTGCCTTTTTTGCCAGCCTACGAAGGAGAATGTTCGCGGTTGAGTAATTGAAAGGGAGCAGGATTTTTCTGCTTGCCCTGGACAACCACAGCGGGCATTCTGAATCGTTTCTTTTTGGATGGATATCAAGCCAACTGGCAAGAGATGGGGCTGAAGCGACAATCCTGACGCGCCTGTCGCCCGTTTTGCCCGATACTCGAAGGATTGCGCCATAGTCATCAAAGGAGACATTCCTTATGCGAAGGGTAAGGAGTTCGGCTATTCGGCAGCCGCTTTCATACAACATCTGCACAAAAGCCTTGTCGCGGGGGTGTTCTGCCTGCTCTGAAAGCGCCTTTACCTCCTCTTCGGTGAGAAGTTCTTCCGGCAGCTTGTGCTTGGCGTTGCGGACGCTTGCCTTTATCCATTTCACGCTTGCGGGGTAATCCTCGCCGCCGCCAAGCCACTTGTAAAAGCATTTTATTGCGACTTTGAAGTCCTTTTTGCTCCATTCGGAATACTTGCTTTGCTCGATTTTTACGACTATATCCTTTATTTTTTCCTTTTTGGCGTTCTTGAGGCCGGTTTTAATCATTCCTGAAAGCTGCGAAAGTAGAATGAGGTATTTGATATTTCGGGCGGTGGAAAGTCCCCTTGACACGCCGTCCTTGTAAAAATCAAGAATGAGCTTTTTGTCGTTTGGCGAGACTTCTTTCGTCTTTTCAAGCCAAAGGAGTTTCGCCTCTAGCGTCCGCTTCTGGTGGTGTATATCGAATGGTTCCATGCTGAATACCTCTGACGAAACCACTTCATTATGCTTGGTGCATCATGCTACATTATCATGCCATGCCAAGCTGATGCTTCTTGAGCCGGAAAAGACGCGCCTTCCCATGCGGGGCTACAAAAAAGCCCTTTTTTGGAGTGGGGAATGCTGACTGCTGTCAGAAGCCCCCGCCGAGAATTGAACTCGGTGCCTGTTGTTTACAAGACAACCGCTCTACCGATGAGCTACAGGGGCATGGTCAATTTTCCAGAGAAAATTGGCCAATTGTTGTCCGAAGGACAACATGTCGGCAAATCGCACGAGCGATTTGGCGAACTGGCTGGTTCAATTAGTCTATACATAAGAATTTAAACTTTGGTCAGTTGAATTGACGAGCGAACACGTTTGTGAAGGGTGAAATTATGGGTAAATTTGCAGAAGCTGACGCAGTCATTTCGAAGATAGCCATTTGCCGCAAGTGCAAGGCGAGGAACAAGAGCACAGCCAAGAAGTGCAGGAAGTGCGGCTCTATTTACATGCGCCCCAAGCGCAAGGACATACGCGTCAAGAAGTAGAGGCTCGGAGAAGGTGTTTTAATGGACGAGGAAATGGTAGTGTTCACTGCGCGCTATCGCGATTGGCTAGTGGTGAAGAAACTGTCCATCGACGAGAGGACCACGCCGCAGGAAGTGTCCGCGGCGCTTGCCAGCATGGAGGCCACCATTTCCCGCAAGTCCTACGAGTTCACGGGCATCAACCGAGATGCAATTGAGGCGATTGCCGGCAAGCTGTCCGCAGGCAAGAGAAAGTCGTATGTTTCGCTTTCCGAGGCGCTTTCCGCGCTCAAGCCTGCAGAGCTTAAGGCGCAGCTGCTTCCGGCTTGCCCGACACCGGCGCACATGCCCATTGCGGAGAATTATTTCGTGAAATGCCTGATTGACAACCTCGGCTTCAAGACAAACCTTGACACCGAAACGCTGTCAGGCACGTTCCCGGAGATAAAGGTCACAAAACCGCGCGGGAATTTCGGAAAGAAGAAGAAATAGGGAAAATAGCTGGAGCCAGGCACCGAGTAAGCTTTATAAAATAATCCCCTATAATAGAGGTGCTTTCGACTTGCTGCAGACTGGCTTTTGTTTGCTCTGGGTCAAAGTTCATAGTAGGAGGTGTATAGAAATGGCAGAAAAAGAGCATCTTAACCTGATATTCATCGGGCACGTGGACCACGGCAAGTCAACGTCTGTAGGGCGTATCCTGTACGAGACGGGCGCGCTCACCGAGCAGCAGCTGAGGAAGCTCAAGGAGGAGGCTGAGAAGGTCGGAAAGGCAACCTTCGAATTCGCCTTCACTATGGACACGCTCAAGGAAGAGCGCGAGAGGGGAGTCACCATCGACCTCTCCCACAAGGAGTTCATGACGAACAAGTACTACTTCACCATCATCGACGCGCCAGGCCACAGGGACTTTGTCAAGAACATGATCACAGGCGCATCGCAGGCCGACGCCGCAGTGCTCGTATGCTCTGCAAAGGACGGCGTGCAGGCGCAGACCAAGGAGCACGCGTTCCTTGCGAAAGTGCTGGGCATCAAGCAGATGATCGTGGCAATCAATAAGATGGACGCGGTCAACTTCGAGAAGGACAAGTACGAGGAGACCAAGCTGGCGATGTCCACTCTTTTGAAGAACATCGGCTACAAGGTAGAGGACATCCCGTTCATCCCGTACTCGGGATGGCTGGGCGACAACATAAAGGTCAAGTCCGACAAGATGCCGTGGTACAACGGCCCGACGCTCCTTGAGTGCTTCGACAAGTTCACAGCCCCGGTCAAGCCGACCGACAAGGCGCTTAGGCTTCCGATCCAGGATGTCTTCACAATCACAGGCCACGGCACAGTGCCGGTGGGCAGAGTCGAGACAGGGATAATGAAGCTCAACGACGCAATCATCTTCATGCCCTCCGGAGCAAAGGGAGAGGTGAAGAAGATCGAGATGCACCACCAGGAGCTGCAGCAGGCAGTTCCAGGCGACAATGTCGGCTTCAACGTGAAGAACGTGGACAAGAAGGATGTCAAGCGCGGAGAGGTCGTGGGCCCGGTCAGCAACCCGCCAAAGGTTGCGGCAGAGTTCACGGCGCAGATTGTGGTGCTCGAGCACCCGACCGCAATCGGGAAGGGCTACACCCCCGTGTTCCACTTCCACACCGCGCAGGTCGCCTGCACTTTCATCGAGCTTGTGTCGAAGAAGGACCCGAAGACTGGCGCAGCAATGCCAGGCCCGGTCGACTTCCTCAAGTCCGGCGACGTTGCAGTCGTGAGGATCAAGCCCCTCAAGCCCGTGGTGGTCGAGAAGTTCTCAGACTTCCCCCCGCTGGGCAGGTTTGCCATCCGCGACATGGGCCAGACAGTGGCTGCAGGCGTGGTGCTTGACGTCGTGGAGAAGAAGGCGTAATTTTTTGTTTTTTTAATTAATTTTTATGAAAAAGTGTCCGGTCGAAAGGCATCGGAACGGAGAATTGGTGAAACAATGGGCAAGGCAAGAATCAAGTTGATTGGAAAGACTCCCGAAGAGCTCGAGGAGGTGTGCAAGCAGATAGTGGAGATTGCAAAGGCGACAGGCGTCGAAATAAAGGGCCCTGTCCCGCTGCCTACCCACCGCATGTCGATAACCACTCGGCGCACGCCCTGTGGCGACGGCTCGGACACCTATGAGCACTGGGAAATGAGGATACACAAGCGCGTGATCGACGTCGCGGGCGATGAAAGGACGCTGCGCCAGATCATGAGGGTGCGTGTGCCGGAGAATGTGCAGGTAAAGATAAGCCTTGAGTAACCAGTTCTTCTTCTCCGCCGGACAGTTTTTTATTTTTATTGGGATTAGCGCGAGCCTTTTGTGCGTCAGGCAAGCAAGTGCGTGTAGCTCATCCTTATCATGATGCCAAGCGCGAGAGGGTCCTTCGGGCAGCCGTCGGGGTATATCTGCTCAAGTTTCGCCCCCTTGTCAAGGTGGAGCAAGATGTTCCGGTCGCCAGTCTGGTAGAAGTATTCCATTACAATGTCCCCTTTTGCGGCTTTTTTTAGGTTGGGTTTGGCGGCCAGCCATTTCGCAATGTTCCTTGGGCGCGTGAAGCTCACTGCCTCGTCTATTATGCCTGCGCGGAACAGCACCTTCGCGTATGCAAGGTATGCGTCAAGGACCATTTCCGCAAGCCCTGGCGCTTCGGAGACAAGCTTTCGCACCATGAGCTTCCTGCCGCGCGGGGAGTCCCTGCCCCAGACGCGCTCGTCCGACAGCTGCTCGGATGTTTGCGGGATGCTGTCCGCCTGCAAAGGCAGTATGGCTGCGGATGGCCTTTCCTTTATGCATCCTGAGAACGCAGGCGTGTGGAAATTATTGTACCTAATCTCCAGGCTCTTGTCATAGTCAAGCCTGGTAAGCCCGCCGTCCCGGCCACCCCATCTGTCCTCAAGAAGCTCGGCCTGCGCCCATACATCGGACTTTGTGGGCCTGTTCCCATATGCCCCATTGATAACCTTGGCGTTCGGGTCGATGTCAAGCGTTATTTTTTCAGGGAAGCCGGGAAGGGGATAGTTGAGGGTGAATGTGCGGGGGCCCTGCCTTCTCGGCGCGTCCGCCATCATCCTTTGCATGAATGTGGCTTTGTCTGGGGGTTTAGCAATTACTTCCATCCGAATCGCCTTCTTTCCTTTAACCGTTTTTTTTCTTCTTTCCTTTGGTCGCCAGACAAACTTCGCTGTCCTTGATCTTTTCAATCGCCTTGGTCGGCATTTCATTGAAAGAGCTTTAAAACCCTTCCCATGACAACTGAAATGCTCACAGAAATTGCCGACGTGGCAATTAGATTTGTCTTGCGAGACAAATACCTGCCACGTCAGAAAAGTGCCGACGTGGCAGAACCTGGTATCGCGCTAGACTTGAAGCCCGTTTGAGGGGAAGCAATCTAGTGCCCTTCGGGGCTTAGGAGTTCAAATCTCCTCGTCGGCGAATTCTTCTTTTTTACGTCGTAGAACTAGAATACGCTCTAGGGCGTTGAACTCCTCGCGCTCGTTATCTTGCGCACCGCTGTTTGGAAGGAATGAATAAATAGTTTCCCGCCCCTGAGATGGGCATGCAGAATTTTCCAGGATGCCAAAAGGGGCAGGGCGCCACCGAATACCTTGTCCTTCTTGCAGTCGTCCTCATCGTCGCGCTCGTTTCCGTTGCATTGCTTGGCTTTTTTCCTGGAATGGCATCTGATGCGCAGATGACGCAATCGCAGATTTACTGGCAGAGCGCGAGCCCGATTGTGATAATGGACTGGGGGGCGAGGTATGCAAATTATAGCAACAACATATACACCCAGATTTATATGAAAATACGGAACACGGGCACTTATCCAATAAGGCTGAGCAAAATACTTATAAACGGGCAAAGTATCTCTACTTTATGCACCTCCACTGGCTGGTGGTGCGGCGCCACAAATGTCAACGTCATGTACCTTTATCCGGGGGATGAGAAGACGTTCGGGAGTTCGTCGTTTTTTTCAGTACCCAAAGGACCAGGAACAGGCGGGGGCACGAGCGATGTTGGCCGATTTTTTGTGCCAGAAGAACAGATACCAGGCTCCATGAGCGCCAACTGCTCGCGCACCGCGCAGTACGGAACCGCGGTGATGAACAACTTTGGCTTTGAGTACATCCAGTATGTCGAGGGCCAGCAGATAACGAAACGCCAGATTGGCGCAAAGCCTATCATGATAAAGTGCATGGACAACTACAACTAGCTAATCTGTGAAAAATTAGAGCATTTAACGCCGTTACCGCTTCAAAGTTGAACGTTTTGTGTATCTCTCCTCGTCGGCAAAATGCGCCAGCATTTTGGCGACCATTTGCCGAAGGCAAATAGGTCGGCGTTTTTTTATCATCAGATTATGAAGCGCAGGAATTTTCCATCTTAGCCGCTCTGGCGGCTTCTGGAGAATTCGTCAAATTATGAATCCCCACGAATTCTCCATATTTCCCCAGCCGTTTTTCAGAGTGATTACCTCGCCGCCGTCGGTGACAAGCTCGAGGGACTCGAGCACCGCAGGGTATTCGTTGTAGCGGAAGTTCGAGCGCGCGGGAAGCGAGCCTATTTTTTTCCTGAAAGACCAGCAGGCGTGGGAGTATGAACGCGCGGTTGCGGTTATTTTGAAGCCTGCTCCCTTGCCTTCGAGCTCATGCAGGTAGTTCTCAGCCTTGCCTATCTGCTTGGGGGTGACTGTGAGGCTGGCGCCTTCGTATACGCGCCTGGAAGGCGCGTGGTAGAGGAAAACGTCCTGCTTGAGCGGAAAGCTGGGCTTTTGCAGCCGCGCGCCTTTCCAGGCATTGTCCGCAAGCGTTGCCCTGCCTGCGTATGGCACCATGTAGGTGAAAAAGCTCCCGTCGGAAAAATGGTAAAGCCCCCAATACCATTGCGGCGGCGGGGCGGCAAGCAGGATTTTCTGGAAGTACGCGGTGCCGGCAAGCTTGCTCTTTTTCCCGTTGTGGGACTCGCTGCCTGAAAGGGAGAGGGATTCTATCCTCGTGCCCTCTATCATCATGCCACCCGGAAGAGGCGTGGTGCCGTGCGTGGGGCCCACTGCCTCATGCAGGTCTGACTGGCGCGCCACGAACTCGAATTCATGCGCGCCGGATTTTATCTTGGTTATGAAATTCTCGCCATGCTGGGAAAATGACGATGGCGTTTTCCCTGGCGCGAAGAGAGAGCGCCTGCGCGGCTCAAGGGACATGTGGGAGGTTTCCAGCACGAAGTCCTCGTGCATCCTCTCGCCGTCAAAATACCATGCTGCTGCCGCGCCGTTTAGCCTGAAGGTGCCGTCCACGCGCGGCTCCAGCTGGACAGGCTGGCGTATGTCAAGCGTGTTGCACACTATCTCCTTGTCCTTTTTTATGGACCAGAGTATCATGAGCTGGCGGCACTTGCCCGTCTTTTTTGTGTTTTCGTCGTGGATGAAGAAGATCCAGAACCACCACAGCCACGCCCCGGGCGTTTTCCATTCCCGCGGCGGCTGCCATATGCTTTCCAGGAGCTCTTCCCTGTTTTGGCGCGCCATGAGAGCATTTTTAATGTAATGGTTTATATTTGTCCTCGTGTGTTCCCATGGCAGGCGTACCGACTGAGGAAAAAATATACGACGCTATCGTAGTGGGCGCAGGCCCGTCGGGCTGCTCATGCGCGCTCTTCCTTGCCAATGCAGGGAGGGAAGTGCTGCTTGTGGACAAGGTGCCCTCATTCCCCCGCGAGAAAGTGTGCGGGGATGCTTTTTCTGGAAAGTCGATAGGAGTTGCCCGCGAGCTTGGCGTGCTTGCCGAGCTTGAGAAAAAGCCGCACGGCATTGTGAGGGGGCTTGCGCTCATTTCCCCCAACGGCAAGAGAGTGGATGTGCCTTTCCCGAACGCGGAAGGCATGCCGTTTTCAGGCTACACCATTGCGCGCATGGACACCGACGAGGCGCTTTTCAGGGCTGCGGAGGCGCACCCGAAAATTTCAGTGCTGCTTGGCTTTTCGCCGGACGCGCTGCTGAAGGAAGGGGAAGCCGTGCGCGGCATATCTGGCACGCGCGCATCCGACAAGGCAAAGCTATCCTTCCGCTCGCGCGTGGTGGTGGGCGCGGACGGTGCGGCATCCGCGGTGTCGCGGCTCCTGGGGCTTCCCAACCCGCCTGTGGAGCACGTCTATTCCGGCGTGAGGGGCTATTACACCGGCGTGGAGGGGCTGACCGAGAACATCGAGCTTTTCTTCATTGACGGCGTGCTTCCGGGCTACCTCTGGATTTTCCCCATGGCGGGCGGCCGCGCGAATGTCGGCCTGGGGATATTGTCGTCAGACCTGAACAAGGGGAGGAAGCACCCGAACACCATGCTGACCGACGCGATTGCAAACAACGCATCCATAGCGCCGCGTTTCAGGAATGCTTTGCTTTCCGGGAGGATGGGCGGCTGGGCAATCCCCCTTGGCTCTTACAAGAAGAAGTGCTTCGGCAATGGCTGGGCGCTTGCGGGCGATGCCGCCTCGCTTGTGGACCCGTTCTCAGGAGAGGGAGTGGGCAATGCGCTCTGCTCGGGCAAGTATGCCGCAGTGGCGATTGGCGAGGCGATTGCAAAAAGCCCAGGAAGCGCGCCGCTGCCGGCAGCATCGCTTGAGAAGTACGGGAAGCTGCTGGACGATTATATTTACCCGGAGATGGTGGATTCCTACAGGCTGCAGAGGATGTGCCGCTTCCGCTTCCTCCTGAACCTGTTCATTGGAAAAGCCTCGGACAAGCCTGACGCGCGCCAGATGCTTGTCAACATGCTGAACTCGGACGAGGAGAAGAAAAAGGCGCAGTCGCCGCTGTTCTACCTCAAGCTCCTTTTGCCGTGATGGGGCTAGAGCCCTTCCACGAAAACCTCTGCTTCTGCGTGCTCGTCCATTGCCATGGGTATGTCAAGCTTCACGCGCAGTTTCCATACGTGAATGAGATTGTCGTGCCCGAACTCGTAGCTGGTGGGCTGCGCGCTTTGCGGGAGGGCGAACTGCACGCTGAAAGCTTCCTCGCCTGAAAATGTGCGCTTTCCGCAGACCTGCTTCTCCTCCTCGTATGCCGTGCGGCTCCGCTCCTCCGTCTTGGTTTCCATGTTGGAGGAGTATGGCTGGCCCATTTCCCGGTCGCGCTCGAAATCGTACTTGTCAAGCACCACGGTGGTTTTCACCTGCTTGCGCTCGGAGCATGTGAGAGTGGCTGCGAGGCTGCGCGCGGGAAGCGGCTTTGCCTGGCTCACACTGATTGTGGCGGATATGGTGTCGCCGGCGGCATAGGATGCGCGGTCAAGCGATATTGATATCATGATGCCGCCACCAGGCAACTATGGGTTTTCAACTTCAACGTCGCCGTTGATAGTCACCTGGCACGCGAGGCGCTGGTTTGGCTTTGCGCCAAAGCCCTCAAGCGTTGCCTTCTCGTTCTCGGTGGGCGGCGTGAGATTTTCCATGCCCGACACCACGTTCACAAGGCACGAGACGCACACGCCTGCCTTGCAGGAGAACGGGATGGATGCGCCGTTGTCCTCGGCAGCCTGCACGAGCGGTGTGCCTGCCGGCACGTCCACTGTTTTTCCGTCGGATTTGAATGTCACTTTTGGCATGGTCTCACTCCGTTCGCCTGCCAAAAACTCGCCAAACCGCAAGGTTTGGCGATCGCCTTTGGCATGGAATTCATCTTGGCAAAAATTTGCAGATAGAGTTTAAAAATGAGGAAGGCATAATGGTTGGTGGTGATGCTCATGCCTTCCAACCTTCCATCGAGCTTTTCGCGCGGGAGCCCGAAGCCCTATGCCCCGCCTGTTGAAAAGTATTCCCCTCCATCGCCGCAGGCGCCAGAGGCTGCGCAGGGCGGAAATGCAAACAATATCCTGATGATTGTCTCTGTGCTGGCCCTCGCGCTTGCCCTCCTGAGCGTTTACGGCACGTTCTTCATGGAAAAGCCGCTCTCACCTTCCCAAAAGGCGCAACTCCTTGGCATTGCCAACGACCTGAGGACATTGCAGAACAGGGACATTGTGATGACTGCGCCTGTTTCCACGACAATTACGCTGAACAAGAGCTACCCGATAAAGGACTTGTTCCCCACCGAATTTGACATCCCCCTTTCGTTCATCATCCCGATAGATACCAGCCTTGTGGGGCTTTCGGGAACAGGCCAGCCAGTGCAATTCCGCGTGCAGGAGGAAGTGCCCATCCAGGCAACCATCCCGATTTCAAGCGCCAATGCGTTTGGCAACAACACTATACAGATACAAAAAGAGCTTCCTGTCGAGGCAAAGTTCACCTCGGCAATAAACATACGCGCGGCATACGGGCAGGACCTGAACAACATAATCGACAAGCTCGAATCGGTTGCAAACAATTAGAGCGCAGTTATTTTGGCAACCCCGCGGGAGCCGTCCCACTCCTTTTCCATTTCCCTTATCTTCAGCGCTTTTATGAAGAAAGGTGCGTTGGACACGAATGTTTCCCCTTCGCCGCCTTCCAGGTGAGGGCTGACAGATGGCTTCATTTTCCTAAGCCTGCTGACGAACTTTTCATCAAAGCGCGCAGCGAGGTCAGCCTCGCCAAGCCCCTCTGCGGAAACTGCCACTACATACGTGTCAAGGTAAGCGCACTGCTCGGAAAGAAGGGAGTTGCCTGTGCGCCAGATGGGCGAGAATGATTTGATGCCAAGCTCGTGCGCAATTTTGTCAATCCTCTGCTTCTGGTATTCGCTTTCAATCGCGCCTGTTGCAACTGCATCCGCGCGCATGGCGTGCAATCCTTCCTTTATCGCTGAAAGTTCGTCCTCCTCTCTCTCGCCGTCCGCCTCCACCATCGTGAAGGGCATGCCCATTGCCTCGGCCTGTGCCGCGCACCATTCTATGTTGGGGTGGTGGAACATTGTAGAGTATTCGGCTGGCTCGATTGTGAGAAGAGACACCTCGTAACCTTGCTGCTGGCACGCGAAGGCTGCGAAGACTGAGTCTTTTCCGCCGGAAAACAGGACTGCGACTTTCATGGAGATACCTTTTGGGGGTGAACCATTAGGGGGATAAAAGGCGTAGCTAATGCCCCCTAGGGATGTGCATTTTGCCTTGCAAAATGCATATCCATCGAACCCGTTCGATGGCTATGGACTGGACGGGATTTGGACCCGTGGCCTCGTCGTTGCGAACGACGCGCTCTACCGCTGAGCTACCAGCCCATGTTCTCGGAGTTGGGATTGAAGGGTTTAAAAAATAGGTTGAAAGATGGGGGTGAACCGTTAGGGGGAGACAATGTTGGCAACTGCCCCCTACGGATTGAAGGGTTTATAAAAGATGTGATAAGGGGATGAAAAAAATAAAGCGCCCTTGTTGGGGAAGGGCGCGCCTGGAAAAAGGAAAAAAGGCGCTCAGATGTAGTTGAGCGCGTCCATTGTCACTGCCCTGCTGCTCTGCTTCTGCTGCTCCACAGGGTTGATGGCGTATGGGTTCTTGATG
>CAITKI010000129.1 GCA_903892905.1 uncultured Microcaldota archaeon | reverse complement strand
TGCCCCATGAACTGGAAGCCCGGTGCAAAGACTCTCAAGCCCGGCATGGATTTGGTAGGAAAGATTTAGCGGTGAAAATATGGACGAAGAAGAAAAAGCAAAGCAGCTCGCGCGCGCAAAGCGTCTAGAGGACAAAATGCTCTTCGTGAAGGCAGCTGAGATTTATCTCTCGCTTTCCATGGAAGCAGAAGCAGCCTCGGCATTCGAGCGAGGAAGCGACTACTCCCGCGCAGCCTTGCTTTTTGACAAGCTCGGGAAGAAGGAGGACGCCGCGCGCTGCAGGAAACTGCGCGATGCAGCCTCGACCGGCGGCACCTGGCAGGACATCCAGGCAGAGTTCCAAAAGGACGCGGGAAACCCCTACTGATTTTCCATTTTTCTTTTCCGGACAACTAGCGCGAGCGCGCCAAATGCATGCGCGCCACCCCGACATAGCCCAGCAGTAGCACAAGCGCGAATATGAGCGCGAGGTTTTCCCGCACGCCCAAGCCTGCTTGGGCGAGGAAAGTGACATTTGCAAGCGCGCCTATTGTGCGCAGCACCCATGCAAGTATCCACATTGAAAACGTGAAGCCAGTGGCATTCCCAATCGGCATGCAAACCAGGTAGCCGACATAAAATCTCTTGGCAAAATGCTGGCAGTAGCCAATCACCAACGGCGCTATGAAAAACCACGCAATGTTCCTGTCAACTGACGCCACCATGAGGGAAAGGAACTCGCTTTGGAAAATCACGTTGGCAAATTTTACAATCCACAGGCAGATTATGGTGGTGAAAAGGCTGACTGCGGCGCCGATGAGCGGGCCTATCAGCCCCAGAACTTCAAGCGGCAAGAACCAATAGTTGAATCCCTGCTTCTCCTTCCACTGCCGCTGGCCAGGGTGCGTCCATTCTCCCTTGGGATTGTGCGCGTCCATGGGAAAGAAAAAGAGGGGAAAAATAAAAAGGGTGCGCCTTACTGGGCAAGGTCGCCCATGAGGGGCTGGCTTTCAAGCACATTCACTTTTGACAGGCCGTGCTTTGCCTCGAACTTCGCCTTGAACTGGTCGGATGTCCCGCACAGCGGCACAAGCAGCGCCTGATAGTTCTTGTGGTTCGGTATGAACTTGGTAATGTCATAGACCTTGCCGTCATATCCCACCCAGCAGTCCGATTCCTTGTTGTGCGTTGCAAGCTGCGCAAGCGTGATGCCTGCCGTGGCGGATGGCGTTGCGTTCCCAGGCGCTGCCTGGGCAGCGCTATTGCCCGGTGCTGCCAAGGACGCAGCCGTGGCTGGCGCAGGCGCCCCCTGCTGCCCTGATGCCTGGGTTGTGCAGCCCGCAAGCAAAAGCGCGAAGGCTGCCAGTATTGCAAATGCAAATCTCACGTTATCACCTTGGCATCAGTTGCCGCGCATAGGATTAAAAAACGCGCTTCCCCCCAGCGAGTAATTTTATATGTTGCCTGCGGATTGGCAGCATGGCAGAGATAATGGTGCGGAAAGCCGACGGAACTTCCGAGCCTTTGGACTACAACAAGATACGCCACTCCCTTTCGCGCGCAGGCGCAAGCCGCGCGCTTTGCGAGGAAGTGATAGAGTCCCTCCAGTCCCGCATGCGCTCAGGCATAACGACTGATGAAATTTACGGGCTGGCGTTCGAGCGGCTGCGCGAGCTTAAGATGGGCGCGGCTGCGCGCTTCGGCCTGAAAGCCGCCCTGATGAAATTCGGCCCAGACGGCCATCCATTCGAAACCTATGTCGCCGCGCTTCTCAAAGGCAGGGGCTATTCCACGCAACTTCGCCAGACGCTGCGCGGCAAATGCGTGCAGCACGAAATCGACGTTGTCGCCTCCCGCCCCGCAATTCCCGGGCATCCTGCCACCAAATTCATCGCAGAGTGCAAGTTCCACAACTCCCCTCACCTTCAGTGCCACATCCAGACTGCGCTTTACTCCTGGGCGCGCTTCCTTGACGTCCACGATGCCAACCGCGACATAGACTCGGGCTGGCTGGTGACCAACACCAAATTCTCCTACGACGTCATCCAATACTCGGACTGCGTAGGCCTCAAGCTCCTGGGCTGGAGCTTCCCGCGCGACGAGTCCATCCAGGTAAGGATTGAGGAGAACAAGCTCTACCCCACCACGCTCATCTCGCGCCTGGACAGGCGCGGGTTCGAAGCCCTGCACAACGCAGGCATCATACTGGTGAAAGACGTGGCAAGCGCGTCTGACGAGCGCCTGCATGCGCTTGGCTTTTCGGAAAAGAACGCGCAGGGCATAAAGGAAGAGGCAAAAAGGATAATGAGCGGGCGTGGCTAATATGGCAGACGTTTTCCTCGCCATCCTCCCGCTTGCGCTTGCGTCCATGCTGTCGCCCGGCATCCTCGCAGTTTCCATCGCGCTCCTTGCGCGCAAGGACAGATCTGCGGCAACCGCGCTCCTCCTGGGCGGCATAATCGTCGCCCTGCTGCTCGCAGCGGCAGGCATCCTCGTCGCGCAGGGCGATGACAAGGCAGCAGAGGCGCTTGGCTTCCGGCCGCGCGCCATAGACTTGCTGCTGGGCCTGTTTTTCCTGGTATTCGGCATCAAGGTGATCCTGGAAAAGCCCAAGCCCGACTCCGCCCCTGCAGGCGCAAAAAAGACGCGCGGCTTTGCCAAGTGGCTCGCGATTAGCTTCCTTGGCAACATCACAAACTTCGACGCAGTGCTCCTCAACCTTGCAGCGGTGCGCGAAATATTCAACTCCACTGCAGCGCTTGCCTCAAAACTCATGCTGCTTGGCTTCTGCGACCTTTGCTTCGTCGCTCCCGCGCTCCTTCCGCTGCTGTTTTACATTGCCGAGCCCCAAAAGGCCGCGCGCATGCTCGAGCCTGTTGGCAACTGGATGCAGAAGTACGGCAGGTACCTTGTTGGCGCCATCTTCATAATCTTCGGCGCGTACCTTGAGATAAAAGGGCTTTGAAAGAAAAAATAAAAGAGAAAGTTAAGCCGCACTCTTCTTTTCTTCCGCATTCTTCTCAAGCTTCCTCTTGATTGTCTTTAGCATGACAAAGCTGTCGCGTTCCATCTCCTCTAGCCTGAACGAGATGAGCTTTGCCTGGCTCTCAAGGCGCGGGATCATCACGAACTCCAGCGAGTTCACGCGGCGCTTGGTCTTCTCAATCTCCAAAATGAGCCTGCGGATTCCGTTTTCCGTCTCGGACAGCTTGAAGATGAGGTCCAGCACATGCTCGAAAGAGTCTGCCACCTCGTCTATTTTCGCGCTCGTGCCCACAATGGAGTAGCCGCGCGTAAGCAGCGGCTTTTTCGGCTCCGAAGTTTCCAGCACAGGGATTTTCACGCCCATGATGTTGCGCACTTCCACATGCACGCCCGGCGCGCGCTTGACTGCAAGCGATGCCGACTCGATTTCCTGCATGGAGTGGTATGCCTGCGCGACGGCAAGCGAGCCGTACGCACCCCTCATGCGCGTGTTCAGGTCGGTCCTCAGGTCCTGGGCCTTGCCCAGTATCTTGAAGAACTCCAGCACCAGCGCGTCGCGCTTCTGCTTCAGGAGCTTGTGGCCCTTGCGCGCAAGCTTCACGCGAGTCTTGGCCTTGAGCAGCTCCATGCGCGTCGGGTTCGGGTTTTCAGCCATCTATATCACATCACGGCGTTGTTGCATCTAGTTCTTGCGGTATTTCTTGCCGTACTTCTCGATGAACTCCTTCTTGAGCCTCTTCAGCTCGCTCTCCGGGAACATGGCAAGCATCTCCCAGCCAAGCTCAAGCGTCTGCTCAATCGTCCTGTCCTCGTGCGTGCCTTGCGCAATGAAGCGCTTTTCAAATACGTCCGCGAACTTCAAGTATGTCTTGTCTGTCGCAGAGAGGGCTTCCTCTCCAACGACCGCGGAAAGCGAGCGAAGGTCGCGCCCGGTTGCATACGCAGCATAAAGCTGGTCAGCCATGCCGCGGTGGTCCTCCCTCGTCCTGTCTTTGCCGATTCCAAGATTCATCAGCCTTGACAGGCAAGGCAGCACGTCCACTGGCGGCACAATGTTCTTCCTGTGCAAGTCGCGCCCCAGCACAATCTGCCCCTCTGTAATGTATCCTGTCAAGTCTGCAATCGGGTGCGTGATGTCGTCGCCAGGCATGGTGAGGATGGAAAGCTGCGTCACCGTTCCGTCCTTGCCCTTGATGCGCCCAGCGCGCTCATAGATAGTCGAAAGGTCAGTATACATGTAGCCAGGATAGCCACGCCTTCCAGGCACCTCTTCACGGGCAGATGCGATTTCACGCAGCGCCTCGCAATAGTTTGTCATGTCTGTGATAATGACTAGCACGTGCATGTTTTTCTCATACGCAAGGTACTCTGCAGTGGTCAGCGCCAAGCGGGGCGTGATAATCCTCTCCACTGACGGGTCGTCTGCCAGGTTCAGGAAAAGCACTGCCCTCTCAAGTGCGCCTGTCTTTTCAAAGTCGCGCATAAAGAATGACGCTTCCTCGTGCGTAATGCCGACAGCGGCAAACACCACGGCAAATTGGTCCTTCCCGCCCTTGCCGGTCGATGACACCACCTTTGCCTGCCTTGCAATCTGCACTGCAAGCTGGTTGTGCGGCAAGCCCGAGCCTGAGAAAATGGGCAGCTTCTGCCCTCTCACGAGTGTGTTCAAGCCGTCAATGGTGGAAATTCCAGTCTGGATAAAGTCGCGCGGCTCTGCGCGGGCGTATGGGTTGATGGGCGCGCCGTTGATGTCCAGCCTCTTTTCAGGGATGATTGCAGGCCCCTTGTCGCGGGGCTCTCCCAATCCATTGAACACCCTGCCCAGCATGTCGCTTGACACGCCGATTTGCATGGTCTCGCCCAGGAACTTCACCGTGGTGTCCTCCAAGTTGATGCCGGCGGTTGTGCCGAACACCTGCACCACTGCGAGCCCTTTCTGGGTGTCGAGCACCTGCCCCTTCTTCCTCTCGCCAGAGGGCAGCTGTATCTCGACAATCTCGCCGTAGCCGATGTCGTTCACTCCTTCCACGAACACGAGCGGGCCTGCGATTTTTGTGACTGTTTTGTATTCCTTCATGTGATCACCTACTTAGCCCCAAGGCCGTCAAAGGCCTTGTCTATTTCGCTTCCAAGGAAGTCGACTTCGGACAGCTTCTCTTCAGGCACTTCCTTCATCCTGGCGATTCTCTCGCGGATGGGAAGCTCCATTATCCTCTTGAGCTGCACGCCAAGCTCCACTGCGGCGATTGCGCGGTGGTGGAAGCGCAGTATGTTCCTCAATATGAGGTACTGCTTCTTCATTGAAGAGTACGTGTCCACTTCGTGGAAAGCCGACTGCTGCAGCAGGTCCTCACGAAGCATTTTGGTCGACACCATGACTGCCTGCTCCTTTTCCGGAAGCGCGTCAGGCCCCACTAGCTGCACGATTTCCTGCAGCTCAGCCTCCTGCTGGAGAAGCGCCATTGCCTCCTTGCGCAGGTCCACCCAGTCCGAAGAAACATTCTGGATGTACCAGTTGTCCAGCGTGTCAGTGTACAGGGAATAGCTCCTCAGCCAGTGGAATGCCGGGAAGTGCCTGCGCTGAGCCAATGAGGCGTCAAGAGCAAGGAACACCTTTGTGACACGAAGCGTGTTCTGCGAAACCGGCTCATTGATGTCTCCTCCTGGCGGCGACACTGCGCCGATAATTGTGACCGAGCCTGTCCTGGTCTCGTCAGTGCCAAGGCAGCGCACGCGCCCTGCCCTTTCATAGAATTCCGCAAGCCTCCTTGCAAGATACGCAGGGTAGCCTTCCTCTCCAGGCATCTCCTCCAAGCGGCCTCCGATTTCACGCATGGCCTCTGCCCAGCGCGAGGTGGAGTCTGCCATCAAGGCAACATCGTATCCCATGTCTCGGTAATATTCCGCAATCGTGACTGCAGTGTAAATGGACGCCTCACGCGCAGCCACCGGCATGTTGGAGGTGTTTGCAATGAGCACTGTCCTGTCCATCAATGGCTTTTTCGTCTTGGGGTCCTCAAGGTGTGGGAACTCGGTAAGCACTTCAGTCATCTCATTGCCTCGCTCGCCGCATCCCACGTACACCACTATCTGGGTGTCGGACCACTTTGCAAACTGGTGCTGCGTCACTGTCTTTCCAGAGCCGAACGGGCCGGGTATGCACACCGAGCCGCCCTTTGCAATGGGGAAGAAAACGTCCACAATCCTCTGCCCTGTGATGAGCGGGATGTTGGGGTCGAACCTCTCGGCAGCAGGGCGGGATTTCCTCACGAACCAGCGCTGCATCATGATGACTTTCTGCTCCTTGCCTGCGGCATTGGTGATGGTGCACACCTGCTCCTCCACTGTGAACTTGCCTGCCTTGATGTCCTTCACCTTGCCATCAAACGGCGCCATTATCTTGTGCACAATGATTTCCGTTTCCTGCACCGTGCCAAGCACGTCGCCGATTTTGACAGCCTGCCCGCTCTTTGCTACAGGCACAAATTCCCATTTCTTGTCCCTGTCAAGAGAGTTGGCAGACAGGCCTCGCGTGATGAACGCACCGCCCTTGGCTGCCATGACGTCCAGCGGGCGCTGGATGCCGTCGTAAATTGACCTCAGAAGGCCAGGCCCCAGCTCCACCGAAAGCGGCTCGCCCGTTGTTTCGACAGGCTCGCCAGGGCGGATGCCGTTGGTCTCCTCGTACACCTGGATGGTGGAAGTGTTGCCCACCATCTTGATGATTTCGCCGGTGAGCCTTTCATTTCCCACCTTGACCACGTCGTACATTTTTGCGCCCGCTACATCGCGCGCTTCCACGACCGGGCCTGTTATCCTGTGCAATATTCCCATCATAACACCTCGTAAATATCATCACTTCTTCTTCGTAAGGTCCACGCCCAGCGCCCTCTTTATCAGCTTGGCAAGCGACTCCTCCTGCTCGATAGGGCCCTGCGAGTCAGGTATTGCAACGACGACAGGCTTTGCAGTTGCCTCAATCCTTTTCTTGAGGCGCCAGTCGCAGCCTTCCACCATCCTCTCGCTTACCACAATGATGCCGTAGCTTTCGTCGCCCAGCAACTCAGATATTTTCGCCTCTGCCTCCGTGCCGGTCAGCGCGAAAGTGTGCTCAATGCCTGCGAGCCGAAAGCCCGTGCACGTCGCCGAATCGGCAATCACCGCGATTTTCTCCTTGTTGTCAGCCATGCCATCACATCAAACGAATATCAGCATCTGCGAAACCTTCTCTGCGGGCAGGCCAAGCGCCTTGCCCCTCACAATTTTCTGAATGTTGGACATTTCCCCTTCCTTCAGGAATAGGAAGCCCACGATTGCGCCGATGGACATTATGCTTGTGCGCAGCGCCTTGAGGCTGCGCCTTGCCATCGACCTTTCAAACACCACTTCGAAGTGCGAGAGCTGCCCATCAGCCTTGTAGAGCTGCTCAGCCGCAGCGAACTCGTCCTTGCCTGTCTTTGACATGAAAAACGCGGTGGAAAGCGAGAGCGCCTCTGCCATGTCCTTTGCGGATGCGATTTTCTCAAGAGTGGCGCGGGACAGCCTTCCTCCGCGCGCGACGTTCTTCATGATGGTCGCCTTGTCCGCGTTGCCGCGCTTGAGGCGAAGTATGGTCATGATGTTTTTCGTGTCTGCCTCGTAGCGCAGCAGGTCGGAAATCTTCTTCGCGTCGCTGTCGCCCTCTGCGTTTATGGTGGATGCCATTTCGTAGTAGAAGAAATCCAGCGAGGAGAGGAACACATCCAGCTTCGCGGCGTCAGATGACGGGTTCTGGAAAAGCGCCTTTATCTGCTCCTTCGGGATGTTCCTGATTGAAGAGGAAGTGAAGAACTTTGCGCCAAACTCAGTGCCGCGCATGGCCGAATAGAAATCATCCGCGTTCTTTGCGGTCAACATGGCGGCAATCTCCTTTTGCGCCATCGAGCCTGCAGGGACAAGAAGCGCCTGTGTCTCTTCCTTGCTCCTGCCCAGCTTCTTTGCAAGCAGTATTGTTTTGATATTGTGGATGTCATACCTGTTGAGGAAAGTTTCCAGCGTGCTGCTGCTCTGCTTCGGAGTGATGCGCCTCAGCTTCTGCGCCGTCCTTGCAAAATTCTTGCCAACCGCAAGCTCCACCCTCTCCTCGTCCTTCATCCTTGAGGGCAGGCCTTCAAAGTCATTCCTGTATGTTGTGCGGGACAGGTACTCTATCACCGCGGCATTGGTGTTCACCTTGAGAAGGTCCTCTGCCTGCCTGCGCGCCAGCAGGTGAGGCCTCATGGAGCGCACCCGCGCATTGGAGTAACCGTAGGCAAATGCCTTGAGCGGCAAGAGCCTTGCCATGCTGGCCACTATTCCTCCGTCGCCGGTGTTTTTCCGAAGCATAATCTCCCCTGCCTAGAATAGCCTGTCGTA
>CAITKI010000128.1 GCA_903892905.1 uncultured Microcaldota archaeon | reverse complement strand
GTTCTTTTTCGCTTTCCAAAATATTACCTTTGTTGTTATTTATGTCTGTATATATGCAAACCTTTAAATATATGCCACGAAATATAACAACTGCAAGAAATGCCCGTCTTTTGTTCTGTCTCTGACAGAAAACTGGTCGCCTTGCCAGCGCTTTGCGCTGGCCTACTTTTTACAACCTTCAGCCGGAGGCAGATGGACTGCGGGCGGAAAAGTGGCAAAAGTGCGGCCAAAAGGAACTTCTTACTAACTTCATAACGTCAATTTTACGTTTGCTAAGGTTTATTACCCTTGCTTATGGCGCGGGCAGTCGCCAGGAGCGACCAGTCGCGCACCTGTTCCAGTATTATGAGCGCAATTATTGCCACCATGCGCACATTCATGTCGCTGCTGGCAAGCAGCAGGTAAATGCAGTACGCCATGGGCACCAGTATGATGTAGCGCAGCACGAATGTTTTGAACACTGACAATCCCATTTGCAAACCTCAACTAAGCATTTGTGCTGCAGACGCCCGTTTTGGCGCCAGCACCTACTTTTAGAACATTTTCGCGGCCAGCTCCACCATCCTGTTGGAGAATCCCCATTCATTGTCATACCAGGAAAGCACTTTTGCAGACTTCCCTATTGCGATTGTGGAAAGCCCGTCCACCACGGACGATGCAGGGTTGTGGACGATGTCGGATGAGACAATTGGCTCTTCGCAGTAGTCCATTATGCCTTTCAGCTTTCCCTGCGACGCTTTCTTGAGCGCTGCGCCAATCTCTTCCTTTGTTGCAGCCTTGCCCAATGTGCAGGACAGGTCGTTTATTGACCCTACGGGCGTGGGCACGCGAAGCGAGAGCCCGTCCAGTTTTCCCTTAAGCTCGGGAATCACGTCGCCTATTGCCTTTGCAGCCCCAGTCGTGGTGGGAATGATATTCACTGCGCCTGCACGCGCGCGGCGGAAGTCCTTGTGGTGGCCGTCCAATATGAGCTGGTCGTTGGTGTATGCATGCACCGTGGTCATGAAGCCATTCTCAATGCCAAAATTGTCCAAAAGCGTCTTTGCCACTGGCGCCAGGCAGTTTGTGGTGCAGCTTCCAAGCGAAACGATGTTGTGCTTCTTCTTGTCATATTTTTCGTCGTTCACGCCAAGCACTATGGTCGCATCCGCTTCGCCGCCTTTGCAGGGGGCGGAGATGAGCACTTTTTTCGCGCCAGCCTGCAAATGCTTGCTGGAGCCCACGCGGTCGGTGAATGCGCCGGTGCACTCCAGCACCAAGTCCACGCCAAGCTTGCCCCAGGGGAGGTTGGCAGGGTCGCGGTCTGCCGTGATTATGATTTCATGCCCGTCAATGGTCATTTTGCCCGGCTCGCCTTTCGCGCTGCCGTTGTAGTGCCCCTGCGTGGTGTCGTACTTGAACAGGTGCGCCGAGAGCTTGGGGTCGTGCGTGTCGTTTATTGCCACGATGTCGAACTTCTTGCCGACAAACCCGCGCTCGAACGCCGCGCGCGCAACCAGCTTTCCAATCCGCCCGAAGCCGTTTATCGCCACTTTCATTGCCATGTGAGCACCTCCAAATAGAACAGTGAAGGAAAATCGGAGAAAGATAATAAAAACCAACGTCATCGCTTGGTTTTTAGCAGTCGGGCGAAAGCCCGACTAAAATAAAAAGACGACAGGAGATAGAATGGCTGATGGAAAAGAAGGCAGAAAAGCGCCGCGCGGTGCTCATTGATGTCGACTACAAAATAGTCAATGACAAGACCGTGGTGCGGCTGCTCATGAAGGGAAAGCACTTCTTCAGGCTTTATGCGCATTATGAGCCTTACTTTTACGTGGATGCGCCTGTTTCTGCTGATAAGGAGATAATGGCGGCAAAGGCGCAGTCGCGCGACAGGATGGTGTCGCCCGTGCGCGTGGAGCGCGCGAAGATGAACGTGCTTGGCAAGGAAAAGGAACTATGGAAAGTTTACTGCGAGCGCCCGTACGATGTACCCTCAGTGAGCGGGGCAATGAAATTCCCATGCTACGAGAATAATATTCCTTTTGGAAGGCGATACATGATTGACAACAAGCTGTCGCCTTTCACCGAGATTTGGTATGTGCGCCAGGGCAGGGACATAAAGAAAATATTGCGCACGCGCGAGGCAAACCCGCCTTTGAGGACAATGGCGTTTGACATCGAGACTTACAACCCCAAAGGAATGCCGCAGCCTGAGCGCGACGAAGTGATCATGATTTCCTATGAGATTGACGGGGAGCGCAGAGTAATCACCAGCAAGAAAATCGACAGGCCGTTTGTCATCGCGTGCAAGGACGAGCGGGAGATGATAAAGAAATTCCTGCAGACCATAAAGGAAAAGGACGTCGAAGTGCTGCTGGGCTACAACTCCACTGTTTTTGACCTGCCATACCTTGCTGCGCGCGCGTCTGTGAATGGGCTGGAATTTGCAATCGGCAGGGACGGGAGCAGCTTCCGCGTGAAAAGGAGGGGCATCCGCGACGTTGCGGAAATCACAGGGAGGATACATGTGGACCTGTACCCCTTGGTGCGCTTCATGGGGTTCATCGGCGCATTCAAAATCAGCAAGTACACGCTTGAAAATGCATATACCGAGCTTACGGGAAAGAAAAAGCTCATGGTGAAAAAGCTGGAAATCTACAAGATGTGGGATGATGCCGAGCTTGTGAAAGACCTCGCGGATTATTCGGCTTTCGATTCGCAGGCGACAATGGAAATCGGCAAGATGCTGGTGCCACTCATGGTGGAGATGGGAAGGCTCACGCGCTTGCCGCTTTTCGACGCAGTTGGCGCGACTGCGGGGCAGTTGGTGGAGTCGCTTCTCATGCAGAAAAGCTTTGAGCACAAGCAAATCATCCCGAACAAGCCCGATGACGCGCTTGCGCAGGAGCGCGAGCTTGGCCCCATACAGGGCGCGTTTGTGAAGCTGCCGCAGCCAGGCATATACGAGAACATGGTGGTGTTTGACTTTCGCGGGCTGTACCCGTCCATCATTACCTCGCACAATATCGACCCTTACACGCTTTCCCCGCCGAAAAGCGTGCCTGACAGCGATTGTTATATTTCACCGAATGGGCACCGCTTTGCCAAAAAGCCAAAAGGACTGCTGCCCACCGTGCTTGAGGAGCTCATCAAGATGAGGGGAGAAATGAAAAACAGGCTCAAGAAAGCCGAGAAGGACACGCGGGAATACGAGGAGCTCTTTGCGCGCGTGCAGTCGCTGAAAATCCTTGCGAATTCATATTATGGGTACCTTGCCTACCCGCGCTCCCGCTGGTACTCGCGCGAGTGCGGCGAGTCTGTCACGGCATGGGGCAGGCATTTTATCCAGGAGACGATTGAGAAGGGCGAGAAGGCGGGATTTGCCGTGCTTTACGGCGACACGGATTCCATTTTCCTCCTCATGGGGGAGAAAAAGAAGGAGGACGCGCTTGCCTTCATGAAGAAAATAAACGACTCGCTTCCAGGCGACATGGAGCTGGAGCTTGAGGGGTTCTACCCACGAGGCGTGTTTGTCACCAAGAAGCACATGGGCAAGGAAGACAAGGGAGCGAAGAAGAAGTACGCGCTCATCGGCGAGGACGGGCGCATCAAAATACGCGGGTTTGAGCTGGTGAGGCGCGACTGGTCCAATGTCGCGAAAACCACGCAGAGGAAAGTGCTTGAGGCAATATTGAAGGACGGCAGCAAGGAGAAGGCAGTGAAAATTGTGAAGGACATCATCGAGGAGCTGAAAAGCGGCAAGGTGCCCCTTGAGGACCTTACCATCTACACGCAGATGAGGAAAGACCCGAACAAGTACGACATAAAGTCCCCGGAGATTTCGGCTGCGAAAAAAGCCGCTGAGGCGGGAATGCAGATAGAGAAGGGAATGATGATAGGCTATGTCATCACAAAGAAAGGCGCCACCATCTCAGACAAGGCACAGTTGGTGGAGCTTGCGAAAGATTACGACCCGAATTATTACATTGACAACCAGGTGCTCCCCTCAGTGCTGAAAATACTGAAGGAACTGGGCTACTCAGAGGATGACCTGAAATTCAAGGGAGAGCAGAAGGGGCTGAGCTCTTTTTTCTGACGTGATGGGATGGAAAGGGAGAAAATCATTTTCGCATTCCTGGCATGCGTGCTGCTTGCCGGCTTGGCGTTTTTGGCGCTGGGCGCGCTTCCTAAGCAGCCAGTTCCTTTCTTTGCTTATGGCACCAACCTTGCGAAAAGCACTTTGAGTGCGCGCGCGGGGGGCTTCATCAATGCCACGGAAGCGCAGGCGTCAGGCTATTCGCTGGCATTTGCCAGCCAGGACACACGCCCCACTGAGTTTGGCGTTGCCACGCTTGTGGAAAATGGAAGCGGCACTGTGAGCGGTGCGATTTACTATTTGACGCCAGAGGAGATGGCTGCACTGGACAAGCAGTCAGGCGTGCCGAATTTTTACTTGAGGAAAGAGGTCGCAGTGTCGCTGCCTGATGGCAGCATTGCAAAGGCACAGGCATACTTTTTGCCAGGGGGCGTGCATCCCGCACCTCCTGCGCGTACATATTACATTGCAGCACAGAACGGGATGAAGGAGTGGGGCTATGATGCAGGCAGCTTGGATGCTGCGGTTGCAGAGGCTGCTGGCTCAAATTAAATCCCGAATGCAATGTAGTACAGCAGGTCGCCGAAAAGCAGCGTGAAGGCCAGCCCTATGAATAGGTAGGGAAGGAAAAACGGCATGCCCGTGTAGACCGGCACGGACTTTACCTTTGCTCGCTTGAGCGCCGCAATCGCCTTTTCGCTTATTACCGGGGAGAGCTTGAGCTTTTTTGACAGTTCTGGCATCTGCTCAAGCGCCATCACGTCCTCGCATTGTAGCTGTGATGTTGGGATTTTCTCCACCATGCTCGCCTTTATTTCAGGCATGAAAAGCGAGAAGAAGACAAGGGATACCCCCAGGAACCCTATTATTGCAAAGTACGAGGCGGGAAGGGTTACAGGAAGAGAGGAAACGATTGTGCCGAATATGAGAAGTGAAATTACTATGAGGGCTGGCCCTGCCACTTTCTGCACTGTGAATTTCACTTTGCCTTGCGCAAGCTGGCGCGAAATATAGGGTATGAAACGGACCAGCATGTGCAGTATGAATGCGATGCCAGTGGGCGCAAGCATGGAAAGGAAAAACGGGTAGGGGACTGCCTGCGAAGCCGCAAGAAGCGGCTTGGGAAGGTAGGGGATGGCAAGCGCAATGGATGCCATCACAAGCACGTCCGCGCCTCCAAGCTGGCCCATCCTGTAAAGCACGTAGGTGAGAGCTGCGATGATGATTGCGATGGCGATGGCCTGCGTGAAGATTGCCGAATCGAAAAATACGACGTTGAGAAGGAGCGACGCGGCTAGAAAGCCCCATAGGAGAGCATCTGGCACCCATTTCTTGTTGAAGATGTCGTAATACGCAGCTGCGCCTGTGAATGCGACTGCCACGATGATCCTGATGTCAATGCCAGGCACTGATGCAGGCGGCGAGAGAAGGGAAAATGGGAGTTCGAGCATGATGGGGGAAACGTAGGGAAATAATAAAAGCGCGCCGCGATGGCTAGTCCTTCACGGTTTCCAGGAAGTAGTCGTGTATACCCACTACGTCAAGTGAGTCGCATGCTGCCTTGCATTTGAGCACGGATGAAACACTGGGAGTTGTCCTGCCCTCGTCCGAGTGGATGAACTCCTTTATGTAGGTGCCTGCCTCGGCGAGTATGTGGAGCTTGAGCTTGCCGCCCTCGATTGCCTGTGCGCTGATTTTGTACACTGTCCTCTTGCGCAGCATATCCGTCCTTCTGGCAAGCACGCGTGTGGGCGTGTGCTGCGAAAGGGCGGTGCCTGAAAGAGCGGCGACCTTTTTCGCGTCAGCCGCGGTGAGCGCACGGTCTCCCGAGACGATTGCCTCGTATTCCTTCTCGAAATGCGAATTGCATACGCTGTCGATGAATGCCTTGTGCACGAAGCGCAAGCCAATGGCGCGCACGTTTTCGTTCTTTGCAAACTCGCGCTCGAGGCTGCCAAGGCTTGCCTTTCTTTTTTTGGGCGAGGCAAGCTCTGCCACGAATGGGCGGCCGCCGCCCAGGCAGCGCACGTCGACATCCTCCCTGCCGCTTGCGTGGAGCGTGCAGCCTGATGCGCCGAATGCCGGTGCAAGCACCTTGCCGATTTCTTCCTCGACGGACGGGTAGTTCATTCCGCTTCCCTTGCAGGAATCACACGCCACCGCTCCGCCGTCCGCAGCGGCGGAGGGGCGCAGTCGTGCCGCAGCACGAGTGCCGTTGCCACCGCACTCGGAGCAGTGCCAGCGGCTCTGGCAGAAGCCTCGCGCGAGCTTTATGTAATGCCCGTGGATGTATAGCTGCACGGGGCGCGCAACTGCCTTTTTCGACGTGAAATCAAATTCAAAGGAGGCATCTGCCGCGCGCTGGTCGTTTTTCTTGCCAGATGCCTTTGCAACTTGTTCCGAAAGCCTGGCGTTGGTGTCGTTTTTCAACGAGGTGAATTCACCAGGCAGCAGGCTGGTTGCCACCTCGGCCTCGCGCATGAGCATGGCGCGAGAGAATGAGGATGAGACAGAAAACGTTTCCCATTCAAAGCCGACAGACTGCGTTAGCGCGGCGTCCACGAGAGAGGGAAGCGCCGACAGTGCGCCCTGGCAGATGAAGCACTCCTCGCCACGCTCCGCGCTGCGCATGTTTTCACCCGAGAAGAACCGGCGTGCGCATTCGTTGCATAATGGTGTCTTTTCCACAGTTAAGATGGCGAAGCGCAGGGTTTATTAATGTAGTTTCTGAAGCCCTTCTGGGCAGGGTGCAAAGCGGTGTTTTGCGGATGTTTACGAAAGCCTTTTAAATGTGCATCTGCAGAAATAAGATGGTAAAGAATGGATATGTGGTATTTCTGCCCGAGAAGGTGACAACATGCCCCGTGGAAAAAGAATCGTGATTGAAAAGGTAATCAACGACCCAGTGGTGACCAGGCTCAAGTCGATGAAGATATCAGACATGAAGTCCAGGCGCGCTAGTGACGAGAAGTCGCTTCATTCCAGCATTTCTGACATTGTCGGCAAGGCAAACGACCTGTACGCCCAGGACAAGCTCGAGCGCGAACGCCTGAAGGGCATGGGGCTGTTCTCGGTCGAGGAGGCGTACGACGAGCTCAAGAAGGGCGGCGTCAGCCTGTCCTACCGCGCATTCGGCGGCCGCGTGGAGAGGCGCTCGGTGCACTCCGTGAAGATCGGCAACAAGAGGCTCATCCCCAAGCCGGTCGTCCACGACTGGATTGCGCTTGCGAATGAATACTACACTGTCAAGCAGGCGTTCAACGAGCTCAAGAAGCACGAGAAGCTCAACCTGAGGGCGTTCATCGGAAGGATCGAGAAGAACTCGGTCCCGTCTCTCAAGATCGGGACGGCGCGCTGGGTGCCCAAGTCCGCAATCGAGGGCATGGTGCACGTCTGCAGGAACTACTACGACGTCGGCGACGCAGTGCAGGAGATGAACTCCAAGGGCATCCGCATCAAGAGGAACGCATTCGAGAGGCGCCTGGACAGGAACCGCATCCCGC
>CAITKI010000127.1 GCA_903892905.1 uncultured Microcaldota archaeon | reverse complement strand
ATATCGCTGGGCGAGCTGCAGCCGCGCATGTTCTCCTTCAACTCTCCCTACGGGGCATGCGAGGAATGCAAGGGCATGGGTGTAAAGATTGTGTTTGACGTGGACCTGGTGGTGCCTGACAAGCAAAAGACGCTGCGCGAGGGCGCCATCCTCCCATGGAGAAACAGCATAATGGGCGGCTACTACTCGCACCTGCTCGAGGCGCTGGGCAAGAAGTTCGACTTCTCTCTTGACACGCAATTCAATGCGCTCACAAAGGAGGCGCGCGACGCCGTGCTCAATGGCTGTGATGAAAAGCTGCAGTACAAGCTGGAGTCGCGCGATGGCGAGTCATCCTACCAGGGCTGGACGAAATTCGAGGGCGTGCTGAACAACCTTGACAGGCTTTACAAACAGACAAAGTCCGAGGGCAGGCGCATGGAAATGGAAAAGTACATGCGCGAGCTTAATTGCCCGTCCTGCAAAGGAAAGCGCCTCAAGCCAGAAGTGCTGGCAGTGAAAGTGAATGGCAAGGACATCATTGAAGTGACTGACTTCTCAGTGGAGTCCGCGTACGGCTTCTTTAGCTCACTCAAGCTCACAAAAACAGAGGAAACCATCGCGCGGCCCGTGCTTCGCGAGGTGCAAGCGCGCCTTGACTTCCTTCTCAACGTGGGCGTGGGCTATCTTTCGCTTTCGCGCGTGACAGGCACCCTATCTGGCGGCGAAGCACAAAGGATTCGCCTTGCCACGCAGATTGGCGCAAACCTTATGGGCGTGCTTTACGTGCTTGACGAGCCCTCCATTGGCTTGCACCAGCGCGACAACGACAAGCTCATTTCCACGCTCAAGACGCTGCGCGATCTGGGCAACACCATGGTCGTGGTGGAGCACGATGAAGAGACTATGCGCAACGCAGATTTCATGATAGACTTGGGACCTGGCGCAGGTGTGCACGGAGGCAGGATAATGGCAATTGGCACTCCTGAGGAAGTGGAAAAGACGCGCGACTCGCTCACGGGCGCCTATCTTCGCAAGGAACTCAAAATACCTGTGCCAAAAATACGCCGCCAGCCCCAGCGCTGGTTCACGCTGAAGGGCGCGCGCGAGAACAACCTGAAAAAAATAGATGTAAAATTCCCCATTGGCTGCTTCATGTGCATCACAGGGGTCTCCGGCTCAGGAAAAAGCACGCTGATAAACGAAACGCTGTACCTTGCACTCATGAAATACTTCCACCAGTCCAAGCAAGAGCCTGGCAAGTTTGACAGGATAGACGGCGCAGGCGCGCTTACAGATGTAATCTCCGTGGACCAGTCGCCCATTGGCAGGACGCCGCGCTCCAACCCCGCCACCTATATTGGTGCTTTTACACCAATCCGCGAATTATTCGCAGGCGTGCCAGAGGCACGCGCGCGCGGCTACGAGCCAGGGCAGTTCTCATTCAACGTGCAGAAAGGCAGGTGCCAGGCATGCGAGGGAGACGGCGTGAAAAGGATTGAGATGGCCTTCCTTGCCGATGTTTACGTTACATGCGAGGAATGCAATGGCAAGCGCTATGATAGCGAAACGCTTCAGATAAAATACAAGGGCAAGAACATACACGATGTGCTTTCCATGAGCGTGGAAGAGGGCCTGCAGTTCTTCACCAACATCCCTGCCATCAAGAACAAGCTTGAGACCATGGTGGATGTGGGGCTTGGCTACATATCACTTGGGCAGCCCGCCACCACGCTCTCAGGTGGCGAAGCACAGCGCATAAAGCTTGCTGCAGAGCTCGCGCGCCGCGACAACGGCTCCATGCTCTACATACTGGACGAGCCTACCACTGGCTTGCACTTTGCAGATGTTTCCAAGCTCCTCGCAGTGCTCCAGCGCCTCGCGGACAAGGGCAACACCATAATAGTCATCGAGCACAATCTTGACGTGATAAAGACCGCGGATTATGTCATCGACTTAGGGCCTGAAGGCGGGGACGAGGGCGGCGAAATCGTCGCGCAGGGCACGCCAGAGGAAATCGCGCGCAACAAGAACAGCTACACGGGCGAGTATCTCAAGAAGGTGCTGTAGGCTTACTCTGGCTTGAACTTCTTCTTTCTTAACAGCCTGTGATAGCTTATGCCGAACCTGTGCGCCTCATCGCGCGCACGCTGTAGGACTTTTAGCGCTGGGGAGGAATGCGGCAGGCGGATGGGAAGCGCGCGCTCTGGCGAGTAAATCTCTTCGAATTCTTTTGCAAGAGAAACAATCGGCATCTCAAGCTGCAGCTCTGACAGCGCGGAGAGCGCGGCAGAAAGCTGCCCTGGCCCTCCATCTATCACAATGAGGTCAGGCAGCTGTGCTTTCTCCAGCTTAAGCCTGTAGTAGCGCCTGAAAACAATTTCGCGCATGGAGGCAAAGTCATCCTGCCCTTCCACCGAGCGGATTTTGAACTTGCGGTAGTTTGATTTTGAGGGCGCGCCATTCACAAACTGCACCATGCTTCCTACAACTGAGGTGCCGAATAAGTTTGATACATCGAAGCACTCGATGGTGCGCGGGATTGCGGAAAGCGACAGCTCATGCTGCAGCTCCAATAGCGCGGGGTCTGCTGTGCCAGATATCTCAAGCAAAATGTTCTTGCGAAGCAGCTCCAGCAAGCCTTTCTTGTCGCCTCGCTCAGGCACCAATATGGAAACTGGACCGCCCCTGCGCTCAGAAAGATATTTTTCCAGCGCCTCGCGCGACTCAGGCTCATTTTCCACGTAAATCCTGCGCGGAATGCCTCCTGCCTCGTAGAAGCGCGGCAGGAACTCAGACATGGCATCACCTGAGAGCGGCGTGTCGAACTCGTACTTCTTCCTGTCGCGTATCACGCCGCCAATCTGCCTGAAGAGCTGTGCATATGCCTTGCCGTTGTGTGAAAGAAGTGCAATGAAATCCTCGTTCCCCTCACCCTCGCGCTCGAATTTCTGCCTCTCAAGCAGAGAAGAGAGCGACTGAAGCGAATTTCTCAGCTCCAGCGCGCGCTCGAACTGCTTCTTTTTCGCAGCCTCGCGCATTTCGCCTTCCATTTCCTCCATCACAACCTCAAGCTTCTTTCCTCCGGAAAGCGCGTCCTGCAATTTTTTCACCTGTTCCATGTACTGCTCGCGCGTCACCAGCCCTGCGCACACGCCTGTACAAAAGCCAAGGTGATATTGCAGGCACGGGCGCTTCTGCCCTAGCCTGCACGTTCTCAGCTTGAATATTTTGCGAAGAGTGGAGGCAACCAGCACATAGGCTGAGCCTGAAAGAAAAGGACCGTATAGTTTCCCGCGCGCACTCACCTTGCCAGTCCTGTTCTTCCTCACCAGCAGCATGCGCGGGTATTCCTCGTCAGTAATGAGTATGTAGGTGTATTTCTCGTTGTCCTTGAGCTCAATATTGTACTTGGGGTAGTGCTGCTTGATGAGGTTGCTCTCAAGCAGGAGAGCCTCTGCCTCGCTGTCAGTCATAATGAACTCAAGCGAGTGCGCGGATGAAACCATTTGCTGCGTCCTATCCAGCAAGTCGCGCGCAAAATACGAGGCAACGCGGTTGCGCAGGCTCTTTGCCTTTCCGACATAGATGGGCGTGCCTGAGCTGTTCCTGAAGATGTACACGCCCGGCGATGAGGGCGCGGTTTTGGCGGTTTCAGACGGAGAGGGCATAACATCAGCGCAAAAGAAAGTTTTCAGATTAAGGGTTATAAATAGAGGGAGATGGTACACCCGAAGGCTCCACCTCACCTCCCACGCTTCTTGCGAAGCTGGCTGAATTTCCAGTGAAAATTTATATAGGCAGCGGGGCGCACGGCGGCGTCATTCAGGTTGCTCGTAGTGCAGGCGGGCATAGCCGTCCCTCATGCTGATGGCATACCACGTCCCGTTCGACAGAAGCTCAGCTGCAGCTATGTCAAGCAATGCAACAACCGCGCCTTTCGCCTCGGCCTGCATCTGCTCCCGCGAATATCCGCCCACCTTGATCTGGGATTCGCCCGAAGGCCCAGCCGCGAACCAAACCTTCACCTTGTCGCCGTCCGGCGCAATGTAATAAGAAAGGGCATCAGCAACTGCCAGCAGGGCATCGCTTATCATATAGTCGCCTGACGACGAAGGCCCCAACTTGATATGGGCGTTTTTCCATTCCGTGCCCAGCTTTGCCTTTACCCTCTGGTTGGCAGCGTCGAGTGTGACAAGCGTTGCCTCGCCTGGAACCTGCCCGTCTGCAACGTATGCCTTGAGTATGCCAAGCACCCGGGTCAAGCTCCTATAACGCTCCGCCCCAATGTCCCATGCCCCCTCGCTGGCAAGGTATTCGGCCAGCCTGCGGGCAGGCGCGCCCACCTTGGCATCGCGCATCTCGAACGGGTCTGATGACTGCAGATAGCGCGCGCCCAGCACGCTTGGCCTGTTATTTCCAACTGCCCCTGCAGGCTCCTGCCTGCTCGCTGGCTTCTGCAAAACAATTTGCGGCGGTTCAACCATAGTACAACACCTGCTTTTTGATTTTTTCAACCTCAAACGCCGCGCGCATGCAAAAGCGCCCGCGCTGCGAGGTTTTTTGTCAGGAGGTTTTCCGACCCGCCAAGCCGGGAAAACCAGGCTTTTCAGCCAAGGATGGCAAAATCACGGCTAATCGCAAAGAAGCTGTCAAATGCGCGGTTAGCAGATGCCATCATGTCAATCTTGTTTTCAGTGGGACTGGTGCAATATAAAAAGAGCGTGTTCCATTTGGGACACAATTGTGCCGCCGCGCAGCTTTTCGCCAAATTGCCGCGCGCAAACGAAGAATTCCGCAGCCAGCGCGCTTACCCTTCATCGCCCTTGAGGCGAATGATTGCCTCTGCGATATCACCTTCGGTCTCGCGCAGCGCATTTTGCGCCTCCTCGCGCGAGCAGCCCGCGGCCTCCATCACCATCTTGATGTCGTCCTCGCCTGCCTCGTTCTCCTCCTGCACCTTGCCGCTTATCTGGAAGGACTTTTGCCCCTTCATGTCAATCTGCACGACCTGGGGCTCGAACACCACGAGCTTTCCGCCTTCCTTCAGTTCAATGGTGACCTTGGAGGCATCGATCTCTTCCGTCTTTATGCCCATCTGCGCCATCATCTTTGCCATTCCCTTGGGGTCCATTCCAGGCATCATAAGAATCACATCCGGCTAGTTTTTCTCCTTCAAAAGCAAATCTGCTTTCACAAGCTTGACCATTTTGTCCACGATAGCTTTTTCCATCTTCCTGCCGCGCGCGGCGCTCTCACCGCCGATCTTGCCAACGTAACCGTACTTGGCATACTGGCCTTTCGGCATTGGTATCACTCTTCCAAAGTAGCGCTGCGAGGGCGCCTGCACGCTTTTTCGCTTCTGCCAGCCTGTGAGAGACATGACGAGCGAAGCCTCGTTCTCATCTGCATGCCCTTCGCATTCCGCGCCATCTATGTCCCACCACGAGACCACGCACGCCGTGAACTTGTGCTCGTCCGCCAGTTCTTTGAGCACATGGCCAGCAATCGTGGCATCCGCGCCGTGCCCGTTCATGAAAAGTATCCTGTCAAAGCCGTTGCGGACAAGCTCGCGCGTGATGTCGCGCACCACTGCCGCAAACGTCTGCGATTTCAGCGACACCGTGCCTGCCCAGGGGCGAAGCGTGTAGCAGAAACCATAAGGAATGGGCGGAAGCACCAATGCGCCTGTCTTCTCAGCCACCCTCTGCGCGAGCTTGAAAGGCGTGATGGTATCCGTCCATAGCGGCAAATGCCCGCCGTGCGCCTCAAGCGCGCCCATGGGCACGATGACAACAGGCTTTTTCCTCTGCTTTGCAATTTTTGCAATCTCGGCGCTAGTGTGCTCCCCGAAAAGTACCGTCATTTTCCCACCGCGCATAAACGCGCGCGCTAAGAATAAAAAAGTGCCTACCGGCACTTTTTTAGACGTGGGAGCGCCGTGCGCTCCCAACGAAGATAAAAAGGGTGTGCTGGCGCATGCTCAGGCAATGTATTTGCCTTCCAGTGCCTCAAGATATTTGCCAGTATCCCCGCTTGTGAAAACCAGCGCGAGGGCGCGCAAGTCGTCGCTTTCGCGCACGCGCATCGCGATTTGGAGGAAGCCCAGCGCGTTCTTCGAGCCGGCGGCTGCAATGCTTGCGGCCTTCTCTGGCTTTTTTGCGGCCATGAACAGCACGGTTATCACGCTCATCGTGGAATTGGCAAGATGGTGCTCGAACACGTTGAATGCCGTGCGCCGCGGGTCATCCTCGGGCAGATTGGCAACCTCCTGCCTTTCAGGCTCAATGGCGCGCCTTATCGCCTCGATTTTTTCCCGAAGCTCCTTGCTGTAGCGCGCCCCGTTCTGCGCGAGCTTTGCCATGTCCTCGCACGCCATTGCAATCTCCACGAGCAGCGGCACCAACCCGGCGCCTTCCACGGTATTCAGTTTCCGAGCCAGCCTCTCGAAGCAGGCGGCTGACGCGCGGAGCCCTTCTGCTTTCTTTGCGCCGGGGCCATTTCCCGCGCCTGCAAGATGGAGCGCCGCGCGCGTGCAGGCGTGCTCTGCAAGCGCCTTTATTTCCCAGATGCTGCCCTCCGAGAGGCTGTCAAGAAGGGCTGAGAGCCTCTCAATCCTCCCTGCGCCGATTTTCAGGAGCCTGTGGGCCGTTTCAGCGGTCTTTTTCTCATTGGCCAAAACCGCGCAAAGCAGCCGGCTTGCCAGCGATGCGAAAAGCGAGATGGATGTGGGCAGGTGCTCGTCGAGGATAAGCTGGCGCGCGGCGCCTTCGGGCAGCTTGGCTGCGCCGGCTTCGGCGCATTTCAGCTTCATGTGCATGCGATGGGCGGCCACCTTGAATGAAACGATGCCCTGCTCGTATCTTCCTTTCGCCCCCTCATCCGCGCCCGGCAGCCCCGAAACAAGCTCGCCGCCGTCCTTCACAATCCCTGAAAGCGCGGCAAGCACGGGCTTTTTCTCCTCGGCGATGCTCCTGTTCAGCGCAATCGTGCACCCAAGCACGTCGCCTGCGAGGCGCTGCGCCCTCCAGCCGCGAAAAATTATTGGCCTGCCCGTGGTGAGGTTCTTCCTTATGGTAAGGGTGAATGGTTGTTCCGCCATTTTATGCATGTTGCCAACTATGTAATTAAGTGTTTATAAATGTATGCGGGCATAAATGCCCCATGAAGAACATGCTGAAGGCAAACACCATCTGCATTTTCCCCAAACGGCTGGAGAAAATCGCCTGCAGGACGTGCACCGAAAAATCGCAGAGGAAGCTTGCCCGCCGCTATGGCGAAGCGTCGCACCCCCAGCGCAACGACTGCGAAAAGCAGCAGCGCTTCTACCAGCGGCTGCATGCAAAGGCAATGGACATAATCCGGGCGGAAATGCGGGACGGCGACAAGGGGGGCTGGCGCAGCTTTTTCGTCGAGCCGTTCTGCGACAGCGTGGAGAGGTACAACAGCATCAACAAGGGCATGCTGCCGCACATCGCCAAGTTCATAAAAAAGCCCCAGCCTGCCGAAATCCTGGGCATGTACCCCAAGCTGCGGGAAATCGCGCGCGAACTGGCAGGCGGCGATTTGGAACGCATGGGCGGGATATTCAAGGAGATGATGGGATTTTCCCTGCGCGTCAAGCGCTGGCTTGCCGAGGGGAAAATCAAGCTTTACCACAAGGAAGTCTGCGGCAAAATGATACTGGGGTTCGATTTTGTGAACTACGACGGCTCGAAGGGCGGATTTGTCAATGCAAAGTGCCATTTCCACCGCACGGGGAAGATATTCATATCTGAGAAAAGCCTGGTGCTCGGCGAGGCCGTTTTCGTGGGCAATGTCAATCTGCGCTGCTGCACGGTCGGCAGCGGCAGGTTCGAGAATGTCAATGCCTTTGCATCCGTGCTCTCAAAGACGCAGGCGCGCTTCTGCAATTTCGACCATGCGAAATGCGAGGAGGCGTCCCTTGCGCACTGCAGGCTCCACTATTCAACCGTGAAAAGGTCCGGGCTTTCGCATTCAATTGCGAGCAGCTCAATAATCCTTGACACCTTCGGCGACCAGCTGGACTTTGACAATGCTACTGAGGTCGGCCCGCCTTAAGCTAGCGCACTTTCCCTTCAGCCAGCTTTTCCGCCTTTATGGGCGCGCCGTTCACCAGCATCCTCTTGCCGTTGGCAAGCGCGAGCGAGCCTTTTACCTCGAGCTTCACGGTGGCAAACTGGTCAATCGTTATCTCGCCTGCAGTCTTCGGAGCTTCGCCTTCCACAACAACCTTGTCGCCGGGCTTTGCCCCTGCTGGCGACAGCACTTCCAGCGCCCCATCCTTTTCGCAAGCGAGAAGCATTCCGCGCGATTCCACGCCGCGAAGCGAAGCGGGCTTGAGATTTTTAACTATGACAACCAGCTTGCCCAGCAGCTCCTCTTCCTTAAGGTAAGGCACCAAGCCTGAGACAATCTGCCTCTCGCCATCGCCCATATGCACAGTCTCAATGTAAAGCTTCTCTGCGTTGGGGTGGCGCCTTATGGCAGTTATCTTGCCGACTTCAAAATCAATTGCGGATGCTGAAATTGGCTCCACACGTGGCAATTCCTTCTTCGCCTGCGCGGCAGGCTGCGCCTTCGCAGGCTCTGCTTTCACCTGCTTGCCCGAAAACTTGACAGCAAGCGCTGCAACCTCCTTCTGCTCAAGCTTTTTGAAAATTATCTCGGGCGTTCCAAGCTGGTGCCCCACGGGCAATGACAGCTTGCCAATGTCATCCCACTTCTTCGGCGCAATGTTGAGCTGCCTGAAAATGGCTGCGCTGGTGTTGGGAACGAATGGCTCAAGCGCGATTGCCAGGTCCTTCACCTGGTGCAGCAGCACGTAGATGGACGCCGCGCACTTCGCGCGGTCCTCTTTCGCAGCCTTCCAGGGCTCGTTTTTCTGGAAGTATGCATTTGCCTCCTTGCCGCAGTGCATTGCAAGGTGCAGCGCGTCTTTGAGCTGCACCCTCTCCAGCAATGCGCCCACCTCTGCAAGACGTGCGTTCTGCTCTTCCATGAATTTCTTGTCATCAGCGCAGAAGTCCGGCTGCGGCACCTTTCCTGCAAACTCGCGCTGCGTAAAGACGAGCGTCCTGTTCACAAGGTTGCCGATATTCGCCAGCAGCTCGTTGTTCAGCTTCTCGCCAAAGTCTTGCCACGTGAAATTGGTGTCCATCTTCTCAGGCCGGTTGGTGAGCAGGTAGTAGCGCCAAACATCTGCGGGAATGCCTGATTCCACCGCGTCGTTGCCGAAAACGCCAAAGCCTTTTGACTTTGAGAACTTGCCGCCCTCGAAATTCAGGAACTCCGTAGTGCTGAGGCGCTCCAGAAGCGTCCAGTTTTCGCCCGTGCCCATGAGCGTGGAAGGGAAAACCACGGTGTGGAAAGGCACATTGTCCTTGCCCATGAACTGGTAAAGCGACACGCCAGACGGGTTCTGCCACCACTCGCGCCATTTGTCCGTCAAATTAGCAGTGATGGAAATGTAGCCGATGGGAGCATCGAACCAGACGTAAAACACTTTCTTTTCCCAGCCCGGCAGCGGCACGCTCACGCCCCACTTGAGGTCGCGCGTGATGCAGCGGCGCCTCAGCCCTTCTGCAAGCCAGGATTTTGCAATCTGGACGGAATTGTCGGACCAGTTGCCCTCCTTGCTCGTCCTGTCAATCCACTCTGTAAGCTTGCCTTGCAGCTTGGGAAGGTCGATGAAAAGGTGGCGCGACCTGCGCTTCACAGGCGGCGTCTTTGACAGCTTGCTGATGGGGTTGATAAGCTCGTCGAAATTCAGGAGCTTGCCGCACTTCTCGCACTGGTCTGCGCGCGCGCCGTCGTAGCCGCAGTGAGGGCAGGTGCCCTCTATGAACCTGTCTGCGAGGAACATCTGCGCCTTCTCGTCATACGCCTGCTCTATCTCTTCCTCGGTGATGAAGCCGTTCTTGTAAAGCGAAAGGAAAATCTCGTGCGTGATTTGCGTGTGCAGAGGCGTGGAGGTCCTGCCAAAAATGTCTGTTGAGATTCCGAACCATTCGTAGATGCCCTTGTGGAGCGCATAATACTTGTCGCAAAGCTCGCGCGGCGTGATGCCCTCCTCCAGCGCCTTTGCCTCGGTTGCTGTGCCGTACTCGTCGGTGCCGCAGATGAAAAGCGACTCGTGCCCCCTGCTTCTGCAGTAGCGCGCGAACACGTCTGCCGACAGCACGCAGCCTATGATGTTGCCCAGGTGCGGCACGTTGTTGACGTACGGCAGCGCGGACGTTATGAGAATTTTCTTCCTTGCCAGATGGACCTACCTCGATGTAGAGTTAGAGGACATGGCTTTTTATTCCCTTTGCAAAACCAAATGGAATATGGCACCATACGGCAAAACCAGGGAGAACGGCATCCATTTCGTCCACACCAAGCCCACGCCCGCATATGTGATGGAGAAAATCACGCCAGGGCTGCAAAGCCTTTTCCTCCGCTTCAGGGGCGCAGGGTTTGACCTGAAAACCGCGAGCAAGCCGTTCGAGGGCTATTTTGAGAACAACAGGCTTTACCTTGCCATAAACAGCCAGAGGCACTTTGCCTGCCACGCGCAATCCGATACGGTGCAGCAGAAGAACCGCCAGCTTTACTTGGAGAAAATTATGTTCCCAGAGGCGTATGTCTGGGTGATGGCAAGCGGGAAGGATGCGGATGGGGCCGCGCTTGCCGAGCTTCTGGAGCGCAAGAAACAAATCCAAAAGAAAACCGATTTCCCCACGCGCGGGAAATACTTCTTCCTGCCGCTGAAAAACGAATTTTCCGGCGAGGCCGCGCATGCCACGGTAATCATCGTGCAGGCGATGGGCGCGTCGAACTACTAGGAAAGCGCGGCAAACCACCGGAAGCCTCGTTAGGAAAGCTATTTATATCATTTCCTGCCCTAAGGCTCTCCCGACTTGTTCGGGCAGGCGTGTGGGCCTATGCCATCAGACGTTGACATCTCATCTTACGTGGAAAAGTTCGAGTCGTTTTACTCAGATGCACTGCGGGAGAAGATAGACAGGCTGCTTACCGATTACCCGATGCAGAAAAGCCTGCTTGTGGACTTCGAGGACCTGGAAAAGTACGACCGCGAGCTTGCGGACATCCTCATCCGCCAGCCGGACACGCTCATCAACGCCGCAGAACTCGCGCTCGTGCAGTCGCAGGAAGTGGTTTTCAAGAACGCGCACCCGGACACTGCGTTCGAGCCGCATGTGCGCTTCTTCAACCTTCCCGACTCAGGCCTTCTTATCCAGGACATCAGCTCGCGCAACATCAGGGAACTCATCTCGGTGAAAGGCGTGGTGACCAAGCGCGGCCCCATCCT
>CAITKI010000126.1 GCA_903892905.1 uncultured Microcaldota archaeon | reverse complement strand
GGCATATCAGTATGTGTCATATTCGTAATGCACTAACAGATGCGGGGCTTGTTGATGAATAACCCTTTGAAATTGCTAATAAAAATTGCAAAGGAGAAACATATTGATCCTAAATGGGCAGGCAAGCCTCTATATCTAATCAAGATTCTTGCTAATACAAGCAAGGGCGATTTAGTAGAGGATTTTGTTACAGATTATAGTAATGCTCTGAAATTTACTGCAGTAAAAAATCCAACTAGACAAGGCGACTACGATGTAAAGATAAATAGCCAAAAATTTGAAGTAAAAATGGCTACAGAGGATATAAGTGGGAATTTCCAGTTTAACCATATACGATTGGATTATAGATACGACTGGCTACTTTGCATCGGAGTTTCACCAAGCAAGATTCTATTTCAGGTATATTCTAAAGGTGACCTAGCAACTAACAAAGCAGGAACCCTTGTATCAATGGGGCGCGGCCAGAATTCTAGTTTTAAATTAACAAAGCCTAAAAGTGCATTGCGCCCTATCAGCAAGTTCAAAAGAAAAATCCAATCGCTTGTAGGCAGATCGCGCAAATTGACTCATAAAAAAAGGCTTAAAATAACAAAACCAAAAAGAAGATAGAAATACTAACAAACAGTTAGATTATTAAGTTTTTGAACAAAAATGATGTCCGCGTCACTTTTTTGTAAGATGGGCGTAGGGCAGATAATAGCGTTGGATGGTAATGAAATGGCGCGTGAGACAATTCTTGGAAGCATACTAAGTTTGTTTGTCTTAATCATTATTTTTTCTGCTTTTGCATCCGTGCCTGTCCTCCAGCCATATTTTTCGCAAATCCTGAGTACAATGGCGGGCATTATTGTTTTGATTTTTTTTGCAGTGATTGTTAGCATCATCCTATACGTTCTCTCAAGGTTTTTTGAATGAACAAGAAAAAACTCAGTATTCAGAAAATATTGGATATTGCCCTAAAAACAGTGGCAGTTGTAATTATATTAACGGGGGTTTTGTCCTTTTACTTGAATTGGTTTGTAACATCTCCTAACAAAGAACAGATTACTGCTCTCGCAGTGCTTATTTTGGCGATTTTAATAATTATACTGAGTTGGGCAAATAGAAAGCAACTTGCTAATTGGTGCAAGGAAAATTTTGAACCTTAAGATTTGCGAAATCATTTTTCAAGCCCATCCTAAGTCTCCGTTTTCCAGTCGCTCTCCATGATTTTAAGGGACACTGGAGTTTTTTTCTCTCGTTTTTTGGTTGTGCTGTGCAACAGCACAGCAGTGTACCGCGCGATTTCACATCTCACGTTGGTATACCCAATCCTATCAAAACATGGCAAAAGTCATTCTTTTGCCCAGTTTACGCGCGGAAGCGGGCTTCCCGCATCCCAAAAGTCCGCTCAACATTGATACGATGAACCAGGGAGGGGGTTAGGGGAATTTGGGGGGTGCTTGGGTTTACTGATACGATTACGCGAAGAGAGAAATAGTTTACTGATGTGCTGTTTCGCATCTCGCAGCACTCGCGCGATTTTTTCAGCGAAGAACTCCTTGCTTTTGCGCGTACCAGGTGCCAAAACCCATCACAAGAGTTGAGATAGCAACAATGACAATGGTCAATCCGGGCTGGGATTCTGGGTGCGCGACCATGTTCAGGTAAATGGCCAGGCCCTCGATAAGGCAGGCGAGCGCGACTGTGAGCGGCAGGCTGCGTTTCTTGAACATTTTATCACCTTAAACTTTGGCAAACGCCACCACGTAGTTCTTGCCGTACGCCTTTGCGCACGCGGGGCACGTGGTGTAGCTGAACATGAGCTTTTTGAGCGCGAGGCCCTTGCCTTTCACGTAGGACTGCATGTCCTTGACCCACTTGCCCGTTTCCTTGTAGTCGCCCTCATACACGCGCGTAAGGTAGGTGCCGCTCATTTTGGTCATTTGGGCGCCCGGCACGGTTTTGTCGGTTGCAACGTAAAGATTGAGCGCGAATGGGGAGCTGTAGTCCATTATGCAGATGCTTTCCGGGTTTTTCGCGCGCGCCTTGTTCATGAGCTCCATGTTTTTCATCATGAACTGGTTCATGCCAAGCGGCATGTAGAAAATGGAAAAGAGCGTGCCTTTCACGAACAGCTTGTTTTTCCAAGTGTGAGTTTTGTTTTGCCAGGGCGCGGGGTTGAAGCGCGGGCAGCAGCCAGTTGTGAAAAGTTTTTTGGCAACCATGAACATCACCAGTGAGGGAACTGCGCAGTTAGGGTGTAAAAATCTATCTTTTTCTGCGCCTCAGGGGCTACCTTTCGGGCGCGAGAAATGCCATCTGCTGAAGGCTTACGTCGATGGCATTTTGCTTGGCTAATAGAGTATTGGCTTTGCTAGTAATTACTTCCCTTTACTTCTTTTTGCCTTTTTTCCAGCCCAAAAGCGCGCAAGCAAGCGCGTAGCAAACTATTGCACCAACCAGCGCGATGGGTAAGTTGAGCGAGTAGACTGTATGTGTTGGCGCGAGCAAAGCAAATATGAGCAGCGAGCCCGCAGCATCTGATGGGCAGGGCGCGCGGATGCACATAATGCCGTTCCAGTATGTGATGAATGGCACGAACAGGGCAAAGAGCAAAGCTGCAACTGCGGCTTTCTGCCAGCTCGGCGCCAGGAATTCGTTCCAATTCATATTTTTACCTCTTTTTGCCCTGCTTTGGCGCAAGGAAATGCGCGAGCGCGCAGGCTAGCAAATACGAAGCTAGAAAGCCGAGCAAAGAAAGAAAAATTATGTCAAAACGGCCAATCTTGATGTAGGCGGGAATGTCTGTAATGGACACCACGGCTACAATCAGCCAGAAAAAAAATCCGAATAACAATTGTTGCCACGGGCTTGTGATTTGGCTAGGGCCCGCAGAAGTGTTTATGCCAAGCATTGGGTCGCTTGCAAATCTGATTAGTGGGACTAGGATTAATGCACAGAGAAGGAAGAGCAGTGCCTTCTGCCAGCTCGGCATTAGGAACGCTTTCCAGTCAAATGCCGTTGCCATGATGAAGTTTGCGCGCGCGAAGTATAAAAAGTGGGCAGCTTTTATTCACGCACGACGGAAATGCGCATTAATACTAATTATCTATTGGTAATTCTAACAAACATTATCTTTATTTAAAAAGCTCAAAACATCACAGGCAGCATGTACATGACCAGGTTCCAAATTGAGAAAAGCACGAGCGCGGCGGCAGCATCGCTTGGCTGCCAGCTGAAAAGCGGGCGCTGGCGCGGATTGTATTTGATTTGCGTTTCATTGGGGCCGGCCGCGGCAGGGGGCGCGCCTGCCTGAAGGTTCATCTTTATCATGCGCGCGGTGGCATCCCCTGCGCCGAAATCCGGGTCGGAAAGTGCTGCGCGCACCCATTCCTCATGCCTGCGCTTCGCGTCGGGGAAGGCGCGCGCAAGCACCTTTCCCGCAAGCGGCGCGCCTGCAAAAAGGATTGCGAAAAAGCCAGCCGCGTAGAGGAGGCCGAGCCACATCATCGCCTTCTGGGGCGCTGCGGACTCGAAGGCGTACAAGAGCTGCTGGGCAAGCATGAATGCGAAAAGCGCATAGGAGAGCCTGCCGCCGTTGCCGGGTATTTTCGTGAATGCATAGGCGAATATGATGAGAAGGGGAATGGCTGCTGGGAGGCAGAGGCTGCCTGACACGCTAAGCGAGAAGTTGCCCCTTGCCAATCCATCAAGCCCGCCCCCTGCCTTCGCACTGGCAGGCAGTACGAGGGCAAGCATGAAAATGAGCAACCAGACGAGTATGTAGGTGAGGAAATAGTTGCTGAAGCCCTTCATGAGCTCCAGAGTGCCTAAGCTCCGATAATTCCAGATTGCCACCAGCGAGAGGGCAAGCGCGTTGAGAATGAGGAGGGCAAGCGCCAGGGAATCCATGGGGGTGAAAGCGCGCAGACATAATAAAACGGTTTCGGCAAAATCAGCGCTTGCGAATCGCTGCCTTGGCTGCCTGCGCCATTGCCTTGATCATTTTCTTGGCTGTTTTCATAAGCCCATTGGGTATGTCAGCAGCCGGCGCATCCGTGCATACGCCCAGGAAATAGACGCCGGTTTTCTCGTAAAAAGGGCAAAATTTTTCGCTGCAGTCGATGTGGAAGCTTCCGCCGTTGATGTAGGCAGTGATGGTGGCTTTCTCGTGCTTGGCGGACGCCCCTATAAACGGCTCGTGCTCCATCAGCCCGCCTGCGAATTCGCCCAGCCGCTTGCCTGATGCCATAGCAGTGGTCTTGTCGAAGAGCTTTCGCATAAGCGCGTTCCTTGCCTCGATGTTGCCCTGGAACGGGCAGCGAGGGTGGTTCCTAAGGTATTGGTTAGTAGGTGGGGCGCACATGACTTTGATTAGTGTGGCAAGTATTTAAAAAACGCGTAGATTGCTCTCTTGCCTACCCCGACACGGTGCAACATGCTATTTAAGCGCTTGCGCGCCCAAAGCCGCGCATGGCAAACCAACTACCCGCGCACAAGCTAGTCTCGCCGAAGGATGTCCCTGCCCTGCTTTTTGCAGGAAGGGAGAAGCTTTACAGGAAGCTGGAGGCGGAAAAAGCGTTTTCAAGCATTTCAGCAGATGTGCCTGCGAGGCTGAAAGGGAAGGTGCTGCGCGAGGTTTTCAGCAAGCACGCGGACGGCCTTGCCCCTTTTTTCCACCCAAGCGTGAGGCTGATAGGCGGCGCGACAGGCGAAAAGCCAAGCGAGGGGATGCTTATGCAGCTTGCGCGCCTGCAGCATTTTGCCTGGGGAAAAAAGGACGGCGGGCTGAAGGAAGTCAGGCACTATATGAAGGCGCTTGAGGAAAAGAAAGGCCCCACGCCGATTTTTGTTTACTTCCGCGAGGACATGGAAACCGTGGAGGGCGCAGTGTTCCCCCGCCAGGTGAAAACAAAGGACGTGACGACCTGGGACAGGGTGGTGAAGAAGGACTCGCTTGCCGGCGACGTGTTTGTCTGCCCCATGATTTGCTCGTACATGCAGCTCCACGGAGTGGGAAAGTCGCTCATCACCGGCGCGGCGCTGCCTTATGCCACCGTGCTGACGTATCTTAGGTATATTTCCGACCTCATTGCCTATTCGCGGCCCGCGGACTATGGGCCTGAAAAGCGCGACGCGCTCATATTGGAGCACATCCTAAACGACCCCAACTGGGCGAAATTCCACTACACCAACGACGCGCGCATGCTCTGCGTGGTGAAGAACGGCATAAACAAGCTCGACGAGAAGACAGGCGAGTTCGGCTTCGTGGTGGGCTACAGCAAGCACGCGCGCCCGGGCGAAGCGTTCCTTGCGGTTTTGGAAAAAATCGGAAAAACAGTGGAAACGCTGCTTGCTCCTGCGTGATTCGGCTATCTCCTCATGTAGACAGATATGCGCGCATTGATGTCCGGCGCCATGGGGATGTCCATCTGCGCGTGCACGTACCAGTTCTTGGGCTTGGGCACGAACAAGTCCTGGATGGAGCCGAACGTGCCCTGCGCCTCGTTGGGCTTTGCCTGCTCGGGCATGGTGAGGGAAAAGTCGAAAACGTCGCCGTTCTTGTAGGTGCGTTCGCCGCCGAGGACCTGCTCTGTGCGGAACACGCGCTCGTATTTGTTGCCGCGCTCGATTTCGCCGTAGAATTCCACCTTGAGGCTGCGCGCAGGCGTGGGCTTGGCAAGCCGAAGCTTGACCTTGCCGTTGATTGTTTCGCGCGGCGTGAAAGTCGTGGGGCCCAGGACAATGTCAATGTCGCCCTCGCTCATTCCAAAGACCATAGGAACACCGCGAGGTAAACTCGGATGAAGCTTATAACATTAATGCCGCTGCACGGCGGGCATGCGGCATCCATTTTAAGCTGAGGCGCAGGAATTGCCGCATGCAAACCATCCTCGCTTCCGCCTCTCCGAGAAGGAAGCGCCTGCTTGCGCGCGCAGTGAGACGCTTCAGCGTTGCGCCTGCGCACATTGACGAGAAGATGAAGCGCGGCGAAACATTTTCGCGCGCGTGCGTCAGGCTTGCCGAGGCAAAGGCGCGCGCAGTGGCAAAGGCGCACCCGCGCGCCGTTGTCATCGGCGCGGACACTATTGCTTATCGTGGCAAGAGAATTTATCGGAAAACAGACAGCGCGCGGCTCGCGCGCGCAATTCTTCTCGAGCTTTCAGGCAAGACGCATTATGTCATCACTGGCGTTGCCGTGCTGCGCCCGGGTGGCAAGTGCGTGAAATATTCTGTGCGCGCGGCTGTGAAAATGAAAAAAATCACGCCGCGCGCGCTGGAATGGTATATGAAAAGCGGTGAATGGAAAGGAAGGGCGGGCAGTTACGATATTTCGGGTAAAGGCAGGAAGCTTGTTCTTTCTGTTCGCGGTGAAAAAGAAACTGTAGTTGGCTTGCCGATGAAAAAGCTGAAGCTGATTCTGAAGAAAAAATAAAGAAAAGATCAGCGCATCTTGGCGCTTGCGGGCGCAAGAGCATAGCGCCTGTCCACGAAGACAAAGCCTGATTTTGCAATGGCTTCCACGCGCGAAAAGAGCGCGTTCATGGCGACATAATAGATGCTGATGCCGCTTGCGAACATGAAGCGCTCGAATGCAACCACTGGGATGAGCGCGAGCCAGAAGGCAGGCGTTGATGGGAATGCATAGAGCCACACCACGCTGCCAATTGAGTGCGCGGTGAATGTGCTGCCCAGCGAGCGCAGGAACAGGTGCTCAGGCAGTGCGAGCGCGATTGCGGGGATGAGCCAGTAAAGTGAGTAAATCCACGCCTGCTGCCCAATTGGGTGCGCGATGAAGGCAACCATGCACAATAGGGAGACTGCTGCGCCTGCGAACTTGCCGCGCGAATAGAGCGCGAAGTACGCCGTTGCCGCAAGCATGGGCGCGAGAAGCGCGATGTTAAGCATGTTGATGGGGGTGCCGAGCCACGCAAAGGAAACCACCTCGGCAAGCAGCACGGAGAGCGCGCCTATGCCTGCGCCCAGGAAGCCTCCTGCAACGGGGCCTAGGAACTGGAACAGGGTGAATGACTTGTTGGCCGCGCCGCCGAGTATGGGCGAGAAGTTCACCTGGTTGGCAGCAAGCACGAGAAGCGAGAAGAGCATGACAAACGCAAGACCCTTGGCTGAGAGAACGTTTCCTATTTTCATTTTTACACCCCTGCCACATTGCCATTGAAGGCATTAGAAGACGTTTAACTCATTGCAGCTTATTGGTTTAAAACGGTTTGCAGCCGCTACAGCCCGGCAATGCGGCTTGCGCACTCCATTGCCCATTCCCACTTGCGCGAGTGCGCAGCGTGCAGCATGATGCGCGCCGGCGTGAGCTTGAGGTACCACTCCACTCTGCCGCAGTAGTACTCGATTTTCTCGGCATCAAGCCCCGCAGCCTGCATCAGGCCGTTCTCGCCGTCGAGGCGCAGCGGGTCGTTGTAGCCGATTTCGCCCTTTTTCGGGATGAACACCGCGCCGTTGAGCATGCGCTGCTTGAGCGCAAAGCTGGCGAGGAATTCGTAGGTGTTCCTGTCCTCCAGCATGGCGCGGATGTGCAAAAAGTCGCCGGAGTTGCCGATGTACGCGCTTGCGACCGCGTCGTATGCGCACTTTGCGCTGGCGCTTGCGCGCGGGCAGGCGCTGCTGATGGATGACAGGTAATCGGGAAGCGGCTGCTTGCTCCCGTAGAGTATTTCGTCGATGGTGCGCGCATCGAACTGGTCGGGCGAGTAATCCGGCGCCGCGTCAGGCAGGTACGTGCTGTGCCCCACGCGCGCGGTGTTGATGGTCACATTCACCCTGTCCGCACCGTCCACCGGCTCCACGTAGTGCCGGTAGGGCAGCTCAAGATCCCTGCCCTGCGAGCGGCTGGTGACCAGCTTCCCATAGTCCGGGTTGGAATCCATTGCGTTTGGCTCGAAATGGTTGAAGCGGTCCAGGTGCGCAAGCACCACGTCGGACATGCGGTACTTGTCAAAAAGCCCGAACAGCTCGGAGTTCAGCGCGGTGAGCCTTGCGAGCAGCTCGCCGCCTTCCCTGCTTTCAATGAGCAGCCGCTCGGGCGTGAGATGGAATTCGAGCCTGGGGCAAAGTATCTGTGCGCCGCCCATCTTGTAAAGCAGGTGCGACTTGGTGTCATTGAATATTTCGTAGATTGCCTTTTTGCGCATGGGGTCCGCCTTTTCCAGGCTTTCCAGGAGCGCCAGTATCCTCTCCTCGTGCTCGCCCACAATGTCCTTCAGCCCGCGCTTGCCCGCCTTTTGCTGGTGCGCCCTTCCCGCCCTTGCCTTTGCGGCGAAGCGCTCCACCCCGTGCTCGATGTTCCTGCTGTCCTCTGCAAGGTAGCGGCGGAGAAGCGGCCTGCATTTTTCCAAAAGCCCGCGCCAAAGCTCGGCCTCAGCCTGCGTGACGCGCGTGAAATTCTGCGCCGCGGTGACGGGTATCATGACCGCCAGGCGGTCGTATTCGTCCCTGCCGCCCTGCTCGTCCTTTTTCTTGGTGCAAAGCATGTTGAGCGCGTTTTTCAGGGTCTCAAGCTCCTGCCATATTGCCTTCCTGCGGCTGCCCATCTCCCACACCGCCGAAAAGCCGTCCACCGGGCGGTCTGCGGCCAGCCTGCCGCTGTCAAACTTGCGGTTGAGCGCCTCGAGGCTTTCGGCGTGGCGCGAGATATTGCTGATGCACTGGTTTATCTCCTGCAGGCGCAGGCTGAGCTGCTCGGTGCTGGCTTTCCCGCCGTCGGCCTCGGAGTATGTGGAAACCTTTGCAATGGTGTAAAGAGAGGCTATTTTCGCCAGCCTCAAAAATTCGGACAGCTGCGGCTGCAGCGGCGCAGGCACGGTGTTCCTGTCAAGCTCCTGGCTGTAGCTTTCTATGAACTGCCCAAGCGCATCAATCTCCTTCCTTCCGCCGTGCGTTGCAATGACCTGCGCGATTATCTGCGCCTGGCCCTGCGTGAGCGGCCAGTCGCGGTTGGCGGCAAACGGCATGGGCGAGTCAAGCACTGCCTTGAACTCCTCCAGCACGCCCTTGGCGTCCGCGCGGTAGGCTTCCTTTATCCCCTCGACTTCCTTCTCTATCTTCTCAATCAGCCTGTCGGAGCGGCTTTTTGCCGCAGGGTCCATTGCGGAAAGCAACCCGCCCTTGATTTTTTGCGTCTCGCGCAGGATTTCCTCCATGCGCGCCAGGTCAGCCGCCCTTTCCTCGCGCTCGGCCTGCGGCAGGTCCATCCTGCCGGAAAGCTTTTCGCGGAACTCGGAGATTGCTGCGTATGCTTCGCCGGGCGCGACAAAGTCCGGGCCGAGGAGCGTCTTGTCCTTGGAGCGCAGCTTGAACCAGATGGACTCGAGGGATTTCCTCCCGTACGCCACCAGTATGCCCTCGTTGAGCTTGAAGACCTCCATGCGCATGATGTCGCGGATGTTCATGGGCGGCACGCGCTCGTAGTTGCTCCCGTTCTCGCACGTAAGCTTGATGTTTGCCTTGCCCGCAGGCAAAAGCGGCTTGCCGTTCTGCTCCAGCCTCCCGCACACCGTGATGTACTCGCGCAGGAAGTGGAGCGACTGCGCGGTGTTCTTCACTATCTCCTCGCGTATCGCCCTCTTGTTGGCCTCGGAGAGGAAAAACGACTGGAGAAGGCGCTTGTCAAGATTTTCAATGTCCTGGTTGAGGAACTCGGTGCCTTTCCTGACCTCGGCCAGGCGCCTGTGGAATTTTGCAAATTGCGACGTCATGTTTATCAGTTATAATTAGTGTTAATATGTTTATAAAGCTTGCCCTCTTTCAGGCGAAAACGGCAGCGAAGGAAGATTAGCCAACTTGATTGGCAACCTTCACAAAGCCCTGCACTTGCCAGCCTGCCTAGCCGACTTGGTTCACGATTTTCACAAAGCCTGGCTTGAACTTGTAAAGCTCGCCCTTGTAGATGAGGTCGTCCACGATGCGGCGCACAGTCATCTCGTCCGCCACGCCCTCGTCGGTTGCCTGCCCGACAAGGCGCACCACTTCAATGGCGCCAAGCTGCGTCTGTATGCGCAGCGCGATTGCCATGATGGCGTTTATCTTGTCCACCTGGCTCTTCGGCCTGCCGGTTGCGATGATGTCGATGTCAAGCTTGCCTGTTTCCCTGTCCCTGCTCACTTTTTCAAGCACGTACTGCGTCAGGTGGATGGCGCGCTCGGCGTCGGACTCGTCCACTGTCTCGGAAAGCCTAAGCTTTGCCGACGCCTCGGACAGCCTCACCAGCCCCTCGATTTGCCTGGGCGTGATGGGCACTGCGCCCTCGGCCTTGCCCATCTTGCGAAGCTCCACGTAAAAGTCCTTTATCTTCTTCATCGCCGCGTCGGTGAGGCGCGGGCGGAAATGCTGGCGCGCATAGGAGATGTACTTGCGCATGAATGACTTGGAAATGACGTTCGGGTCCTCCTTTGCCTTCACGCCGGTTTCAGCGCCTGCGCGGTGCGTCTGCAGCATGAAGTCCGCAAGCGCGGCATCTTTCGTTTCATCCATCACGTCGATAATCGGGAAGATGAGGTCGAACCTCGACAGGATGGTGGGCGGAATGTCAAACTGCTTGCCAGGAAGCTGGTTGGGGTCGAACCTGCCGAACTTGGGGTTTGCCGCGGCAAGAATGGACGTCTTTGCCTTGAATTGCGCGACAATGCCTGCCTTTGCCACGCTCACAGTCTGCGATTCCATCACTTCGTGCATTGCCGCGCGCTCGCCCTCATCTATCTTGTCAAACTCGTCCACCGATGCGATGCCTCCTGATGCAATGACCAGCGCGCCTGCCTTTAGCGTCCAGCCGCCGTCGCCCAGGTCGTCCTTTTCCGCAGATGCAGTCAACCCCACGCCTGTCACGGATTTTCCTGACACGAAAATGCCTTTGGGCGCCAGGTCTTTCACGTACTGCAGGAAACGCGTTTTAGCAGACCCCGGGTCGCCGATGAGAAGGATGTGGATGTCGTTCCTGATTGGGGCGCCGCCAGGGATGAACTTGTCCTTGGTGCCGCCGAAAAGCTGAAGCGTGAGCGCCTCTTTCACTTCGCTGTGCCCGTAGATGCCCTGCGCCACCGAAGCATACATCTTCTCGTAGATTTTCGGGTCGGTGGCAAGCTCGCGTATCTGCGCCTCGTCCTCTTTCGTGGTCTCGATTTCCTCGAAGTCCTTCTGCGTCTTCTTGGCATTCACAACGTCGATGTAGCGCGTGTATATCTGCGTGCTTTCGCCGCCCGCGCCTGCGCGGGGCTTGGCTGGCGGGATGAGCCTCATCACGCCCGTAATCTCAATTGTGTCGCCTGGCGTGACCTTGTTCACCAAGTCGTCCTCCATCCAAAGCGTGATGGTGGCTGCGGGCGCGCCGCCCGTGAGCCTTTCAAGAAGCTCCTGCGCCTCGGCTTTCTGCACGTCCACGAAGTATGAATCTTCC
>CAITKI010000125.1 GCA_903892905.1 uncultured Microcaldota archaeon | reverse complement strand
GTGAGCATGAAGCTTCCTGCCCCGTAAAGGAGCGCAAACGAGAGCGGCACGCCTGCCTTGTTGCTTTTCAGGGATTGCCAGAATTCATAGACCCAGCCTGCCAGGATGAGCAGGAGCCCCGCAATGCCAATGTAATCGGTTGCCATGCACAATCACCTTACGACATTCCTATGCCAAGATTAAAATCGCTGATTGTCTTTCCCTCATATCCACTTGCGCTTTATCATCGCAGCCTTGGCAAGCTGCGTGAGGATGAGGTAGGCAATCACCATGGCAAACAGTATCGGGTAGAACTCGAGCGGAAGCGCCTCGAAGCCGAAGAGCGCGTGGATGGGCGTGGAGACGATGAAAAGCCCCACCAGCACCACGCCGATGGTGAGCGCGAGCAGGCGCTTTGAGGGCATGCTTTCGATGAACGGGATCTTGTTGGTGCGTATGATGTGCACCACCAGCGTCTGGGACATCAATGACTCTATGAACCAGCCTGCGTGGAACATCTGCTGGTGCGCAGGCGTGGTGGCGCCGAATATGAACCACATCACCCCGAATGTCATGTAGTCGAAGATGCTCGATATCGGGCCTATGAATATCATGAAGTTCCGGATTTCGTCTATCTTCCACTGCGCTGGCTTGGCAAGCGATTCGGGGTCAACCTTGTCCGTGGTCACGCCAAGCTGCGACATGTCATAGAGGAAGTTGTTCAGTATTATCTGCAAGGGCGCCATGGGAAGGAAGGGCAGGAAGATGCTTGCCCCAACCACTGAGAACATGTTGCCGAAATTCGAGCTTGAGCCCATGCGCAGGTACTTCATGGTGTTGGCAAAGGTGCGCCTGCCCTCGTCCACGCCCTCGTAAAGCACATGCAGGCTCTTGTGCAGGAGAATGATGTCCGCGGATTCCTTTGCGACGTCGACCGCCGAGTCCACTGAAATGCCTACGTCGGATGTCTTGAGCGCGAGCGCGTCGTTTATCCCGTCACCGAGGAACCCGACCACATGCTTGTTGCGCTGCAGCGCAAGGATTATGCGCTCTTTCTGTATTGGCGAGACTCGCGCGAAAATGGTGTTCCGCTCCACCAGCACATGGAGCGAATCGTCAGACGCCTGTGAGATTTCCTCGCCAGTTATCACGCCTTTCACGTTGAGGCCTACCACCTGCGCGATTTTCTTGTTCACAAGCTCGTTGTCGCCCGAGAGAATCTTGACCTCCACGCCGCGCTTCATCAGCTCGGACAGCGATGTGTGCGCGGTGTGCTTGGGCGGGTCCAGGAATGCCAGGAATCCCTCAAATGTCAATTCCCTCTCGTCCGCAACTTTGTAAATGTGGTCGCCCGCAGGCGCGCGGCGGCTGGCAAGCGCAAGCACGCGGAAGCCGTCCATGGAGAGGAGGTCGTAGAGCTTTTTCGCCTTTTCCTTCTCCTTGGGCCCGAATTTCCCCGCCTTGCCCTTGTGGTGGAACCGCCCGCATATGGGGAACACGGATTCGGGAGACCCTTTGGTGATTATGATGTGCTCGTGCCCGTCCTGCACCACCACGCTCATGCGCCTGCGCATGAAGTCAAATGGTATCTCGTCGATTTTCTTTACCTTCGTTATCCCCTGCGCGCCGATTTCCGCGTCGTGCTGGAGCACCGCGGAGTCCATGGGGTTTTTCAGCCCGGTCTGGAAGTGCGAGTTCATGAAGGCGAGGCGCAGCACGCGCTCGTCCTCCACCATGTCGATGTTCACGTGGCGCACAAGCTCAATCCTGTCCTCGGTGAGCGTGCCTGTCTTGTCCGTGCACAGCACGTCCATTGCGCCCAGGTTCTGGATGGATGGGAGGCGCTTGACTATCGCCTCCTTTTTCGCCATGTTCCTTGCGCCCTGGGACAGGTTGGCGGTGACGATGACGGGCAGCATCTCGGGCGCGAGGCCCACCGCAACGGCAAGCGAGAAAAGAATCGCTGCCACCACATCGCTTTTTGTGACGGAGTTTATCAGGAAAATTGCGAATACCAGGACGATTACGAACTTGACCATGAGGCTGCTGTACTCGCGTATGCCGCGGTCGAATGCGGTTTCAGGCGCGGACATTGCGAGCCTTCGCGCAAGCTCGCCGAACTGCGTGTCAAGCCCTGTCCGCACCACGATGGCATCAGCGGAGCCTGAGACCACGCTGCTGCCGAAGAAAACGGCATTTTCCATCTTCTGCACCGGAGAGCCCGGCGGTGATGGCGCAGGGGATTTTTCCACAGGCAATGATTCTCCTGTAAGCGACGCCTGGTTCACGAAAAAATCCTTGCAGGTGATTATCCTGCAGTCCGCAGGCACCAAGTCGCCTGCTGACAAGCGCACTATGTCGCCTGGCACCAGGAACTTGAGGGGCACCTCGCGGGCGGCGCCGTCGCGCACCACGGTCGCGGTGTTCCGTATCATCTTGCGCAGCTTCTCAGCCTCGTCGCGCGCAGTGTATTCCTGGTAAAAAGTCACACTCACGCTTACGAACACCATGGCAAGTATTATGCCTGCGGAAAGGGAGTTGTTCACGGTGTCCAGAAGATAGGAGACCACTGCCACAGTGATGAGCAATATTATGAGTGGGTTGAAAAAGTAGGAGAGGAAAAGCAGGAGCGCGCCGCGCTTTTTCTTGGGCGCAAGCTCGTTCTTCCCGAACGCGTGCTGGCGCGATTCTGCCTCGCTCTCCGAAATCCCGGATGGTGTGGATTGGAGGAGAGCGAATGCCTTTTCCGGGCTTTCCGCCCACGGCTCTGCGCCTTTCAGGCTCTCTCTGGTCAGCATCGGATTGATTTTGGCATATAGGTATATATTTACGACCGCGAGTTGGCATCAGCCCTCGTGCAGCACCTTGAAAACCTTGGGGTTGCCCATTGCCGCGCGCCCCACCATTGCGCCATATAGCCCCTGCTGCCGAAGCGCTGCAACCTGTTCCTTTGTCTTTATGTCGCCGTTTGCCACGATTTTCTTGCCTGTTGCCACGCACTTTTCATATACTGAGAAATCCGCCTTGTCCGAAAGCGTCTGCTTCGCAGTGCGCGCGTGCACCACGAAAAACGAGGCGTCAACTGCAGAGATGAGGTTGAGGTAGGCGCCTTTCTGCTTTTCGTAATTGTCCGCGCCCAGGCGCATCTTTATGGAGCATTCGTAGCCGTGCTTGCTGATTAGCGACACTATTTCATTCACTCTTGATACGCGCTTGACCATTGCCGCGCCGAGCCCCTGGCGCAGGAAATCAGGCGAGGAGCAGCCCAAGTTCAGGTTGAAGCCGCGGAATCCCGCGGTTGGCTTGAAGCTCGCGAGGAATTTTTCATATTCAGGCAGCTTCGCGCCTGCCAGCTGAATCTGCGTGGGCGTGGCATCAGGAATGGCAATTTTTTCAAGCTCGCCCTTCTTTGCGCGCGCAAGGTTTGAAACGCGCGCAATCTCGGTGAAGGTAAGGTCAGCGCCGTTCTTGTGGCAGAGCGCGCGGAACGCGCTTCCCGTGGCGCCCTCCATGGGCGCGAGCATTAGTTGAAATTTCATATTACCAGCATCAGACATCAGTTCCTTGCAGCAGGGTTTTAAAATCGTCTTATTCAAGCAATAGCCCGCCAGGCGTTAAAGACGGGGCCGTTCCACGGCCCCGCCTGTCCGCACATTATATTAACAGTTCATCTGTGAAACATTTGCTTTCAAGACGGGGCCGTGGGCTAACCTGGTACGCTACTGCGTTCGGGACGCAGTGATCTGTGTTCAAATCACAGCGGCCCCATTCATTTTCTATTCTTTCGAGCATAGATGCCTTATACGCACCCCATATTTCCAGCTGGTCAGCTAAGCTCTTTGAAATACATCTCGTAAGCTAACAACGCAAGGTTTAAAAGATGTTATATATAATATGAATATATGGAATATTTAATCAGGTTTAAGCATGTGGAGAAATCTCTACGCAACGATTTGGTCCAGTTTAAAAAAGGGCGATTGCCATTCGAAAATCTTGAGAAAGACGCAGCAACATTGCGCAAAGCTTATTACGATTTTCAGAAATACTCTCGTAATGAGTTCGCTAGAGCTGAAAAAAGAGACAAACAAAACAATCCTTACTCTTACATGCTTGATAGCCCAGCAGTCAATAAGTGGAGAGATGACTTTTGGAAATTGAGAGATGAGTATCGACTTATTTTTGAGGACTACTCAGACATGTTATTAGTGGAAAGGGCAGTGAAAATAGCACGCGAGTATTCACCTCTAGAATCAGACACGATCCTAGGGATTGACCGGGGTGGAAGAGGAGTGGCTAAGCTGATGAAGGCTGTTTTTGATAAGATTAGGGCAAAGCAGGGCTTACCGAAAACAAAAATCCTTTTCATGAGCATACATATGAAATATTGGGGGGGCGACTGTCATCTAACAGATATAAATAACTGGAATCTTTCTTCTGGAAACAATAAGTTACTGGAAAATAGGACATATAGAAATATACTCGTCATTGATGATTATTACGCCACCGGTGACACCAAAAAGGCATTGGAAAGAGGAATCAAATCTCTGGCGAAAAAAAATGTCACTTTTGAATATGATGGCAAAAACTACGTATATTTTTTTGGAATAAATAATGCTAGTGACAACATCAATAGTCGTCCATTAGACGAATTGAACCATTTTAAACTAAGTTATTCTGGACTAAGACTTAACAATTCAAGATCCCCCAGCATATTATCTAACTCCGGCGCCCTTTTCGCAGAAGTTATACGTAAAACAGATCCGAAACATGCTAAGGATGTGATAATGTGGCTGCGAGAAATGAATAAACTGATAGCGAAGGTCTCAGAAGTCGCACATGGGTATTTGCACCAATAGCAATACAACCAAATCCATCTCGCCAGCCTCTTCAAAATTCATTTGGCGTTCTTTTTCAGCCCTATTTTGGGGCAGAGCTTGTTCACAGGGCAGATATCGCACTTCGGCCGGCGCGCGATGCAGATTGCGCGCCCGTGGTGCACGAATAAGTCTGATATTTTGAGCCAGTCCCTGCGCGGCAGGAGCGCCATCAAGTCGCGCTCTATCTTTTCCTGCTGTTTTTCGCGCGACCAGCCGAGCAGATGGCTTATCCTGATGGCGTGCGTGTCCACCGGCACGCCCTCAATTACTCCGTAGGAATTGCCAAGCACGATGTTCGCGGTCTTGCGCGCCACGCCGGGAAGCTCCAGCATATCTTCCATGGTGCGAGGCACTTGCCCTTTGTGCTTCTGCACAATGATGCTGCAGGCGGATTTGATGTTCTTAGCCTTGTTATGGTAAAAGCCGGTGGAGCGCACCAGCGCCTCAAGCTCGGAAATATCGGCGTTTGCAAAATCGCGCGCGGTCTTGTAGCGCGCGAAAAGCGCGGGCGTGACAATGTTCACGCGCGCGTCAGTGCACTGCGCGGAAAGGATGGTGGCGACGAGGAGCTGCAGGGGCGTCTTGTGCGCAAGGGAGCACTTTGCGCCAGGGTAGGCACGCTTGAGAAGCGAGATGATTTTGCGCGCGCGCACTTTCCTTTCAGAGAGGCTTTCCATGCCCGGCTTTCGCCCTGAAGGCTTTTTAACCGTTCAACACACTATCTGTGCGCCACGGGCCCGTGGCGCAGCCTGGATAGCGCGGCAGACTTCTAATCTGAAGGTCATGGGTTCAAATCCCATCGGGCCCGTTTTTTGCGTGCTGACAATCAGCATCGAGCGGCGCACCGCTCGATGTCTGATGCATTTTGCCGAGGCAAAATGCACATCCCATCGGGCCCGTTTCGCTTTTTTTAAATAGTTTATCGAGGGATTGTTTGCGGCGCGTTCTTGTTGAGGTTGTTTATGAACCGCGCGGCAAGGCCTTGCGCAAAATCAGTGTTGCTGTAGGGGAACGATGCCTTGAATTCCTTTGCATCGACCTGTATCCGCTGAAGAGCTAGGTGTACGTCAAACTCAGTCACTTTCTCCCCCAGTGGTTTGTGGCACAGGTTCCGGCCAAGCATATCAATAAGATGCTTGCCTTTTTCAGAGGTTGGATCAGTCTTATGAAGCTCTTTTATCACTTGGTCGCACGCGAATTGCACTTCAGGAATTTTAGATTGGACGGGAGGCATGAAACCAAAATTTCTGAGCGTGAGCACGTAAGGCTCTATGCCAGCGTCGCCAGGGGATTCAAAGCCTAGATTTGCCATACTTACATTATGCCTGCCCCTCCTTTTATTGCTTGCGCACCCGGCAGGCTGAAGCATTATATTATTGATGTGGCAAGAGTTGCTCATGTTCCTGCAATTGAAGAAAAAGCTGGCGTCCGCCATCTCAAGCGCGGCGGGCGTGTCCCTTGAGGAGGCGGAGGCGTCAGTCGAGCTTCCGAAAGGGCAGTTTGGCGATGTTGCCACTTCGATTTGCTTTTCGCTTGCCAAGAAGGAGAAGAAGAGCCCTGTTTTGCTTGCTAATGAGATTTGCGCGAAGATTAAGCTGCCTGACTGGGTGTCCGAGGCTAAGACAACGGGGCCTTACATCAACTTTTTCCTGTCGGATGGTTTCTACGCTGCTCTTGTGAAGGAAATTGAGAAGCAGGGCGCTTCTTTTGGCAAGGGAACCTTCAGGGGCAACGCCCCTGGAGGGACAGGAGCCGAAGGCTCCTGGAAAGCGCGAAAGGGGAAAACGATAATCGAGTTCCCGTCAGTGAACCCGAACAAGCCGTGGCACATTGGGCACCTGAGGAACGCTTTGCTGGGCGATTCGGTGGCGCGCGTGCTTGCTTTCAGCGGTGAAACTGTGGAGAGGACGGATTATATTGATGATTTGGGGCTGCAGGTTGCACAGTCGTTCTGGGGTTATTTGCACCTGGGAAAAAAGCCTTCAGGCAAGCTTGACTTGTGGCTGGGCGAAGAGTATGTGGAGGCTGCGAAGAAATTCGAGGAAGACCAGAACGTGCAGGCACAGGTGCGCGAGCTTGTGAAGGAGATGGAGGAAGGCGAGGGTGAGAATGCATCCGAATGCCGCAAGCTTGTGGAGAAGTGCGTGGCCGCGCAGTATGAGACGGCATTCAAGTTTTCCATTTACCATGACGTGATGATATTCGAGTCTGACATATTGCACACCATTTTCGAGGAGGGCATGGCGCGCCTCAAGGAAAACCCTGCAATTGTGAAGGAAACTGAAGGGAAGAACGCGGGCTGCCTGGTCGCGAAGATGACCTCGCCGGAGTTTGCTGCCATGGAGTCGCCTGACAAGATACTGGTGAGAAGCGACGGAACTGCCACATACACGGGCAAGGACGTGATATTCCAGCTGTGGAAGTTTGACTTGCTCAAAAGCAACTTCCATTATTCCGAGTTCATGGAGCAGCCGAATGGCAAGAAGTGCATGATGACCTCGCGCAAAGGGAAGGCGGGAAAATTCGGCAAAGCACTCCGCGTGATAAACGTGATTGGCATGGAGCAGGCATACCCGCAGAAAGTCATCAAGGAGATACTGCTTTCCATGGGCTACGGCAAAGAGGCCGAGAACTCGGTGCATCTTTCATATGAGCATGTGGGGCTGGAAGACTCGAAGTTCTCCGGAAGGCAGGGCACCTGGGTGGGATATACCACGGATGAGCTTTATGATGAGGGCGTGAAGAGGGCGGAAGCGAAAATCAAGCCCGATGTTGAAGGCGATGAGCGGCAGAAAATCGCCGCTACAATCGCAGCCGCCGCAATTAGGTTCACCATGATTAGGACGACGCCTGAGAAAAGGATAACTTTCAGGTGGGACGACGCGCTCTCGCTTGAGGGCGACTCCGCGCCCTATGCTATCTATGCGCATGCGCGCGCGCACAAGATATCCGAGAAGGGCGGAAAAGGGAAGGCGGGCAAGAAATTCGAGCCTGCGGAAAAAGAGCTTTTGAAAAAGGCAATGCTTTTGGAGTTCATTGTTTCAGAATCCGCAAGGCAGCTCCGTCCGCACATTGTGGCTGACTACTGCCTGGACCTGGCGGCGCTTTACAACAAGTTCTACAATGCATGCCCCATACTTTCATGCGAGGATGAGAAAGTGAAGGATGGCAGGCTGGCGACAAATTACGCTGCAAAAGTGGCCCTCGCAAACGCGCTTGGCGCAGTGGGCATCCCCGCGCTTGAGAGGATGTAGACGCACATTACAATTTTTTCCCCAGCGTCAGCACTATCCAAGTTGAGAAAACGAACGGCGCGGTGAGCGCCGGGATGCTGATTAGCGGGAATGCATAAACCATGAGAACGGAGAGCGCGGTTGACGCTATTGCGAATGCAAGCGCGTGCTTCTTGGCGCCTGCGAATGCCGCGCCGCAGAGCACTCCGTTGTAGCCAAAGATGCCGATGCTTATCAGGCCCAGCGGGAAGGAGAGCGCGAGGGCAACTATCATGCCCACAAGGGAGCCGAGAAGGGCGAAAAGCGCGTTGGTGCGCGAGTTGACGAGGATGGCTGCGAGGAAGAGGATGCCTGTGAGGATATTTGCCTGGAACATCACCTGAGAGAAGCCCATGGAAAGCGCGGAGAGGATGTCAAGCGAGAGGGGAAGCGGCGAGGAGGGCTGGGAAGAAAGCGCACCTGTTGCGCCCACAAGCGCGATGATTATCCAGGTTGAGAGGATGAAGGGGAAAGTGTAGGGAGACATTTTCCGCGCGTGCATGAAGTTCAATATCATTGTGGAAAGTGCGGAGCCTGCGACGATGAGAAGAACAAGCAGCGCGCTTGGCTGGAAAAAGAAAAGCAGCCCCACGCCCACCAGCGCGGCGTTGAAGCCGTAAAGCCCATGAGATATGTCTTCCTTGCTGTATTTGAGAAGGTAAGCGGCAACGGTGCCTGAAAGAACGCCCAAAAGCGCGGCAAGGAACATCTGCCAGGAGTTCACCAAGATGCCCAGGAGGAAAAGCGCGCCTGTCAGCGCATTGTCCTGCAGCATGATTTGCCCCATGCCGCGAAGAAGCGTGTCAACTGTATCTTTGGGTGCCATGACATTCCTCCGTCAAACCACAACCACTTTTCCTCTTTCTGCGATGAGAAGCTTCCTTCCGTTAGGGTAAACTGCGTGGATGGTGGCGGTGATGGGCGTGCTGCGCGTGTAGACGATGTCGCGATGCGTCGAGGCTGGCACCTTGCCTGCGTGGGAGCCAGGGGAGCCGAAATGGTCTGAGCGGCCGTATGCTATGTGGGGCCCGGCTTTTTCAGCTTCAAGCACGGGCACGCCGGGCGCACAGCGCGCGGCTTCGTTTATGCCAAGCCCGAGCTCTGCGACATTCGCGTTCCTCTCGTCGCGCGCGATGTCCTCTATTATGCGCGCAGCCTCTGCCGAGTCGCCCTGCACGCGCGTTATCCGGTTGCCTTCCACGTGCAGGAAAACGGCTTTCCTGTCCTTGTAGGAGTATACGGGCCAGATGCCCTTTGTCTGCGAGTCGCCGAAAAGCGAGCGGCCCTCTGGCGTCGCGGCTTCGTAAAGGGGCGTGAAAAGCTCGCCTGAGGGGAAGTTGATGAAGTCGCCTGCCATCCTGCAGATGCCGGCATCCAGCGACCAGTTGTTTGCGCGCGCGTCAAGGAAGAGCCGCGTGTTTTTGGGCACGCCTGCGCCGTCAAATGCCACTTCAAAGCCAGTGGCTGCCTGGACGACGGTGAGGAGGCGGGCGCCGCGGTCTGCAATGCGCGAGTAGTCTGTTGCCATGGCAGGCTCCATCTCAGCTGTTACGCCTGGCATGGAAACCACGCGCAGGTGCGCTGCCTTCTTGGCGATGTTTTTCAGGGGCG
>CAITKI010000124.1 GCA_903892905.1 uncultured Microcaldota archaeon | reverse complement strand
TTGCTTATACGCCGCAATGGAATAAATGTCCAGCGGAAGCGCGCGGCTTTTTTCTAGGCGCGCGCGCGCCCACGAAAGCAGGATTTCCTTTGCCGCCAGGAACTTCTCCCTGCCCACTTCAACGTTGCCTATTGCATATTTCTTGTTCTTGGTGTTGAAGCAGAACATGGAATCGTGCACGTTTTCGCAGTTGTGGCAGAAGTATGCCCCGGAGCAGTTGTTGCAGCTGTCGCACTCGAAGCAGCGGGTGAGCTTGGTGGAGAAATGGCAGTTGAAGGAAAACGAAGTATAGCGTATCTCCCTGGAGCCGAAGCAGGACTCGCAATTGCGCGGCAGGAGGCAAAAGCCGCACTTTTTGGATAGCATATTCTGCAGCCCGTGGTAGCAGTCTACCGAGTCGATGCTCACCGGGCAGTCGATGTTGTTCTGCTGGTTGCCAGCTTCCCAGTGCGGGCAGAAGAATGCGATTTTCGAGAGCGTGGCTGGCGCCGATTGGAGAGTGAGCGACTCTGCCTCGCCTTCGCTTAGCGCCAGATGCTCGCCTAGGTATTCCGCCTCCTTGAGGGAAAGAAGGCGCTCTTTTGGGAAGCGGAGAAAGCCCGCGATGTCAGGCACCAGCATGGGCTTGCCTGTTGCGCACGATGATGCAGGCTCAAGCCTGGCCTGTGAATTCCTGCAAAGCCACTTTGAATAATTGTCAAGCGAGGTGAGGCGGAGCCCTAGAACTCCGGACGCATCTGAAAACGCCTTTTCAATCCTTGCCTTGTCCTTCTTTTCCTCAGTGAAATGCGGCATCACAGGGGTTGCTGCGCGAAGCAGCGAGAAATCCGGCTTTGCCATGCCAATGAGTTCGTGGAGAGCTGGCAGGCGCTTGCCCTTCTTTAGCTTTTCCGCAATGCCCCGCAGCAATTCTGCCTTCAGCGCCGCATGCTTTTCCTTTGGAAGGGGCAGGTTGCCGATGCAATTGCGCTTGTTTTTCAGGTTGAAGGAAAACATGCAGTCGTGGCAGCCGGACATTCCATGGGAATAGTGGCAGTCAGACGAGAAGTCCGACCTTGACACGCATAGGCAGCGCTGGCAGTCCCAGGCATTGTCGCATTTTATCAAAAATGCCGCTGGCCCGAAGTAAAAGCAGCCGAAAATGTTCTCGCTGTAGCTTCCCCTCGTGGAATAGGCAACGTACTTTGAGAATGCCACGCGCTCGGAGTGGAGCACATAGAATGAGTCTGTTATGGCGCTGCTGCCCTCCACGAATTCAGAATTGCCAAGCACCATGTTGCCGCAGTAGATTGCCCTGTCTGCAACCGCTTCGAAGACGGAATCAATGTCCTTGATGTCGTTTATCGAAAGAGGCGGATATTTCTGGTCAAGGTCGACCTCGTCAAAGCTTGCGAATTTCGAGTTTTTCGCATAGGCAGAATAGGCGAATACAGTTTCCTTTCCAGACACGCATGATTTTTCCGAAAGCCGGGGCCCGTTGCCTTCGTAAAGCCACGCAGCGTATTGCGAAAGCGCACCCGCCTCGCTGCCCAGAAGCAATCGTGTGGTTGACCTCCATTGCTTGTCAAGCGGGGCACATGCGCCTGCTTTCACGCTTGCTTTTACCATGCGCTCACTTTTTCACCTTGGCGCCTGACAACGCGAATATCGACCTGCCGCATTTCTTCTTGCTGTCAAGCTCCGCGTTCACGTAGTCAAGCACTATCTTCTTCACGCGCGCATACTCCTCGCGCGGGAGCTGCTTGTTCAGGACGGCATAGCGCATGCCCTTCACATTCGAGCAGAGGATGCACTCCTCGCAGCCCTCAAGGTTGTGGCTGAAATAGCACGCTGAGCAGTTCGTGCAGTTGTCTATCTCGAAGCAGCGCTTGCACACCGTGATGTCGCAGCTTTTCACCGAGAACTCGGAGTCGAGCTGGCGAAGTGAGCAGCCGAAGATGTACTTGGACTGGATGACGCCGTCCGAGCATGCGGAGCGTTGCGACGTGGTGGTGTCCCAGGAAGAGTACACCTCGCTGGAATCGATGACTTGGGAAACATCAACATAGTCGCGGCATTGCCCGTCCACGAAGTCAAGGGTGAACACTGCGTTTTTGGAAACTATCGCCTCTATTTTTTCAAGAGGCAGCGAAAGTTCCGCCTCGGAAATAACTGGCTTGACCTGCGTCATCGCCTCATCCAGAGTGCATAAGCAGCTTGGAG
>CAITKI010000123.1 GCA_903892905.1 uncultured Microcaldota archaeon | reverse complement strand
TGCTGCCAAACATTCCTGCCGACCGCCATGCCCACGCCGCCGGCTGCGAGCACTTCCTTCACTTTCGCGCAGAACTCTGCGTCGGACTGCTTGCTCCCGCCTGCAGAAATGACTTTGCACCTCCCAGCCGCTGCAACCACTTTCTTGAAGCCAGGAACGTCGCCGGTGTAATTCACCTTCACAATGTCCGCGCCAAGCTCAAGTGCCACGCGCGCAGCGTATGAAACAGACTCCACCGACTTCTCGTCCTTGATGTATTTCCCTCGCGGGTATGCCCACACAATAGTCGGCAGGCCGTAGTCCTCCGCCTCGGCAGAAATTACGCCAAAGTCGCGGAACATCTCCGCCTCTCGCGGCGAGCCCACGTAAAGCGTATAGCCAATGGCATCTGCCCCGAGCGCCACCGCCTCCTTCACAGACGCAACTGGCGAGGAATAAATCTCGTCTTTCGGCACAATGTTCGTCCTGCCGTTCAGCTTGAGGACGAGCGGCACCTTGCCCGAGTAGCACTCCTTGTAGTGCTTGGCAATCCCTTTTTGTATAGCAAACCCCGTGAAGCCGCCGCGAGCGGCAATATCGCAGACATATTCGGGGTGGATGTTCCTGTCATTGAAGTCAGTCGGGCCATGCTCCATGCCCTGGTCCATTGCAAGTATGAGCACGCGCCCGTTTTTCACAATCTTCCCAAGATGAGTTTCCTTTCCTTTCATGGCATCTACCTCTTCGAAGAAAAGAAAGGGTTTAAACATTATAAAGCGCACGCCTGCTGCCGCGCGCCCATCATTATAAAACTTGCCCGCGCACTGCTTGCGGTGTTGACATGCCTGATCTTCTCTCGGTTTACGACTTTGACAAGCGCGAGGCCGATGCCTACCTTTCAGAGGCCTCGAAAATGGAGGTGCTGCTTCGGAAAGGCAAGCCCCTCCGCACTCTTTCCGGCAAAATTGTCGCCAACCTGTTCTTCGAATCCTCCACGCGCACAAACTTCTCTTTCCAAGCCGCCGCAGCGCGCCTGGGCGCCACGCCGCTCGCATTCTACTCAGACAAAAGCTCTGCGCAGAAGGGCGAGACATATGCGGACACCATCCAGATGATGGATGGCTACGCAGACTGCCTCGTGATACGCCACCCGTCTCCCGGCATGCCCCAGCTTGCGGCGGAAATCGCAAATCACCCAGTGATAAACGCTGGCGACGGGGGCAACCAGCACCCCACGCAGGCGCTCATTGACATCTACACCATCAAGAAGCTCAAAGGGAAAATCGACGGGCTGAACGTGACTCTGATGGGCGACCTCAAGCACGCGCGCGCCATGCGCTCGCTCCTCCACTTGCTTGCAATGTACGGGGCAAATGCCACGCTCTGCTCGCCCGCGCTTCTTGCCATGGGGCCCGAGGTCGTCTCGCGCGCGAAAAAGGAATTCGGCGCAAGCATAAAGGAAACCACCAAGCCCTCGTTTGCAAAATGCGACATACTCTATGTCTGCCGCGTGCAGCGCGAGAGGTTCGCAGACCCTGACGAGGCGCTCCGCATGGCATCGGAATTCCGCCTGAGCATGGGCTCGCTTCGCGCAGCCCCGAAAAGCATGGCAGTGCTGCACCCGCTCCCGAAAATAGACGAGCTCCCCAAGGAATTCGACTCAGACGCACGGGCAAAATATTTCGAGCAGGCGAAAAACGGCGTGCCTGTGAGGATGGCTATCCTGAAGAGGTGCGTGCTTGGAAAATAACGCGGGCATAGGCGCAAAATCGGGCAAGGGGTGCTGCCTTGGCAAGTGAAGCTGCACCGCAGGCACCCAAGCCATCTGCCCTCAAAAGGCTCCTTCTCAAGCCCAAGCCATGCTCCATCCTTCTCCTCCTCAAGGACGCAGAGCAGACATGGTATCCCTCCAAGCTCGCGCGCGTGTCGGGCTCGTCATACGTGCACGTGATAAACCTGCTCACAAACCTCAAGAAATTCGGGATAGTTGCCTCTGAGAAAAAAGGCAAGCAGAACATTTTCCACCTGACTGAAAAGGGCGCCTACCTTGCGCTCACGCTTGACGAATTGGCAAAAAAATGCGAAGTGGCCGAGGCCGAGCACAAGCTGGTGAAGCAGGAGGCACCGCCGCCGCACCCCCTGCCTGAGGCGCCAGCCGCGCAAAAGGAGAAATCAGAGGCAAAACTGGCGGCGCCAGAGAAAAAATAGCGGCGGCCCGTGCAGCCTCCGCCGAGAAAAAACAATCCGATAATCATAATAAAATTGGGGTGGAAATACCATCATGGGGTGGCGGGGAGAGCGCCTCATTCTTGTTTTTCTGTGCTTTTCGTCATTGATGGCGCCAACCTTTGCTAGCAATGCAAGCTTTGCGGACTGCTTCCCAAGCGGCCCGCTCGCGCGCTTCTGGCAAAGTGGCTCCTACATCTCAAGCAATCCCAACATCATTACCATCTGGTCCATCCACTCATATGCGTTCGCATTCGACAATTCCACTGGCAGCCTGGGGCTGGAAAACATTTCCCTCACGAACGGGAGCGCCCTTCTCGCTCGCGTGCCTGCCGGGCAAAGGGCCGCGCTTTCAGAGCCAGCTGCCCTGCTCACGCGCGCATCGGACGAGCTTGCGCTTGCAAAGGACGCAGAACGCTCTTCGCACGACCTCTCCGCCAAGGCGCAGGCGGCAGTGCGCGACAATTTCGGCCTGCAAAACATCCCGCTCACAAACATATTCTTCCTCACGGCAATTGTGCAACTTGACATCCTGATGAAAGTGAACGACGTCAGCCGCTTTGTCTCGCTCTACCCTATGCAGTACTCTGCCGCGCTTGAGCACGCGGCATCCGCGCACGACTCGCTGCAATCCGCCGCGCTTTCGCTTTCGCGCCTTGCCCAGGCAGAATACGAATTCCTGTCCGATGCGGGCGCAGGCTCCCAGAATTATTCCGGCGCAGCCTCCCCGGCATTCAACTACGCCGAATCCTTGCTTTCGCCAAGCACGGGCTTTTGCGCAAACGAAGCGGCCTCCTACCAAAAGGCATACGATTACTTCGCATCCTCCCCACAGCTGCCTGATTTTTCCCAGGCCGGCTTTCCCGCGCGCTTGAATGCACTTGGCGGCACCGGCGAAAACTCCTCAATCGCGCGCACCCTTTCGCTTTACATGCTCCTGTCAGATGCAAAAAGCAGCATGCTTGGCGAATATTCAACAGCGCGCTTGGCGGCGCAGGACTCTTCGCGCGCGCTTTCCTCCGAGCTGTCCTTGCTTGGCGGCGAGAAGCTTGAGCTCATTGGCGACGTGCCTGCCAATTCCAGCGGCGCCTCCCTCGTCGTCGGCAGCGGCTACAGCGGCATCTACAGCGGCTACCTGAACGCAAGGGACGACTCCTCCCGCGCGCAGTCCCTCCTATCATCCTCCCAGGCAAGCTTTTCCTCAAAAGAGGCAGAAGGGTGGCTCGCCCTCGCCATTTCCGAGGCCCAGTCATCGTCAGAAACATCACAGGCAGCGCTTGCCTCGCTCAAGCTCGTGCGCTCCAACGCAGAATCAACAGTGCTTTCCCAGAAAAATGCCGCGCAGGAGGCAATTTCCAAGGCCCAGGCAGCCACCAGCGAATCAGCATCCTCCTTGGCATCTGCGCAATCCTTGTCATCCGCCCGCTCACAGCTTGCGCAGGCTGAGGATCTGTTTGCATCCTCGGGCTCGCTTCCCTCCCTTGGCGCGCGCTACCAGGCATACACCAACGCCGCGCGGCTTGCCGGCCAGGCTTATCTGCTGTCCCAGGGCCAGCAAGCAACTGGCGCACTTTCAGAAGCAGAGCAGGCGCTCTCAAAATATTCCTCCCTTCTCTCCTCAGCGCGCACCGACGGCATTGATGTGGCATATGAGCAGGAAACCGTCTTGCAATACCGCGCCCTCCTGTCCAATTCCCCATCTGCAGACATAATCTCCTCTGTCCTTTTTGCCATCCAAAGCGACCAGCAGGCATTGCTTATTCGCGTGTATGAAACCTACTCCTACCTTGAGGAAAAATACGCACGCGCCTTGGAAGTTTCAGGTGAAATGCGCGCATTCGCCCCTGCCCTTTCGCAGAAGCTAAGCCCCATCTCGATGTATTTCCCGTCCGGCACGCTTGATGCAGGGGCGGCGATTGGGCACATCAGGCAAACAGAGGCCGGCATCGACTCCATTCTCCTATCCTCCGAGCAGCAAAAGCCCCAATACTTATCATCCGCCCTCTCGCAAAACTCATTCGTGTCTGAAATTTACGGAACGCCTGTGCTTGGCAGGCAGACTGACTACGCGGCGCACATAACCGCGCAAAACCCATCCTCGCTTTCTTCAGCCACCACCATCCCATTCACAGTGCGCACGTCAGTGCCCTTATACTCGTCTGATTTCTCAAGCGGGGACGCAGTGTACGACGCGTATCCCGACAAGGGCAAAACTACAATCCTCCTTTCCAGCGTCCTGCCTTTCCAGTCCCTCTCATTCACCTTCACGAAAAAAGACCAGCCAGCGCAAATAATCTCATCCGATGATGCCTGCTTGTTTGCCACCGAAGAACTTGCGCAGGCAAGCCGCACAATCTCATTTGTCTCGTCGCGCACCCTTCCTACCCTTCTCATTTCGCAGCCTGCCCCTGCCATCTCCCAGGATGCATATGTTTCCTACTCCGGTCAAAAGTTCCCCCTGTCTTCCTTCGCGGCAGGCGACGAGGGCGAACTCCGCGGCGAAATCAACGGCGTGGCATCAGGCAAGGGGGAGCTCACAGTTTCCTATGGGGTTTCACACCCATTCACCGCGTCGCTCTCAACATATGAATACGAGACGCTGCCCCTTGGCGCGAAGAAAGTCTCCTACACTCTCTCGCTCTCCCCATCTTCGCTTGGCTGCCCGTCAGCCACCGTTTCCCTCTTCGAGCCCTACACAGGCATCGCAAACCTGAGCATCATCCCCCTCTCAGGGGAAAAAGTTGCACGTGTGTCTTCAACTGCATCTGGAAGCGAAACGCAGCTCTCGCTCACATTCTCGCCGCTGGCAAAAGGCAAGGCATCTTCCTTTGCCATATCATACATCCTGCAGGACACCGCACAGGCGCTCTCCGACGGATTTTCGCAGGCAGAGCTCCTCGTGCTCACCTATAACAGGACAAAGGACGAGCTTATGCTTTCCGAGGCAAGAAGCCTGGCGTCCCAGGGCAAAAATGACGAAGCGCTTTCGCTTCTTTCTGCAATGCGCAAAGACGCGCAGGAGCTTTCCTACTCCGCAGGCGACTACCAGCTATTCCTCCAGGAAAAATCCGAGGCGGGAAGCACACTCTCTTCGCTCACGCCCATCCAAACCGCCCTTCTGCTTTCAAATTCCTCCTCACAGGCAGCATTCTCATCCTCACTTTTCAAGTACCAGGCCGCTCTCACGTCGGCTTCGGACGAAGCCGATGCAGGCGGATACCAAAAAGCGGTTTCCATCATCCGCAAGGCAAAGACAGACTTGTTTTCCTCGCTTGCCGCGCTTTCGCTCTCTTCCTTGACATCTGCCTCTGAAAAATACGCTGCAGCGCAAACGCAAGGCGCAGGCAATTCCACTTTCCTCTCTGCGGCGCAAGGCGAGCTGTCAAGCGCGCAATCCTACTACACACAAGGCGATTTCGCGCAATCGCTCCTGCACGCATCAGCAGCCCTATCTGCCCTCTCTTCCATCGAGCAGGCATCCTCCAACAGCGCATCAGAGACGGCCGCGCAGGCGGAAAATATCCGCTCAGAATATGTAGCGCTCCGCGCCGAGGTCGAGCCCCTGCTTGCCAACTATTCTTCCCAATACGCCGCACTTTCCACGCAGTCGCGCAGGCAGCTCCCATTCACTCCATCGGCAGCAACCGCGCGCTTGTCCGATGCGGACAAGCAGCTTGCAGCCTCGAAGAAATCCTCTCTCCCGCCCCAAGACTCGCTCTCGCAGGCAAATTCCTCTCTTGCAAAGCTTTCCGCGCTCCAAGCCTCGCTTTCTGATGCACTCTCCTCACTCTCCTCCTCTGCTTCCTCCTCTCTCGCAGTCGCGCAGGCGGCGCTTGCCGAGGTGAGGTCGCGAGCAAGCGCAGATGATGCAAAGCAGATAGGCGACGAGGTGGCGCGCGCGCAAGACTTCCTGGCAAGTGCAATGTATGCAGACTCGCTCGCCTCCTCCGACCGCGCAATCAGCGCGGCGAACACCGCGCTCTCAAAATCAGGCACAGGGGGCAATCCGCTCCAGGCTGCGGCGCTCGCGCTCATCTCATTGGCATTCCTCGCAGCCGCGGCATACTACTTCTTCGCAGGCAAGAAGCGCGCGCCTCCCGAGGAGAAAAAGGAAATCCCGAAGGCGGAGTGATTGGCGCCTCCGCTAAAGGCAATAAAATAAAGCTGAAAAATAAAACAGGAAGAAGAAACTTACTGCATCCTCGGGGCTTTGCCCGCAAGCGCGAGCTCCTTGCCCACAAGCTCGGAGAGCACGTCCTTGGCAATCACGCGCCTTCCGCCGATCTTGACGTGCGGGATGCGGTTCCTGTCCAGGCGCCTCTCGAATGCGTTCCTCTTGATGCGGATGCCCTTGGAGTTCATCTCCTGCACTGCGTCGCCGACGTCG
>CAITKI010000122.1 GCA_903892905.1 uncultured Microcaldota archaeon | reverse complement strand
CCTGAACTGTCTCGTTCCAGTATAAATAGGTTGGTGGGGGGCATTTCCGCGAGGCGAGAGTGCTATGATTTGTTTCTATCTCATAAGAAAGCCGTAAAAATTTATGTGCCGATTATCCTCCATGCGAACAATCTTTCCATTTTTAAAAAAGAAGATCAAAATGCCCAAAAAACTATTGTGTCCATTATGTAAAAAAAGAGTTAAGCGATTTAACCGAAAGCAAAGGTATTGTGAATTATGCAGAGAAGAATTGAAAAGAAGAAGCCCTAGCTGGGAATGGCGAAAAAAGTTCAAGATGCCTGCAACGATGATTTGTTCAATATGCAAAAATAAAATTAGCCGAAATAGTCCCACTCAGAAGTACTGTGTCAAATGTTCACTAAAAGTTCAACGTAAATCTAGAAAGGATTATTTCAAAAAGAATTATGCAATGCGAAAAGAAATGGAAAAGATATATTCGCGGGAAGAAATAATTGACGATGTTTTTGATAAAGTAAAAGATAATGTGTGGAAAACTTGATGAGGTCTGCTCAGGTTCGGCTAGATGTTCTTCCTTTCCGTAATGATCTGACTACCACGTATTCATCGCATTTTGAGTTAAGGAACTCTCCATATCTCATGATTGCTGCGAGTAATATGATAATTACAATAACCGTTGGCCAGATTGCCTCTCCAAATTTGTTTGAGAATAACTCGGAAATAATATTAGATAAAGAAACCAGATAATATACTGGCATCGCAATTGATACGCTCCCGATAAATAACCACACATGCAATCCTAGATCGTGCATTTTTCCATTCTTAGTGGTCATTTGGAATCGATTAATATTTTTAGTAGCTATCTTCCAGTAGCCCCAAATAGCTGAAACGCCAAATACTATTACGGGTGCATACTCAAACATCGTATCACTCACTATTGAATCGGTTCACTTCGTCAAGATCCTCTTTTTCTTGCTTGGATCCGATTGCAGCACCAAGAATTCCCCCTGTAAGTGCGCCTTCGGGTCCTAGCAACAAACCCAGTGCCGCGCCTAATATTGCACCCGAAGCCGCAGTCAAATTAGGTTCGGCAACTACATCTTGAGGCATATAATATCCGAAATGGCTACAGCTGAGGTTAGCGCACTTAAGCTGAAAAAGAGACGGAAGTTCATATCTGTGTTTTGCATAGCTGTTAAGGTATATCTTCTGCCCACATCCTTTGCAATAAACAAACAAACGCATAGTAACTCCTCAAATCTCAATTTTCTTCCCTTTCTCCACATCCAAATGCTTCGGGAACAGCTCGCACCCGTGAGTGTGGACTGGCACCAGCTTCTTCGGTTTTATCGCATCAATCATCCCGAATATCTCATTCATCGCGGCATGTCCAGAAGCGTGCAGCTGGTGGTGCGGCATTGAAAACTTGTCCAGCCAGTTATGTAGAACATCGTCCTGTAGCTGCGACATAGGATCTTCTTCGAACGGCTCGCTCATTGAGTGTATGCACACGCCGCCCTTGGGCTGAACATCAATAAGCTCCTGCAACTGCGTGAAATCGAGCTCCCAAATAATGTCCTTCTGGTTATCTTTAACCCATTCCGAATCAACGGTGTGTTCCAGCATCTCCTTCTCCCATTTCTTGTAAGCTTTCATCTCACGGGCGTAAACCCTGATATTCTTGTCCTTTAGAGGGCTTGGAAGCCCCAGTTTCTCGTCTTTTTGCAGGCTGATGAGCAAGTGCGCCGTTTTCATGCTAATAACGAGCGTTTTGCCCTTCTTTGATGCCAATTCATAGAACGAGCGGAATCTGTCCAGATCCTTTGGGTACCGCATAGCTAAGATAAGGCCCTTTGTTTCATCAACTACCTTGCCGCTTCCTTCCCTAACAATCTGCTCGGTGTGGTTCTTTCGCTTTTCACCAGCGCTAACACGGGTTCCCTCTATTATGAGCAGATTCGGCTCGAATTCGACTGCCTTTTTCACGAATTCATTAGTCATTTCGGGCTTGTTGCCATGCGAGCGCAAATCCCCAGAGTAAACGAGCCTGCCATCTTTGGTTTCCACCAGGAAGCCATACGCACCAGGCACTGAATGATCAACGTGAAAAGGGGTTATTTCTAAGTCGCCAATGGCAATCTTCTTGCCCGTCCTGAAGGAATGGACATCGTTTGGCGGAACTACTGTCTTATCTCGCCGCTCTATCGGTTCCTCGCTGAAAAAGAACGAGTTTGTCGTCTCCTGCGTGGACTCCAATATCGTCTTTGCCGTTTCGCCAAGGTAAATCGGTATATCTTGGTGGAGGTACTGCAGGTGCGCGGTGTGGTCAAAGTGGGGGTGGGAGATGAAGATAGCGTCAAACGCAGGCTCCTTGTGCTTCAAATTAGTGCGATCCAGCGCCTCGCGGTTATACAGGCCAGCCAATTGAGGCATGAGGCCAAGCGCAAAGTAGTCCTTCAGCCCAAACCTGCCTCGCGGTTGGAGCCAGTCCACAAAATAATCGTCCAGAAGTGAAAACGACTGCCCAAAATCTAGAAAAATTCGGGTTTTACCTGACTCGACAAGGAATTTATTGCCGCCGATTTCGTTTACGCCACCGAATAAAGTTAAAGAAGTCATTTAGCCACCCTCTATTTCTTCAATTATTTTTGCTAGATTCTCAAACTTACTAATCTTGTAATCAGCCAGATCCATCTCTTCCGTGTAATCTATGCATCCATACTTCGCAAGGCAAGTATGCAATCCTGCCTTTTTCGCCCCCAATATGTCTCTTTCAGGGTTGTCTCCGACAAACAGCACATCTCCAGGTTTCACTTTCAAAAGGATAAGCGCAAGCTCAAACGGCTTAATAGATGGCTTATGCTCCAAAGTGTCGTTGTAGGTCACAACCGGGTAAAAAAATGCGTCTAAGCCCGAAAGAATAAGCCGTTGCCATGCCTTTTCGCGCGGGGCATCTGTAACTATGCCAAGTTTGTACTTGCGCTTCAGCGAGGAAAGAATCTGGATTACCTTCGGGCGTGGCCTGATGCACTCGTATTTCTTCTTAGTGTAAGCGATAATCGCAGCTTGCCTCGCCCTTTCAATGTGGTGCTGGTCAAGTTCAAGCCCATAAAGCACATCTCCAAATGTTCTTTGGTATTCAATTCCCTTCTCGTTGTAAATCTTGAAAATCCTGTCATAAAGCTCCTTTTCAGTCAAAGGAACTCCGGCCTGTTTCATTGCCTTTGCAGCAGCGAGCGCAGTCTCCCGCTTGAAGCCTGAGAAATTGAGTAAAGTATTGTCAAGGTCGAAAAGGATTGCTTTTAGCATAACACCAACTTATAGTTTATCGGTTCCCTTTGTGATAAGAGCCTCTGCATTATAGTTTTCAATCTTCTATTTTTTCAAGTTTCTGCGACATAATTCAGCCCCGCAATACATTTTCAATGGTTAGCTTTTTCTATGAATGTGTCTCCGCCCATGCTTTTCTTTTATTGCCGCATTCCTGCCCTTGAAAATCGCACGATTGTACTTGCAATCTGCAAGCGCATATGTCACATCCCTTATTGATAAACATCTCGGGCAGAAAAGCTCGAAATTGAACCAAGCGCAGCAAAGACTGCGTATCAGCACAAACTGCGAAATTCCGCACCGCGCCTGGTGTTCCTTTACAAATTCAAGTGCCTTATCGTACAAATATCCGCCTTTTTCATGCAGGTCTTTTTCACCTACTATGAATGCCCGAACAGGGAATTTTCCAATCTTTTCAATATCCTCTCTTGGAATTTTCATGGATGTCCCTCATTCGCAGTTTCTATTCACTCCACCTGATTTTTTGCACCCTAGTCATCTTATCCGGATGGAAATAATTTGTTTCTGGGGCTATCGCGGTGTTTGCCTCAAATATCCTGCCAATGCAGGCATCGACTCTGTCCTCATATCTCAGGTCCAGCTTAAGCAAGGCAAATATCTGCGGGTGCAAAAAAACGTGGTGGTGGGTCGCTATATCTGCAATGAATGCGGTTTTTCCTTCCGTTTCATTCGTTGGGAAATAGCTCTCGAAATTATGCTTCAGGCCATATACTCTAGCAAGCATTCTGAGATTTTTTCTGAACGTCCTAGTTTCACATTTACCGCACATGAACGCATAATGGTGGATTTGGTCAAGCCTGCCTGCGCCCCCCCATGGCGAAAAAAAGAGCCGCATAATGCATTCCGCGTCTCTAGGTAGGAATCTCTTGCGAATACCGCGTTCAAACTCTGATTTTGTGCACCAGTGCACGAGCTTTAAGCCATCTTTTGCTTCGCCGGCAATGAAAGAGCAGGCTTCTTCATTTTTCTTATTTGGCATACTCATCACCTTTTGCTCTCATCAAGACGAGATGTTATCAATCGCTTTCTTCCACAGCCCCGGCACTGCACCTTGATTACTTTTGTAATTTTCAGGTCGTGCGACTGACAGGAGTTGCAGTACGATTTTAAAAGTTCTGATTCGATATCGTCCTTTTTCTTGCTCATACTTTAGCCTCCAACTGTAACTTTCAGTTGTTTTCCGCATTTTGGGCAGGTGAAAATACAGAACCACAAAACCGCTATTAAAATCGTGGTCAGAACCATCTCGTAGACTGCACAGGTGTTTTGGTGGATATTCACAAACTCCTTAAGTTCCTCCCCGTGCTCATCAAGTATCCAGCCAAAGATTATTTTTCCATTTCTCTTTGGGGCATTGGGGTTTGAAATTAGCTTAAGCGTGGTGCAGCCCATCAAGTATGCCCGCATTGCGTTATTGTTGACAACGTTTTTTGGCAGATTCATTCCTCTCCCTCGTTATGACTTATGTTTTGAATTGGCGGAACCGCGCTTGCCCCGCGCTTTTTCAAACTCATTTTCAAATCTGTCACCAATTATGTCCATATACGTGTAACTGCCTATGAAATCCAGCGCCATCGTCACACCCATAAGAACAGCCACTAGCATCCACTGTTCCATTGCCGCATACCATCCGAGCAGAAAGCCGACGGGAGACATGATTGTGAAGAGGAAGCAATTGAGCAACCTTCTCTTGTTCTTGTCTAATTTGTTCCACATCCCATCCACTTCCGTGTGCTTTCGTAGCACAAACTTTCCTTTTTTCACCCATACTATGCCCCTGCATTTTCCTTTGCCGCGCTCTTTACTTCCCGTACATGGCTCTTTTTCAGCTGTTGCAGCCTGTTTTCTCGACTTCTGTAGTGCGTGGCGAGCCTTGCGCCGATTCTCTGCGATTCCTCAAGGCATTTCCTGAACTCTTCGCGCAATGGCTCAGGAGGCTCGCCAGCGTCCATCCTTGCCTTAAGCTCCTTCATCCGCCTGTCCAGGTATCCCTGCAATACCGCAATCTCTGCCATTTTCTCAAGATTTTCCATGTGAATCACTTCTTTTTCCGTTCAGCCATCAGATGATGATCTCGCACTCCTTTTGCGTTCTCAAACACCCAGCATTCCCATCCAATGCACCGCTTTTTCCCGTCCGGGTAGCGATGAAGGTGGATAACCTGGCTTCCGCCAATCGCATCCGTCAGGCAAATCTCAACATAGCCGTCATCGCCAAGCTCCACGGTGCCCCGCACATCGTATCTCCTGTTGCTGTTTTCATCAGCCAGCCGCTGCCACACCTCTTTTGCCATCAAATTCACCAGTCGGTTTCAATCCAGTCGACTCGTTTGGCGCCTTTTCCGTTCACGCCTTTTGCACGCAGATTCCTATTCAGCATTGCATGCCCCTTCCAAATTGCATCTTTCTCGGTTTTTGCCTCGATTTCCACGTCAAGCAACCGCTTGATGCACAACCTCATCTTGTATTTCATCGCATTCACCTAAACATCGGCAGTTTCCCAGCCGATGGGTTTCCAGTGCCAGTTATCATCTGCTCGTAGTACTCCACCTGCTCCTTGGTGAGCGAAGGCTTGCTTCTTGCAAGCGCGGATTCCATGTGTCTTGGCTCTATCTTATCGGCATTATCTTTCTCTATTGCTTCAAGGCATGCAATTCTCACCACGTTTTCCAAATCAGCGCCAGTGTAGCCTACTGTTTTTACTGCAAGCACGTCCAAGTCCAGTTTGTCCTTGCCTGGCTTGTCCTTTAGGTAAATGGAGAGAATTTCCCTTCTTTCAGCCTCAGTAGGAAGCGGCACGCGCACGGTAAAGTCAAACCTTCCCGGCCTGCGAAGAGCGGGATCAAGCTGGTCCAGCCTGTTGGTGGCGGCTATGACAACGAGATTGTCGTTATTGCCCATTCCGTCCATTTCCACTAGTATTGCGTTCAGTATTGTGTCAAACAGCCTGCTATTCTGCCCGGCAGTGTTCCTTGCAGTGCCAACAGCGTCAAACTCATCCCAGAATATGACCGCGCGCGGGAATGTCCTTGCATACTCGAATATGCGCCTTACAATCTGCTCGCTTGCCCCAAAAAAGGGATTGTAAATCTCAGCGCCCCGAACATAGATTAGCTCGGCTTCAAGCTCCTTAGCGACAGCTTTCGCCAGCATGGTTTTTCCGCAGCCAGGCGGTCCAAAAAGCAAAATGCCCTTTGTGGGGCGCAGTTTCCATTCAGAATAGCGGGTGGCGTGCTTTAGAGGCCCTTCCACCGCTTCGCGCAGCTGTGACTTCACTCCTGAAAGCCCACCCACCATCTCGAAATTGATATCCTTCTTGCCAGCAAGGAAATTGTTCAGGTCTGCCTCGCACCACTCCGTTTCAGGTCCTACGATTACCTCTCCCGCAGGAACAGTATCCACTATTTTTACATAAACCGTCTTTTCCATCACCAGCCTGAACATTTCCGCCTGCAGGACAGATGTGGAGGTGAACGTCTCCACATCCGCCGCTGAAAGCGGGGTGATTGTGATATTTTCGCCCTTCCTTGCAGGAAGATAGGCAAGCGCGGACAGGGCAAGCTTGGCATTGGAGGAGAACTCCTGCTGGTTATCGCTTTTCTCGAACATGAACGATGCCTGCTCGCCAGGTATGCCTTCGGTGGATGCGATGAATTGCACCCTCTTTGCAGTCTCAAGTTGCCCTGGCATAGCCTGTACATCGGAGCCGTTCGTTACTCCCAGCCTTTTCTGAAGCGCCAGCCCAATCCCCACCTCACCCTGCTTGAGCAAGCCCTCGCCAGCCAGTACTGCAATTGCATGGCAAGTCCTTCTTCCCCTCAGCTTGACTGCCTGTCCCTCCTTGAGCTTCAGGGTTCGCATATCTCCTGCGCAGAACTCCGCAAGCCGTTCAGAATTCCATTTGGAAAGCTTTACGATCATTTTCCCACCTCTTGTTCACTAACTCTTTGTCGACATCATCCTCACTAATTGGAAGCGAAACCGCCTTTCTTGCAAGCACGCGGCAGAACCAAAGCGCGCTCTGAGGCCTTCCTGCGAACTTTTCCGCTATTTTCTCAGCCGAAGCCCTGGTTAGCCATTCCTTGCCGGACGCTTTTTGGTGCGTCATTATCATCTGCGTGGTCCAAGCCTTGCCCGCAGGCTCAAGTGCAGCGGTAACTACCGAGCTAGGGGCGGTTTCACATTCTTTCTCCAGCTTCTCCCCGCTTACGCCCTGAATGCAGACCAGACGAATTACGCATGGCTCGGCATACGGGTCCACCATCCTCTTGACATCATAGTAAAGCCTGCCGTTTTCGCGCTTGCTGTTGTTGAGATATATTGAAATCTCGGAATACGCGCACAGCGCCTTCCCATTGTACATTGCAAGGCTG
>CAITKI010000121.1 GCA_903892905.1 uncultured Microcaldota archaeon | reverse complement strand
GCTAGTTGTCCGGAAAAGAAAAATGGAAAAATCAGTACGGGTTTCCCGCGTCCTTTTGGAACTCTGCCTGGATGTCCTGCCAGGTGCCACCTGTCGAGGCTGCATCGCGCAGTTTCCTGCAGCGCGCGGCATCCTCATTTTTCCCGAGCTTGTCAAAAAGCAAGGCTGCGCGGGAGTAGTCGCTGCCGCGCTCGAACGCCGAGGCTGCTTCCGCTTCCATGGAAAGCGAGAGGTAAATCTCCGCTGCCTTCACGAACAGCATTTTGCCCTCGAGGCGCTTTGCGCGCGCGAGCTGCTTTGCCTTTTCCTCGTCATCCATGTTTCCACCGCTAAATCTTTCCTACCAAATCCATGCCAGGCTTGAGGGTCTTTGCGCCGGGCTTCCAGTTCATGGGGCAGACCTCTCCGTTGTGCTTCTTCACGAAATCTGCGGCCTGCAGCTTGCGGATGAGCTCGTCCACGCTCCTTCCGATGGAGTTGTCGTGGAATTCGTATGCCTTTACAATGCCGTCAGGGTCGATGAAGAAGGTGGCGCGAAGAGACATGCCTTCATGCGGTATGAGCGTGCCGTATGCAGTGCACACCCTGCGCGCGGGGTCGGCAAGCATGGGAAATTTTATCTCCTTTATTGTGGGGGACTGGTCATGCCATGCTGCGTGCACGAATGCGGTGTCCACTGACACCGAGATTATTTCTGCGCCGAGCTTCTTTATTTCCTCGTGGTGCGCAGCAAGCTGCCCAAGCTCTGTTGGGCAGACGAATGTGAAGTCTGCCGGGTAGAAGAAGAGCACCACCCATTTCCCTTTGTAGTCTGAAAGCGAAATTTTCTTCATGTCGCCGTCGATGTATGCATCCTCGGTAAAATCAGGCGCCCGCTCGTTTATTGCAACCATCCTATCACCTTCCATTCGGAGATGGGCGCGCAGGGGTTTATATCGGTTAGCGGTTCAGGTGCGCGTAATCAGGCCTGGTCTGTAGGCACGTCCAGCCCCAGGCTGCCCTGCTTTTCCTTCCTTGACATTTCAAGCGAGACGTAATGCCAGTATGCGCCCTCTTCCCAGGTCGCATTCATGGCAAGGATTATCACATCGTCGCCGCGGAACTTTTTGATGGCTTCCCGAAGCCTGGTGGTGGGGCTGTAAAGGACAAGATGGGCGTACGTATGCAATTCCGCGGCTTGGGGGTCGGTGGAAACGTCGACAAGGGCTTTCCTGCCCAGGCTGTAAAGGAGATCTGCCTGCTCGCGGCTTTCGCAGAGAATTAGGCAGCGCCCGTAAATCCGCTCCTTAAGAAGCCTGTGCAGCTCCACTGTTTTCGGATGGAAGATGAAGCGCCCGCGGTCGTGCAGCCCCATGCGTATTTCGCGGATTTCCGCCTTGAGGCAGGCGCGGGCGATCTTCGCCTCGTTCGACGTTTCGTAATATCCGAATGCAGGGACCGGCCCTTCGAAAAGCAGCTTGTTCCTCATCTTCATCAGGGCGATCGCCATGCCTGCGCTATGGATTATGTCCGCCTTGCCCTCTGGCGAGGTTAGCCCGGCCTCCTTGGCAACCTCGTAAAGCGCCTTGATGTCCGGCTCGCACAGGAGCATCCCATATGTGTCGGGGGATTTCTCGAGGCAGCTGCCTATGAACGCCATTACTTCAGGCTTGCGCAGAACGTCGCGCGCGAGCTGCTTGAGCTCCCACCCTGCGCGGCCTATGCGGGGGTTTTGCGGCAAAAGGCAGCTGCCGGAATAAGTCTTGCTGCGCTCGAGAAGCCCTTCCCTGAACACCTTTTGCCTGTTGTGCTGAGGGGGAGGGCAGTAGAATCTGCAGTCGTGTACGTTCATGATGGCACCATTACGTTGTTTTAGATGTATATTTGCGGAAACGCTTTATAATGCTTTCCTTAAGGAGATAGAGATAAAGTAGCCCCTGGCAGATTCGAACTGCCGTTACCGGGTCTCTTCGGGGTCCGTTTGCCGCTTTTCCGGGGCGCTTTTTGGAGCGTGCCCATCTGGAGCGACAAAAAGGGCCCTTCAAAGCCCAGCGTCCTTGGCCACTAGACGAAGGGGCTACGCAAGAATTAGTGTCGCCTCGTAATATAAAACATTGCCGGCTGCGCACAGCATCAGTATTGGCGAGCGATGTAGGCAATGGCAGCCGCGTCCTTGCCGCATGCAATGCACTTGCCGTGCGCGCGCTCGTGCTTGCCGTACCTTGTGCCGCGCACGTTTGCCGCGCACTTTTCCTTCACGGCGTCCGCGCACGCCTCGCCCGCCTTTTCCATGGTGCAGAAAGGCACAGCCACAATCTTGCCTTTCTCAAGCTCGGCGGAAAGCGCTTCCATGCTGTCGGCCTTTGCCAATCGAGAATCAAATGAAGCCTGCGCCTTTTTCTTCATGTCATCAAGCATCCTGGCGCCCTCATGAGAAAGCCAAGTTGCAAGCTCTTCTTTTTTCACCTGCGCCTTTGCGCGGATGTCGCGGCGCACCACGGTGAAGATGCCTGATTCCGCCTCCCTGCCACCCACCTCTATCCTGAATGGCACGCCCTTCATTTCCCATTCGTTGTACTTGAAGCCCGGCGTGTTTGGCGAGAAGTCCACCTCTGCGCGTATGCCGGATTTTGCAAGGAGAGAAACTACCTCGCGCGCTGCTTTCTCCACTGCCTCTTCGCTGCCTTTCCGCATTATCGGCACCACGATTGCCTGGATGGGCGCAAGAGAGTATGGAAGCACAAGCCCGGAATCGTCGCCGTGAGTGGAGATGATTGCGGCATATATCCTGGAGATGCAGGGGCCGTAGCAGGTCTGCCAGCAGTACTCTGACTCGCCTTTCTCGTTGAGGAACTTGACGTCAAATGGCTTGGCAAAATTCTGCCCAAGCAGGTGCGTTGAGGGAAGCTGCAGCACCCTGCCGTCAGGCATGAGGCAGTCTGCAGCGTAGGTGGAAACCGCGCCTGGGAACTTGTCCCACTGCGGGCGCTCAAAGAATAGGAAGGGCACGCCGAACTCGCCGAAAATGACGTTTGTCGCCATTTCCATGTCTTCCTGCACCTGCGCGCGCGCCTCTGCCTCGGTGGCAAACGCATCGTGCGACTCTATCCAGTAGAACTCGCGCGAGCGGATGAAGGGCCGCGTTGCCTTGGTCTCGTAGCGCCACACCTGAGACGGGTGGTATATCTTGAGCGGGAGGTCGGATTTGCCCTGTATCCAAAGAGAGTACATCTGGTACATTGCTGTTTCTGATGTGGGGCGCATTGCGAGGCGCTCCTCGAGCTTGTTGTCGCCAGCACGCTCCACCCAGAATACCTCGGGCGTGAAGCCCTCCACGTGCTTGCTTTCCTTGTGGAAGTTGCTTTCAGGGATGAGCGCCGGGAACCACGCGGGCTTGTGGCCAGTGCGCTCCATCTCTGCTTCATATATATTGTACATTTTCTTCATGCTGGTGACTGACCAGGGCATGAAGATGACAAATCCCTTGACGTTGTAGCGCAGGTCGCAAAGCTTGGCTTCCTTGGTGATTTCGGTGTACCATTCTGAGAAATTCGATTTTTTGTTCTGCATGCCCTGATTTGCGGGGAAAAAGAATAAAAAAGCGGCATGCCGCTTTTTTAGAAGTGCAATGGGAATTGCACTAAGATAAAAACGCGCGAGAGGGAATGAGCAAAATGGGTAGCAACCGTTATAAGCCGTCGCTGTACATTCCTTGATTGTCCCCTATGGGACAAAAAGTTTTGGGAGGCGTGCGCATGGCAACCACTGCAAACATCATCCGGCTTTACCTCAAGCGCAGGCCGCAGCTCCTCTCCATGGTGAACAACGGCTTGTGCAACTATTCCGCGCTTGCGAGAAGGCTGCAGCGCGAGATTTTCCCGAACAAGAAAAGCGAGTTTGCCGCAATAAAGGCGGCGCTTCTCCGCCTGGCGCGCGACACCGGGCGCGCGGACGTGGACTGGGAGCGCGGGGTGGAAAGGATACTTCGCTCAAGCACCGTGGAAATCCGCTCGGACGTCTGCGTGGTCTCCTCCAAAGGCGGAATTGGCGTCCCCGTGATTGCAACCTCCAACAGCAAGTCAGGCGTGATGAGCGTGGTGGATGCGTCCTATGCAAAGGACCTGAAGAGGAAGGGGCTGGGCGTGATGGACGGGCTCACGCTCATAATATTGTGCAGCCCGCGCGACTTGCAGGACACGCCAGGGTGTGTCTCCGTCATACTGAATGCGATTGCCGCCGAGGGCATAAACGTGCTGGAGTTCATCTCGTGCCACACCGACACGCTGATGATTGTGAGGAATGCGGACTCGGTGCGCGTGTACGGGATACTGTCCGACCTTATTGAAAAGAGCAGGAATTAGGCGCGCGCCAGGAAGAAAAAGAAATGCATAGCCTCGCGCAGGGTTGCCAGGCAGTGGCGAGGGGTTTTAAACCTTTCATCAGGAAGCTAACCACTCTGTTCAGAGATGGAAAATTTCAGATGAAATTTTCCAGAAGTGGAACGAGCGTATGCGAGTTCCACTACGATTGTGAGGGTGAAATTTCCATGGGCAGCTCGCTTGACTTCCTAAAACCGATTTTGCATTTGCTTCCAGAGGTGTCGCCCCCGCGCTCGCCGCCACCGCTGAAGGAGAAGCTGATGTGGACTGGAATTGCGCTTGCCATATTCTTCATCATGTACAATGTGAGCGCGGCAGGCGTGGCGCCCCGCGCGGCAAATGCTGACTTCCTGCAGGTGGTCACGGCGTCGAAAATCGGCTCGCTTATCACGGTGGGAATCGGCCCCATTGTCCTTGCATCCATCTTCCTGCAGCTGTTCGCAGGCGCGAAGATTTTGCAGGTGGACATGAGCGACCCTGAGCAGAAAAGGACGTTCCAGGGTGCGCAGAAGCTCCTTGCTATACTGCTTTGCTTTTTCGAGGCTGCAGTGTTCATTGCGTTCGCGCGCGTCACGCTTCTCCCGCTCTTCCCAGGCTTAGGAGAGGGGTCGATTCTGGTGAACGGGGTGCAGACGCTCAATGCGCCTTACACCATGATATTGGTCATCCTCCAGGTTGCGCTTGGCTCGCTCATACTTCTCTACCTGGACGAAGTGGTGAGCAAGTACGGCATAGGGAGCGGAATTTCGCTTTTCATCGCAGCCGGAGTTTCCATGTCGGTGATTGGAGGGAGCTTCCTGCTCTTCGGGCAGGCTGCTGAGGCGCTCTCGTCAGGAAGCGCGGAAGCGCTGCCGAATGCCATACTTGCGATGCTGCCGCTGTTCTTCACTGCGCTTGTGTTCATAGTCGTCGCCTATGCGGAAGGCGTGAAGGTGGAAATCCCGCTTGCCTTTGACAGGGCAAGGGGGTTGGGAAGCCGCTTCCCGATAAAGTTCCTCTATGTGTCGAACATTCCTGTCATCCTTGCTGCGGCGCTATTGCTCAACATGCAGTTTTTCGCAATCAGCCTGCAGAACCAGCACTTGTGCCTCAGCGGCACATATATGAAAGACGCGCCAAGCTATGACAAGTGCAATGGCGGGTTTGACTTAGTGCCTGCAATCGCGTTTGTGGACTCGGGCAACCAGCTCAGGGATGGATTGTTCTATTTGATATCGCCGATTTACCGTCCGCTGCAGGGCAATTACGGCGTGTACTTCGGGCACCTGATAAACGGCGTCACGCCAATTTACAATATACCCGAGTACGTGCACGTCATCACATACATAATATTCATGGTGGTGCTCTGCATAATATTCGGCCAGTTCTGGGTGGAGACCACCAACATGGGTGCAAAGGATGTTGCAGAGCAGCTTGACAAGAGCGGCCTGCAAATACCGGGACACCGCCGCGACCCCAGGATTGTGGAGAGCGTGCTTGCGCGCTACATACCATACATTGTGGTGCTGGGAAGCGCATTTGTCGGGCTTCTTGCCGCAATGGCAGACATGACAGGCGCGCTTGGCACAGGCACAGGAATATTGCTTACAGTGGGCATACTTTACAGGATGTACCAAGACCTGGAGAACCAGAAGATGTTCGACAACTATTCGGGCCTGGGCGGCCTGATATCTTGATGGGTGAGACTATGGCAATGACTATTGTGATGGGGCTGCCTGGCGCAGGAAAGTCCACTGTCCTTGCCGCAGCTTCCAGGAAGAAAGACTACAAGGTGCTCAACTGGGGCGACCTCATGTTTGAGATTGCCGCGAAAAAGCACTCTTCCAAGATAAAGGTGCGGGACGACATACGCTCAAAGCTTACGCCATCTGAGCAGAAGGCGCTTCAGGCAGAAGTGGGCGACGCGCTTGCAAAGATGGAGGGCAAGGTGGTGCTGGACACGCACTGCTCCATTGAGACGCCGCGCGGCTACCTTCCCGGCCTTCCGCTTGCCATCCTATCGAAATTCAAGGTGAGCCAGCTCGTCTATATCACTGGCTCGCCGCAGGAGATTTTCACGCGCAGGAATGCGGATGCGTCGCGGGCGCGCCCTGGAAGCGTGGAGTCCATCCGCGCGCATGACGAGTACAACAAGATGCTTCTTGCCTCTTATTCGGTGATAACAGGGGCGCCTGCCAAGGTTATAATGAACGCGCAGGGCAAGGTGGAGGAAGCGCAGAAGGAGTTTGTTGCGCTTCTAGAGTGAACGGTGTTCTTTGTGTATTTTGACCTTGCAAACTATTGGATATTCATTGCGCTGCTTGCCGCAGTCTATGTTGCGCTC
>CAITKI010000120.1 GCA_903892905.1 uncultured Microcaldota archaeon | reverse complement strand
TGGCAGGGAATGCGATGTTCAACTTCACAGGCAAGGACATTGCCTGGTACCTCGGGCTCATCGCGGCATCCACCGTCGTGGCAACCCTTTTCTCGTGGTGGGCTGTCAAGAAGCTGGGGCTGCTGCCAAGCAAGCCTGATGAGAACTGAGGCATTGGCATGGCACTTGACTTTTCACTGGGCATATCATGGCAGTTCGGCGCGCTTGCAGTTCTCTCCATGCTGCTTTTCCCGTTCTTCAAGGGGAGATATGCGTTCCTTGCTGGCGCGCTTGGCTATTCTCTAGTGGACATTGCGCCTGCCGTGCTTTTCGGCGCGCAATCAATTGGCTTGTGGACGCTCACGGGTGCGCTTTCATGGGGCCTTGTCGCGGTGATTTTCTCGCGCCAAAAGCCAAACGGCTCGCCGTTCGCGTTTGCAAAGCTTGGCATCGGCGGCACGCTGCTGTTCGACGCGCTCACTGGGCCTGTGGCATCCACGTTCGTGTGGGGAATGCCGTTCTCGGACGCGCTTCTCGGGCAAATACCTTTCACCATAAAGCATTTGCTCGGCATTGCCGCAGTGTCGCTCGTGCTTGCGCCGCTGCTTTTCCCCTCTGTGAAAAACGCGCTGGTGGATGTTGAGCACATTTTCCTGAAGCCGCACCCGCAGCTTGCTTAGGCGGCGCTCGCGCACATTCTTAACGCTTTGCAGGGTGAACCTCATATGGCAATCAAGATTAGGAAAAACGCCATCCTCTCGGCGCTTGCCGGGGCGAAGGCGGCTTACCCCAACGAGTTCATCTGCCTGCTGAGAGGCAAGCGCGTTGGAGAGGACCTGGTGATAGAGGACACGCTCATCCCGCCGGGCATAATGACATCGAAGACCATGACGTCGTTTTCCGACTGGATGCTTCCTTGGATTGAGGGGCTGGTGGGCACGTTTCATTCGCACCCCAACGGCGTCGCGCGTCCCTCGCGCCAGGACGGATGGCTGTTTTCGCAGAAAGGGGGGGTGAATTTCATCGCAGCCGAGCCTTTTGGCGTGAAAGACACCGCGGCGTTCATCGGAAGCGGGAAAAAAGTGGAATTCGCTGTGGTGGACTGAAAGGGAACGGGCTTCGACGCTCGCGCCGGACAATTTATAAAGTTTTCCCCCATAATTGTAGGCTACTGTACGTAACGACTTTGGTTAGGTGTTTCCTTGGCTGATAAAGACGCTCCATCACACGAGATAATCCCCGAACATAAAGTACTTTCCAAGGAAGACTCCGAAAAGGTGCTTGCGGACTTTAGGGTGTCCCGCTTGCAAATACCGAAAATCCGCATCAAGGATGCCGCGCTTGTAGGGAAGGGCGCAAAGGCCGGCCAGCTCGTCGGAATAACGAGGCTTGACGGCTCGCAGTATTACAGGCTTGTGGTTGAATAGGAACAACACTTAGCTTAAGCAAGAGTGAAGCGCGCAAACCGACAGAATAGAAATTGCCAGGGTGTTTCATATGTCAGGAGAACTATTGACGGCGTATTTTAAGGAGAACAGCCTGGTCAAGCAGCATCTGGACTCGTACAACAAGTTCATAGACAACGGGCTGCAGACCATAGTGAACCGCGTGGGCATCATCCAGCCCGCCGTGGAAGGCTTTGAGCTCCGCTTCGGGCAGATCAGGATTGAGAAGCCCAAAATCATCGAGGCTGACGGCGCGCAACGCGCGATTCTCCCCTCGGAGGCTCGCCTTCGCAACCTCACGTATGCTGCGCCTATCTTTTTGGAAATCGTCCCCGTCTTCAACGGCGTGGAAAAGACCATGTTCTCCGAAGTTTTCATCGGCGAGCTCCCAGTCATGATAAAATCCAAGCTCTGCTACCTCGACAACATGAGCGAGGAGGAGCTCATCGCAGCGGGCGAGGACCCTGCTGACCCGGGCGGCTACTTCATCATCAACGGCTCGGAACGCGCGCTCACCTCGATTGAGGACCTTGCGCCAAACAAGATAATGTGCACAAGGGAAAAGGACAACACGCTCATCACTGCGAAAGTTTTCTCCACGCGCTTTGGCTTCAGGGCCCGCTCGGTGGTGGAGAGGACGAACGACGGCGCAATGCGCGTGGTTTTCCCCGCATCGCCAAAGGACTTGGCATTCACCGCGACTCTTCGCGCGCTGGGGCTTGAGAAGAAGGAGGACATCATGTCCGTCTTCTCAGATGACAGGAATGTGAAGAACGACGTGCTTCTGAACCTTGAAGTGGACAGCGTGAACAAGGTGACTGACAGGAAGACTGCGATTGAATACATCGGCAGGAAGGCGGCACCAGGCCAGGCAAAGGACTACCAGGAGAAGCGCGCCGAGATTCTGCTTGACACTTATCTCTTGCCGCACATCGGCAACACGCCGGCGGACAGGATAAGGAAGGCGCGCTACCTCTGCAAGATGGCGGAGCACGCGAGCAAGGTGGCATACAAGGAAATCCCGCAGGACGACAAGGACCACTATGCAAACAAGAGGATCAAGCTCGCGGGAGACCTGATGGAGGACCTGTTCAGGTACGCATTCCAGTTCCTTGTGAAGGACGTTTCATACCAGGCAGGCAGGGCAGACTCCCGTGGACGGCACCTTGCGGTGCAGACCCTCGTGCGCCCTGACGCACTCACTGACAGGATAAGATACTCCATGGCAACAGGCAACTGGATTGCAGGCCAGACAGGCGTGTCGCAGCTTCTGGACAGGACAAGCTACCTCTCCACTGTGTCGCACCTGAGGAGAATCATTTCTCCCCTTTCGCGCAAGCACCCGCACTTCAAGGCCCGTGACTTGCATGGCACGCACTGGGGCAAGCTCTGCCCGAACGAGTCGCCAGAAGGCCCGTCGTGCGCACTGGTGAAGAACATGTCGCTTCTGTGTGAAGTTTCAATCGGCGAGGATGAAAAGGCAGTGGAAGAGGCAATCGTGAAGCTCGGCGTCAAGCCCTAGGCAACGGTGATACTTGTGAAACGCAAAAAAATCAAGAGGAAGAAGCAGATTCCGATTGGGCAGTCTGGAAAGACCAGCGTGTACCTGAACGGAAGGCTGATTGGCTTCCATGAGAGCGGCAAGATGCTCATTTCGGAGCTGCGCAGCAAGCGCAGGAGCGGAAGCTTGTCGCCCCAGGTCAATTTCCACTACAACCAGAAGACCGAGGACCTGTTCATCAACGGCGACCAGGGAAGGGCTCGCAGGCCATACATCGTTGTCGAGAGCGGGCAGTCCCGCCTCACGCCTGTGCTTCTTGACCAGCTGACAAAGAACGAAATCACCTGGGGAAGCCTGGTGAAGCTGGGCGTCATTGAGTACCTTGATGCTGAAGAGGAGGAGACTGCGTACGTGGCTCTGAAAGCCGAGGACATCACGCCAGAGCACACGCACCTGGAGCTCTCCCCGTCTTCGATTTTCGGAGTGACAGTGTCCGTGCTGCCGTTCCCGGAGTACAATTCATCACCGAGGATTACCATGGCATGCGCCATGGCAAAGCAGTCGCTGGGCACATACACCGTCAACTTCAACATGAGGAACGACTCGCGCGGGCATATTCTATATTACCCGCAGCAGCCGCTTGCGCAGACCAAGGCCTACGGGCTTTTGGGCTTCTCGGAGCGCGCCGCGGGGCAGAACTTCGTGGTGGCAGTGACAAGCTCGTACGGATACAACATCGGGGACGCAGTTGTCATGAACAAGAACGCGGTCAACCGCGGGCTCGGCAGGTCGGTGTTCTACAAGACGCACGACAGCGAGGAGCGCCGCTACCCGGGCGGGCAGCGCGACAAGTTTGAAATCCCTGCCGCAACGACATCGGGCTACAGGGAGGAGTCCGCTTACCGCTTCCTGGGCGAGGACGGGGTCATCTCG
>CAITKI010000119.1 GCA_903892905.1 uncultured Microcaldota archaeon | reverse complement strand
ATCTCGCTGTTGAGGAAAAATTCCCGTCTGCCAGCAAAATAGAGGCAAGCATCGCGCTCACAAAATTCTACAAGGGCGACATCACAGTGCCGCAGTTCTTCGTGCTCTCGGGCCTGAAGTACGTGGCCTGCAAGGCAAAGAAGCTCGACGCTGCTGGGAAGTTCGAGATAGAGCTCACCGCGCCCATGAGCCTGCGCCAAGGCGAAACGTTGTGCGTTTTCCTTCCCGAGGCAATGCCGCGCGCAATAGGGAGCGCGAAAGTCGAGAAAATATTGGCATAAGGCGCGCGGCATCCCAAGCACTGCTCAAAAGTCGAGAAAACAACTGCTTAACTGTTGTTCTAAATCTTCTTCTGCATGTATGCGCCCTCAAGCGCATAGCCCAGCTTTCTGTAGTAGCCTCGCGCGCCCGGGCCTGAAAGCACGGATATTTTTTCCACGCCCGCCTCCTCGCGCGAAATCCTTTCCGCTTCAGCGAGAAGCTTCCCTCCCAACCCCTTGTGCTGTTCCTTTTCAGCCGAGCGCTCGCCAATCCCTGCCTCCTGCCCATACACATGAAGCTCGCGCACAACTGAGGACAACGCCAGCTCTTCCCTATGCGGCTTGTGGGGAATGCGAAGCCGCAGGAAGCCCGCGAGCAAATCCTTTCCCTCATCCTCAAACGACAGGAAGATCTCCTTCCCGCCTGCTGCGGAGTAGTCAAGCCTGCGCATGCCAAGCTTCAGCTTGCTTGCAGCAATCCCTTTCCTCTCCTCGCTGCCAATCTCCCTGCAGCGTATGCAGCGGCATTTTTCTCCCCGCTCCTTCAGCAGCTCATCCACAATCTGCCGCAAATTCGAGTTCTTCACGCCTGCAGCGACAAGCGGCGAGGGAATGTCTCTCTGTATGCGCGGCACGCGCACGTAAGGGGGGATGAAGCGCGTTGCCTGCGCGATGACTTCCGCTGCCTGCTCTGTGGAGTACGGCTCAAACTCGCCGCGCTTCCACATCCCGTACAAAGGTGTGCCCTGCATCACAAGCACTGGATATATTTTCACCATGTCTGGCTGGAAGCGTGAGTCAGAGAATAGCGTTTTGAAATAGCCCACGTCCTGTTTGGGGGTGGCAAACAAGCCGGGCATCATGTGATAGCAGAGCTTGAAGCCGCAATCGCGAAGCACCGCAGTGGAGCGCGCCACGTCAGAAACAGTGTGCCCGCGCAGCACGCGGCGATACACTGAGTCAGAAAGCGTCTGCACGCCAAGCTCCACCTGCGTGCCTCCCATGGCAAGCATGGCGTCTGCCTCGCGCGCCATGCCAAAGTCAGGCCGCGTCTCAAACGTCACGCCAATCGCGCGGTGGGGCGCGCGCTCGTTCGCATCGATTGCAGCCCGAAGCGTGCAGCTTTTCTTTCCATTGAGCGCGTCAAATGCCTCTTTCATGAACGCCTGCTGCCTCTTGACAGGCGAGCAAAGGAAGGTGCCGCCCATCACAATGAGATGGCACTTGTCCGTGCCATGCCCCTGCGCGGTGTATTGCCCTATGCGCGCCTCAATCTGTTTTTTCGCAGAATAGCCGCACTCAATCGCCCTCATGGTGGTGGGCTCGTAGCCAGTATATGATTGCGGAGCATTTTCCCCTTTCGGGCAGTAGATGCACCTGCCTGGGCACGGGGTTGGCGGGGGCATGAGCGCAATGGGCGACACACCTGATAAAGTGCGCGTGGGGGACTTGAGAAGCATGCGGCGCAGCTTCGCCTCGCTTTCCGGCACAAAGGCAAGCACCTCGGAATTTTTCAGGTAGCTTATGCCATGCGCGCGCGAAATCCTGTTCTTCAGCCGCTCCATGCTCTGCGATGGGTTTTTCACAAGCGCCTCTGCAGCCTCCTTTGCGGCAAGCAAGCGGGGCTTTCCTCCAAAGCTTCGCTTCTTCGGGGAAAAAGAGGGCAGGCTGCCGCTTTCCTCCATCAGCCTTGCGGCTGAGCGTGCATTGCTTGCTTTGGCAGCCAAAGTTCCACCTTAGGGCAAAAAGTTCGAAAGCAGGCCAACCACGAAATACAGCGGTGCCTCTGCCGAGGGGAAGAGGAGCACGCCGCGGTTCACTGCCTTGAAGTCGGACAGCAGGTCGGTGTTCACGCGAAGCGTCACCGGCACTTCCGCGCCTATCTTGTCGCTCGATGACGAGCGAGCCCAAATATCCACGTTATAGTCCGCCTCATCCTCGCCAACCACCTCGTATGTCAGCGTCTTCGTGGTTTGCGAGGGGATGTATATGCTCCTGCGGAACTCCCACGTCCTGACGCCAGTGGAGCCCACCACGAACACGTCGTTTGCCATCCCCTTGTTCGAAATCGTTATGGTGTATCTTGCAGGCTGGCCTGCGCCCGTGCTTATGCTTATCGGGGAAACAGTCATGTCCATCACGTCATGCGTGACTGTCACCCTTGCGGTGAAGACGACCTCAGGGCCCAGCCCCTTGTCGCCTGCCTCGTCCCAAAGCCGAAGCGCAATCACATAGTCGCCGTCCTGCGCGTCTTTCGGGACAGTGATGTCTGCCTGGAGCGGGTTGGCATAGAGCTTGGAAGGCGCGGATGTCCATCCGTCCGGAAGCGAGCTTGCCGAAAGCTGGTCATACGCTCCGCCAGTGCCATACGCCCCGCCAGTGGAAACTTTGGGATCCACTACCACGGAGAACGTCTGGCCCGGCCCCACATTGCCGATGTTTATGGACGAGCCCTGCTCCACCTGCGCAGAAACTGGCGCAAGCACGCTCATTGCAAACGCGCACGAAAGCAGCGCGGCAAACGCGGAAACGAAAACCAAAAGCTTCATACCATCCACTCCAAGTGGATTGCCACGCCAAGGATTAAAACCATTGCTGGCGAAGTGCATCCATGCGACCGATGTTCCTGTCCCTTGCGCTTGCTTGCCTCATCTGCCTCGCAGCTGCCGCAGGACAATCTGCCATAAATCTTTTCACAGCCTCGCATTTCGAGCCCGATTCCCCTGCATCATCAACTGCGCTCCTTGCGGACGGCAACTATTACATGGTATCAAGCAATGGCCAGGAGATTTACGTGGTGGATGCAAGCGGCGGCAAGGAAGTGTCCGACCTGTCCCAGCTTGCAGACATATTGGAGCAGGACGCGCGCAACCGCGATGGCTACGAGGCAAAAATATCCTCCGCCATCTCATTTCCCAGCCAGGTAAAGGACGCCAAGAAAATAAGCGAGTCAAAGTGCCTGCAGTACATAGGCGACGATGGCGACCCTGGCTGCAATGACCGGCAAAGCTGCCTTGTCTCCTGCTTCTCCGTGCCGCAGTGCGAAATCATAGTGCAATCCGACGGCTTCCTCGAGGCCGCAATGGACTGGGACGCGCACCGCAAAGCCTATTCCGCAGTTCTCGACTCCTACTCTGCCGGGATTGACGCCATACGCTTCGACCCGCGCACAATAGACGCAAAAATATCCCTGCTTTCCAATCTATCAGACATTGCTGCGAACATGTCTCAGAACAGCATATTCCTCTCAAAGGACACTGCGGGCTGCTCAGGGTCGAACATCACGCGCCGCTGCTACGAGTACTGCCCGCAGATAGACTATTCCCCCGCAAGGATCCCATCTCAGGTGCAAAACTTAGCCTCCCTCAAATCATCGATTGCAAAGATTGGCCAGCAGCAGTCGCGCGCGGCCCTCATCCTGAACCGCAGCCTGGAAAACGACGCCTATCTCGCCTCGCGCGGCAAGGATTACGAGGAGTTCCGCCTCAGCATGAAAAGCCAAATCAGCCACCTGGCGGTGCAAAGCGCAGTGCTTGCGCAAACAGTTTCCGACCCGCAGATAAACGTTTCCATTTCTCAGCTTGAGAACATCTCCAGCAAGGCAAAGAATTATTCGGACACAGGCTTCTACAAGAAAGCGCTCGCCCTGCGTGAGGGGTTTGCGTCGCTTTCGAACAACACCTCCCAGCGGCTGGATTATGACACAGCCGCATACACTTCCTACATGCTCGGGGTGAGCGGCATCGAGGAAAAGGTGAAGAACAGCGCCTGGCTGATAGGCAACGCCTCGGTTGCCCAATACCAGAAAAACATTTCCGCGCTCAAGGCGAACTATTCCGCCCCGCTCACGCTTGCAGGAATCGCCGAGGCTGGCACGGTTGCCAAAAGGATAAGCGCAGTGCTTGATGCGGAAATCGCATCAAAGGCAGTGCAGGCAGGCAATTCATCCGCCCCGCCGCCCATCCCGTCCGCCCCGCAGCCCTCGTTTGTTGTGCCTGACTTTGTCTGGATTGCCGCAATCGTGCTTGCAGCCGCCATCATATATTCATTGATGCTTCGCTTTGCAAGGCGCGCCCCGCCGGTTGCGCCCCTGCCCCCGCCCCCGACGCAGTGAAGGCGCGAGGTTTAAATATGCTTGCTTTAATAGATGACACATTCAGGCATAGGTTTAGGAGGGTTTATCATGAAAGGCATTCTATCTGGCAACAGGCGCGGCGTTCACACAGCATACACCAACCAGTACGTGGTCGAAATAGACGGCGTTGCCGACAGGGCATCCGCCAATGGCGTGATTGGCAAGCGCGTGTGCTGGAAGTCCATCACAGGCAAGGAAATCGTGGGCAAAATAAGCAAGGCGCACGGAAACTCCGGCGCAGTGCTCGTCCGCTTTGACAAGGGCCTCCCGGGCCAGGCAATCGGCACCGAAGTGGACATCTCTTGATTTCTTTTTCCCTTTCCCAGCATTTTTTAATTTCTCTTCCCCCTTTCTGCTTGTGATATGATGCAGCAAATACCGTACCGCTTCCTGGAGCACACTGCTGACATAATGTTCGAGGCCTACGGAAAGTCATACGAGGAGGCGCTTGAGAACTCCGCGCACGCAATGTTCTCAGTCTTCGGCGCAGCAGGGGAAAGCGAGCACGCCACCTTTTCCGTCACCGCGCACAACATCGAGGAGCTCACAGTGCAAACACTCGCAGACATGCTCGCCTACATGGACACCGGCGAGCTCATCTTCTCGCGCGCGAAAGTGCTCGAATACGACGCAAAGCGCCACGCGGTGAAAATCGAGGCATTCGGGGAAAAGAAGCAGCCGCGCGACACGGTAAAAGCAGTCACCTACCATGAGTTGATGGTGAAGCACGACGCCAAGGGCTGGGCAATAAGGATACTTCTGGATGTTTAGCGCAGTTATTCTTTCTTCCCGTTATCAGGTGCCACATCCGCCGGCTTTTTCTGCACAAGGGGCAGCTTCACGTAGTATATCTCGTCCTCGTCTTTGAGGACAACAGGATTTTTCGAAATAGCATTCACGTCCAGCAGGAACACGCCCTGCGTGAGCACCTTGATGTTCTCGATGTCGTCGGTGGTGAATGAGGTGCGCGCGAAGTAGGATTCCGGCACTTTCCCTGCCTGCTCTTCAGGCGCCCCCGGTGTCTTGTCCTTTGAAGTCTCAGGAACTGCGAAAGTGGACACTGCGCCAACGACAGCTGCCGCAGGCGTTCCATTGCCTCCATTCCCAGCTGCAACTGCGCCGCCGTTTCCTGGCGCGCCGATACTGCCCGCGCCCGGCGTGCTGCCGGGGCTGCCTGCGCCCGCAGCATCGCTGTTTCCTTCAGCCGCCGCAGCCTGCGCTATCTGCCTGTCAAAAACAAAGACCTTGGAGCCGCACGGGCAGCCCGCGTCTATTTCCTCAAGGCTGGTTGCCGCGTGGCCGCATTTTGAGCATTTGTGCATGTCAATCCATCCTGCCTAAGAAAGCTTGTTTGCAATCGTCGAATAGAGCTTGTTGAGGTTCTCGCCCGTCATTGCGGACACTTCCACAAACTCATAGCCCGGGAATGCCTCCCTAATCCTTTGCGTGTTGGCATTGGGCAGGTCTATCTTGTTTGCCACCACCACGATGGGGATGTCCCTCGCCTCGATGTTCCCGATTATTGTGATGTTCACTTGGGTGTACGGGTCTTCGGTTGCGTCAATGACAAAAAGCGCGGCATCTATCTTGTCCAGGCTCCTCACAGCCTCGACCACGCCCAACGTCGCCTCGCGCGCGCGCTTTTGCGCAGCGTCCTTGTCAATGCCGTATCCCAAAAAGTCCCTGTAGTCCACCTTCACAGCAATTCCTGGCATGTCCAGCAGGTTCATGGAAAGCGTGAAGCCATTGAGCTTCAAAGTCATGTTCTCCTTTTTCTGGACCTTGCGCGTTTCGTGCGGCACAGGCGAAACAGCGCCCATGGGCTCGTTCGCCAAGTCCACGCATATCCTGTTCGCAAGAGTAGTTTTCCCGACGTTGGGGCTTCCGTAGATGCCAAGACTCACTGCCTTCTTCCGCTTGAATATTCCCCTAAGCCAACCCATTATCCAATCCAGCATTATACCACGCGTATCATTCTATCCATGGTAAAAAAATATAAAGCAAGGTACGATGGTTGCGATTTTCGCACTTATCCCTTGATCTCGCCGCGGGCGAACCTTCCCACGACCTGGGGCAGCCCGATATGCTCCCTCTCAAGTATGGCGGCAGCAGCCTCGTCCGCGGTCTTGCAATCAGAAATGTCCACCTTTTCCTGGTGTATTATCTTGCCGCCGTCAAGCGACTCGTCCACAAAGTGTATGGTGTAGCCCGACACTTTCTCCCCGGCGTCAAACGCATCCTTCTGCGCGTGCGCGCCAGGGTATTTTGGGAGAAGCGAAGGGTGGATGTTTATCATCTTCCCGGCATAGCGCTGCAGCAGCTCGCGGCTCTTTATCACTTTCATGTAGCCTGCAAGCACCACCAAGTCAGGCTCCAGCTCCTCAAGCTTTTTCATCACGCCAATATCCAGCTCCTCGCGCGAGGCATGCGGGATGAAAAAGGCAGGTATGCCATTCTCCTCAGCCTTCTTGGCGGCAGGCGCGTCAGGATTGTCGGTTATCAGGCCTGCTATGAAAACGTCAAGCTTCTTCCCCTTCACTGCATCCACGATGGACAAAAAGTCGCTTCCCCTGCCGGATGCCAGCACTGCCACGCGGAATTTCCTGCACCCTGCGCCTGCCCCGGCTTTGCCGCACATTATGATTTCACTCTGCGTGACCACCATGTCGACCGCAACATCGTGCGGCTCGTCAGGCACATGCTCCACTATCTGCATGTCATATGCCAGCCCCACCTTGCAGCCCTTCACCTTCTTCAGGAGCGAGTCATAGTAGCCCATGCCATAGCCCAGCCTGTGCCCGCGCCTGTCAAACGAGACGCCAGGCACCACAACCAGTTCCACTTCCTCGGGCTGCACGCGCCTCTCCTGGTTCCTTGCAGGCTCGAGTATGCCAAATGCCCCCTCGGAAAGCTCATCGATGCCCTTTATCTCGTAAAGCTCAAGCACATGGCCTTCCTTGATGGTGACTGGCAGCGCCACTTTCTTGCCAAGCGAAAGCGCGCTTTGGATTATCCCGTCTGTGTGCACTTCCCCTCTCTTGGAGGCGTAAAGCAGCACGCACTTTGCCGAATTGAAGCAGGGCAGCCGAAGGAACTTGTCCATTATCTCGATGCAGTTCACATGCCCGCCTGTCGAGTGGTGCGCCTCGCGCTTTGCAATCATTTCCTTCCTTAAGGCATCTTTCATGTTCCCACGCTCATCTATTGTGCCAATCGTCTTTTATCCTTACTGTACAGCTCGGCAAGCAGGTATATTGAACCTGCCACCACTGCTAGCCCTTTCTTCCCCGCAAGCCTCTTTGCAAAAGCAAGCGCTTTCTTGGCATCATGCACTACTATTGCTCTCGCGCCTGCCTTTTCTGCAAGCCTTTCCGCCTTCTCCCCCCGCGCCAGTTTCACCTCTGTAATCACAACCTCTCCAAACTCCGGCGACAGCCTGCGCAGCACTTCAACATAATCCTTATCCTTCATGGCAGAAAAAAGCAGCACCTTCTTCCCTCGCACTATGATTCCCGCAACCTCTTTCGCAAGCGCTGCTGCCGCCTCGGGGTTGTGCGCGCAATCAAGCAGCACATTTCCTCTCCTTTCCAGCCTGAACCTGGGCAGCGCGCTTCCCAGTCCTCTCTCCACCGCCCCCTTCTTTGCGCCAAGCACCGCGCAGGCAACAAGCGCGCAGCATGCATTGCTCACCTGGAATTTCCCAGCTGCAGAAAGCGAAACGGAATATTTTTTCCCTGCGTACGCAGCATCAAAAGAATGTTTTCCGCCCATTTCCCTTGCATTTGAAATTTCCACTTCATCCTCTATGAAAATGGCGCGCGCGCCTGCATGCGCGCACTCCTTGCCCACTGCCAGGCCTGCCCTGCCTGACACCGCGCCGCACACCAGCGGCTTTCCCTTCCTTGCAATGCCGCACTTCTCATGCGCGATTTTCTCAATGGTGCCTCCCAGCACATCTGCATGCTCAATCGAGAGCGAGGTGAGAACAGACACATCCGGCTCCACGGCATTGACAGCATCCAGCCTCCCTCCCAAGCCAACCTCGAGCACGGCATAATCCACTTTCCTTGCGGCGAAAATTACAAGCGCCATCGCAGTCACCACTTCGAAAAATGTCGCCTCAGGCGCAACGCAGTCTGCAGCCGCCCGCACTTTCCCATAAGCATCTGCAATCTCCTGCCTTGTGGCATTCTTCCCATCCACTTGAAACCTTTCCTCAAACCTTTCTATCTGCGGCGAAAAATAAGTTCCCACTCGCGCGCCATCCTCATGCAAAACAGCGCCAATCATCTCAGTAGTGGAGCCCTTTCCATTGCTCCCTCCTACCAGTATGCATTTGCATTTCTTTTGTGGATTGCCAAGCGCAGGCAATATCGCGCGAATCCTTTCCAGCCCAAGCTGGCTTCCGAATTTGTCCAATGAGTAGATTTCCCGGATAGCGCGCGCATATGTGGGTGCCACAATGTCACTTCTTCCTGCGCCTTTCCTCGTAGCAGACAAGCGTGTTCTCGATAAGCATGGCAATGGTCATGGGCCCCACGCCGCCAGGCACTGGCGTGATAAGCGACGCCTTCTTTGCCACTGCGGCAAAATCCACATCCCCAACAAGCTTCTCAGCCTCTTTGCTGGTGCCAATGTCAATCACGACTGCGCCCTGTTTTACCATGTCTGCCGTGAGCAGGCGCGGCTTGCCAACTGCAGAGCAAATAATGTCAGCCATTTTTGTAATCGTTCCCATGTCATGCGTCTTGCTGTGGCACACGCTGACTGTGCACCCTTCATTGAGAAGAAGGAGCGCAAGCGGCTTCCCCACAATCCTGCTCCTGCCAATCACCACTGCGTGCTTTCCAGGCAACATCACGCCGCTTTCCTTGAGCATGTAAATGACGCCCTTGGGAGTGCATGGGGCAATTTTCCCCGTTCCCAGCGCGAGCTTCCCGAAGTTTTCCGGGTGGAAGCCATCCACGTCCTTCTCGCGCGCAACGGCTGCAAGTACCGCGTCCTCATCAATGCCGTCTGGAAGCGGAAGCTGCACCAGTATTGCATCCACCCTTTCATCCTCGTTAAGATGCTGCACCTGCGCGATTATCTCCTTCTGCGTGGCGCTTGCAGGCAGCTTCACATTGCGAGAGTCCATCCCTACCTTAGCGCACGCATCATGCTTCTTTTTGGTATATGTTTGCGATGCAGGGTCGTCGCCCACCAGCACAATGGCAACGCACGGCTTGAAGTTAAGCTCGGCAATTTTCTCCGCCGCCTTCTCCAAAAGAGCGTCAGCCATCTTTTTTCCGTCGATAAGTTTTGCCGGCATAAGACCATCTCATCCAAGCTCAGGATACAGCGGGAACTTGCTTGTCATGGCAAGCACTTCCTGCCTCACTTTTTTCTTCAGCGCGGCGTCTGTGTGTGCGCTGCACACCCTCTTTATCATGCGCGCGATTTCCTTCATCTCGCCCTCTTTCATGCCCCGCGTGGTGAGCGCGGGCGTGCCCAGGCGTATTCCGCTTGTCACGAAAGGCGACTGCGTGTCATAAGGCACGGTGTTCTTGTTGCAGGTAATCCCCGCCTCGTCAAGCGCAAGCTGCGCCTCCTTGCCAGTGATGTTCATGTTGCGAAGGTCAATGAGGAGCAAATGCGTGTCCGTGCCGCCTGACACCAGCACCATGCCCTGCGCGAGGAACTCATCCGCCATTGCCCTCGCATTCTTCACAATCTGGTGCGCGTACTTGGAAAAGTCAGGCGTTGCAGCCTCGTGGAAGCAAACCGCTTTTGCAGCAATCGCGTGATCAAGAGGTCCTCCTTGCATGCCTGGGAACACTGCCTTGTCAATGGGCACATGGTATTCCTCCTTGCAAAGTATGATTGCGCCGCGCGGGCCGCGAAGCGTCTTGTGCGTGGTCGAGGTGACAATGTCTGCATAGGGGAAGGGCTGCATGTGCGCGCCGCCAGCAATAAGCCCCGCAATGTGCGCCATGTCCACCATGAGCTTTGCCCCGCCGGCATCCGCAATCTCACGGAAGCGCTTGAAGTCCACCTGGCGCGGATAAGCGGTGAAGCCTGCCACGATGAGCTTGGGCTTTTCAGCGCGTGCCTGCTTCTCCATTGCGTCAAAGTCAAGCAAGTGCGTCTTGGGGTCCACATTGTACGGCACCACGTTGTACACCTTGCCCGAGAAATTCACAGGCGAGCCGTGCGTGAGGTGCCCGCCGGATGACAGGTTCAGCCCCATCACCTTGTCGCCGGGCTGCAAAATCGCGGAATATGCCTCCATGTTTGCCTGCGAGCCTGCGTGCGGCTGCACATTGGCATGGTCTGCATGGAATATTTTCTTCGCCCTTTCAATGGCTAAAGTCTCGGACTTGTCCGCAAACTCATTGCCGCCATAATATCTCTTGCCAGGATAGCCCTCGGAGTACTTGTTGGTGAAAACGCTTCCCTGCGCCTCCATGACAGCAAGCGAGGTGAAATTCTCCGATGGGATAAGCTCCAGTCCTTCGCGCTGGCGCTTCAGCTCGTCCTTCGTGATGCTGTAGATTTCCGGGTCCACTTTTTGCAAAAAGCTCATGTCATTCACCTACTCCTTGATTGCTGCCTCCACGATTTCCTTCGCCTCGCCGATGTAAGTGTGCGGGTCGAACAAGTGCGCCAGCTCCTCCTCCGGGATGCGCTTGGTCACTTCCTTCCTTGCCACAAGCACGTCCAGGAGCTTTTTCCTCCCCTCAAACGCCGTAATGTTGCACGTCCTCATAAGCTCGTGCGCCTCCTGCCTTCCCATCCCTTTCTCGGTGAGCGCAATCATCACGCGCTCGGAAAGCACCGCGCCGCCAGTGAGGCCAAGGTTCTTCTCAATGTTGCCCGGGTAGAACGTGAGCCCTCCCAGTATCTTGTTCATCTCGCGTATTATGTAGTGCGTGAGGATGAAGCTGTCAGGGAAAATGAACCGCTCGTTCGCGGAGTTGGTGAGGTCGCGCTCATGCTCCAAGGCGATGTTTTCCATCGCAACTGCGACATTGCCCCTGATGAAGCGCGCAATTGAGCACACGCGCTCTGACTTGTGCGGGTTCCTCTTCTGCGGCATGGTGGACGAGCCCACTTGCTTTGCTCCGAACGGTTCTGCCACCTCGAGTATCTCGCTCCTCTGAAGGTTGCGCAGCTCCTTTGCGATTTTCTCAAGCGTTGAT
>CAITKI010000118.1 GCA_903892905.1 uncultured Microcaldota archaeon | reverse complement strand
CGCATTTGACCGGACTCTGCCATCTCCGCGGAATGGTTGGGCTGGGCAACGATTAAAAATACAGCCTCCGAAGAAAGATAGGTGACCGTATGAGATATCACATTCTTGCAATATTCGCAGTTTCCATGCTCCTGTTTTTCGGATGCGCCTCCACGCCCCCTGGCCCGGTGGTCACCCCTGAGCCGGTGGCCAACAACACTCCCGCGCCTTCCAACAATTCTACCGCCGCACAGGCCCTTCCCTGCACCGCGGGGAACATCGTGCAGAACGACAACTGCTTCGGCTCGCTTGCATTGGAAAAATCCAACTTCACATACTGCAAGAGCATATACGCAATCGACAAATACGACGCCTGCCTTGCGCACTTCGCAAACTCCAGCCTTGACATCTGCAAGCAGATAACCGGCTCCGACCTGAGATTTTCCTGCCTCACTGCAAACGCGGTCGCGAACAAGTCCGAATCAATCTGCAACATGATAGACAACACCGATGCGGCCGCCGCATGCCTGCGCAAGGTGCTCCCCCCATGCATGCTGATATCTAGCGAGAGCGCGCGCAACCTTTGCATCGCGCTTGACAAGAACGACTTTTCCCTCTGCACGGATGACGCCTGCCTCGAGGGGTTTGCGCTCAACACAAGCAACGAGCTTGCCTGCGGAGCAATCACCAAGCAAAGCGACAGGTACTTCTGCCTTGCACTTGTGAAGAAAAGCGTGGGGTCGTGCCTCGAGGCGCCGCTCACGCCCATACAGGACTCCTGCATAGAGCAATCATCCGAGGCGCTTAACGACGTGTCAGGCTGCAGCCTTGCCACTCGCGATGGAATGTACCAGAACAACTGCTACCTATACTTCGCAATCCAGGGCAACAACGCCACTTTATGCCAGAAGATAGCCTCGGAAACCAACCGCGACGCATGCTACAAGAACTACTCGATAGGCACTGCAACGACGGACGCCTGCCCCAAGATAGTGGAATCGACCAACCGCATCGACTGCTACTTCAAGGCCGCAAAGCTCAGCCGCATGCCGTCGCTTTGCAACCCATTGTGGACTGACGACCTCAAGAACACCTGCTACTCTGGCGCCATCCTTTACCCCGCAAGCGGGCCAGTGCCATCTGACTGCCCCGGCGTGTCTTCCACGCAATGGGCAGACAAGTGCTACTACCAGGCAGCGCGTGCAACATACAATGGCACGCTGTGCGGGCTGATGACCGACGGCGCAAGCGACAAGAAGAACTGCCTGTCGCTGTTCAACCTGGGCTGAGGTGCACTAAGCAGTGCAGCATGAAACAGGCAGCTCAAGCTCTCGCTAAGGGCACTAAAAATAAAATTAAAAAAGAAATTTACTCTTCCTTCTCTTTCTTCTTGTGGGCATGGGCGTGCTTTTCCTCGGAAGGTGCAGCGGCTTCCTCTGCCTTTTCAGCCGGCGCAGTTGCTGCGGCTTCGGCTGGCGCTTCTGCAACTTTCTCTCCACTCGCCTTCGGCGAGTGTCCCTCCAGATGCGCTGCATCTGAAGGTTCCTGGATGGCCGCCTTCACGCTCTCGTCCGCAACAGCAGCAGGCGCGGCTGCGCCCTCTGCCACTGCGACTTCCTCGCCAGGCTCTGCCTCAAAAGCCGCGAGCGGCTTTGTGAATTCGTCGTAGGATGCAATCTTGCCCCTTCCCATCAGGTATTCGCGCGCAAGCAGGTAGAAGATAAGCGCTAAAGAGCGCCTTCCCTTGTTGTTGCAGGGAATCACCCAGTCCACGAAGGTGGTGATGTTGTCGCTGTCGCACAGGCCCACTATGGGTATTCCCATGGTGCCTGCCTCGGTAACAGCCTGCCTTTCGCTCCTCGGGTCGCAGATGAGCAGAATCTTTGGCTCCATGAAGTCTGCGCGTGCGACATTGGTGAGAATGCCCGGGATGAACCTTCCCTGGAAAACCTTGATGCCGGTCACCGCTGAAAACACCGATGCTGCATTGCCCGAGTATGTCCTCGAGGCAACCACCATCACTTCGCCAGGCTCGTACTTGGCAAGGAGTTTTCCCGCCATGCGGATCCTTTCGTCGATTTTCCTCAGGTCAAGCACGTAAAGCCCGTCGTTCCGGATGCGGTAGATGAACGGGTTCATGTCCACGACTTTGAGCTTGGTGCCGATATGTATGCCGGCCTCAAGATACGTCTCCTGCTTTATCAAAAAATTCTCTGCCATTTTTTCACCTTTTTTCGGCTTCCCGCAGGCACTTCACCCGCACGCGCAGGCCTGCCACTCTCGGAACCACCGAGTTACAATAAATATGGGGCCATCGAGATTTGAATTTTCGGAACCCCGAACCTTTTGTCCAGGGCGCTCTCGAATCTCTAGCACCCCAAGCTAGAAGGCTAGCCAGGTTACCCCATGGCCCCATCCACATGACATTGTATGACGCTGGACATTTGCCATGCAGATGTTCCCTATGGGGACATGGAATGGCCCCATCCGGATGCATGTGCCCAGCTTTCCAATGGAGCCAATTGGCCCCATCCGAGCTTAGGACTTGCGGTACTTCACAATCTTGTCCATTACCTCGACGTGGGAAAGGAACATCCTGCGGCAGCAATACCGCTCGATGTCCATTTCCTCAAGCACCTTGGCAGGGTTTTTGCCCTCCTTGACGCGCTTGGCGTACTCCTCGTACTTGTCGGCAATCACTGCGCCGCAGGTAAAACATCGGATTGGAAAGTACATATGTCCACCTCACCTGTATGATTTCTGGAACCTTGCGCGCGCCTTTGGCCCCTTGTATTTCTTGGGCTCCACGCGCCTGAAGTCCTCTGCAATCATGAACCTGTCGTGGTCGATTATCCTGCCCTTGAGCGCATCATCGCCTGAAAAGCCGACAAGCGCGCGTGCGATTGCCGTCCTGCATGCCTGCGCCTGGCCCATCTGGCCGCCGCCGTACACGTTCACCGAGATGTCGACCTGCGTCGCAATTTCAGGGGCGAGGCCGAGCGGCTCCTCCACCATGCGGCGCACGTACACGTTGTCAATGGCGTCGAGCCTCACGCTGTTTATGCGGATGATGCCCTTGCCCTTTGTGATGGAGGCGCGCGCCACGCTTTCCTTGCGCTTGCCTCGGAAAACGGAAATCACGTCCTTCTTCTTCGCCTTCACAGGCTTTTTCTTTGCTGCAACCATGATATCACCTATTCTTTCCTTGCGTGCTTGCCAAGTTCGCCGCACAGCTCTTCAAGCGTGAATGTGACGCGCTTCTTCTCGTCGGATGCCTCTGGGATCTTCTGCGCCTTCACTCCCTCTGGCGCGCCCACCACGATTTTGAGCCTGTGGTAAGCGTCCCTCCCCCTCTTGCTCTTGTGGGGAAGCATGCCGCGGATAATCCTGCGGAGAAGCAAATTCGGGACGCGGGGCCACACCGGCGAGTCCTCAGGGTGGCGCTTGTTCTTCTGGCTCCTGCGCGAAAGGTAATTCTCCTTTGCCGCGGAGAGCGAGCCTGCCATCACTGCCTTGTCGGCGTTGATTATTTCCACGTGCTGGTTCGCAAGCAGCAGCTTTGCCACGCGTGCGGAAAGCCTGCCTACGACAGCGCCTGATGCATCAATTGTCACCATGTTTTCACCTGTCAATCACTTGATTATTACGACGTTCGTGCCTGTGGGGTGCTTCTTTGCAATGTCCATCAAAGTCATTGCCTTGCCCCCTGCTGCCTCGATTGCCTTTTTCGCGCTTGCGGAAAATGCCATCGCGCCCACGGTAAGTTTCGGCGAGCAGATGCCGGTTCCCAGCACCTTGTCCACCACGACCACCACTGCGCCGTCCTTCACGTTTGACGATATCCTGCTTATGTTCACCCCGCACTTTGTGCGCGATGACGCGGACAGGAGCTCAAGCACGCGCTTCCAAAACAAGGTCTTCCTCGCTTCGGCAGGGATGCCTGCGGATATCTTCAAATTCTTCGGCGAAAATTTTTCCTTTCTCATAAAAACACCACTTATTTGCGATTTGTTAGCAGTATGTGGGGGAAGGGATTTGAACCCTCGAAGCCCTAAGGCACTAGCCCCTCAAGCTAGCGCATTTGACCTAGCTCTGCCACCCCCACGCTTTAACATCAATCCTCCTTTTTCTTCACGTCCGAGAGCTTGCTGTCAAGCTCCTCGCACCTCTCGATTATCTGGTCCGCGGCGGCTGTGAGGAACTCGCGGGGCTCAAGCTGCATGAACGTCTCTGCCTTGAACCTGAAGTCCTTGCCGTCCAGCGCCTCGTACCCTATCAGGCCTGCCTGCCACTTGGCATGCGTCCTTCCGATGCCGCGGCGGGCCTTTGCCTCAAGGCGAAGGTTCTGCCCCTCGAGCAGCTTCAGAAGCGGAATGTTGTCAAGCGCGGACTTGATCTTCGAGTCCGAGCTTTTGAGCTCCTTGGTGTAGACCGTGGAGGGCCCAGACGCCTCAAGCGTGAGCAATATCTCGTCCTTTGCCTTGCCTGCCGAGTCGGACACAAGTGGCACCTGCCCTATCCTGTGAGCAATGTACTCGTCAAACATCGCCGAGCTGTTCTCGTAGAATGTGACGGAGTCTATTGCGAATACGGGCACCTGCCCCATCCCGAACCTGCGCAGGAGATTGGCGAACGACGTGGAGCCCCCTTTGAGGAGAAACTCCATCTTGTTGCCTTTTTCCATAGCCATCTCAATGTTCATGTGCACACCTCTTCGTTACACGCGGCGGCCTCTCCTTCCGCCCGGCCTTTTCGTGGTGTCGGTCGGAGTGGGGGTGACATCCTCAATCTTCCCAATCCTGAGTCCCATCCTCGCAAGCGAGCGGACCACGGACTGCGCTCCAGCGCCTGGCGTCTTTGCGCCATGGCCTCCGGGTGCGCGAATCCTTATGTGCAGGCCCGTGATGCCGCGGTTCTTCACTTCGTTTGCAACCTTGGCAGCTGCCTGCATTGCAGCGTATGGCTTTCCCTCTTCGCGGTCAGCCTTCACAATCATGCCACCCGATGCCTTGGCAAGCGTTTCCGCGCCTGACAGGTCGGTGACTGTAAGAATTGTGTCGTTCTTCGAGGAGAACACGTGGCAAATCGCCCACTTGTAGTCGCGCCTTGCCATCATGGGGCGCGCTCCTGTTGCGGGCGCAACTGCTGTCGCAGGCGCCGCTGGTGCGGCTGCCACCGGCGTTGCCGCCCCTCCTTCCGGAGGCTTGGCATCATCCGGCTTAGTCTCAGTTGCCTTTACCTCAGCTTCCACATGCTTGTGCTCTTTCTTTTCGTGCACATGCTTTGGCGCTTCCTCGGCAACCTTCACTTCCTCTTTTTTCTCGACTTCGTTTGAAACCATAAAAATCACCAAACTTAGGCTGCCTCGGCAGGCGCTTCAGGCTTGCCTTCCGAAGCTTCGGCTGGCGCTTCCACTTTCTTTTGCGCCCTTGCTGCCTTTGCCTCCTTGTCCTCTTCGTGAACCGAAATGTCGATTGGCTTGTAGTAAGCGACCATGGAGTCTTCCCTTACCCCCACAACATAGGAGGGGATGGTCACGCACTTGCCGCCCACGGCGATGAAGCCGTGCGTCACAAGCTGGCGCGCCTGTCCAGGCGTCCTGGCAAGGCCTTTCTTCATGACACGCGTCTGCAGGCGCCTGTCCAGGAAGTTCTCCACGGACAGCGCGAGCACGTCGTCAAGCTTTGCCTCAGGCGGCACAATGCCCAAGCGGATAAGCCTCTCCATCAGGGGCTTTCCCTTCTCTGCGGCTTTCTCGCCCAATGAAAGGTATTTCATGGCCCCGCTCCTGGCTTTCTTAAGCTCGCGGAGCGCAACCCAAATCTCCCTGGTGTTCTTCAAGCCATAGGTTGCGGTAAGGCCCTTGTCCCTCTTGATCCTTTCCGCATCCCAAACTTTCCTTGGGGACTCGTACTTGTTCCGAAGTTTCCTTGGATCTCCCATAAAAATCACCGCTTACTTCTTTTCCTCCTTCTTGGCTGGTGCTGCTGCCTTTGGCGCAGCTGCGCCTGCGGGTGCTTTGGGTGCCGGGCCTGATGGCGCCTTTGCGCCTGGCGCCGCTCCTGCCGGTGCTTTCGCGCCGGCTGCCTGTGCGGCTGCTCCTGTTGCCGCCGTTGCAGCCTCGCCAGCCTTGGCAAGCACTGCTTTCCTCAGCACTCCCACAGTCATTCCAGTCCTTCCGGTTGAGCGTGTCCTTTGGCCGCGCACCTTCTGCCCGTAGGTGTGCCTGTAGCCCCTCCACGTGTATGCGTCCTTCTCGTGGTCAACGTCCTGCCTTACAATATATACAAGGTCAGAACTTATGTAGTGCAAATTGTTGCCTGTGAACAGGTCTTTCTGCCTGTTGAGCATGCGGACCGGAACGCCGAACTCAGTCGGGTTCCTCATGATGTGCTCGAGCTTGTCCACTTCCTGCTCGGACAGCTCTCCAATCATTGTCATGTCGGTCATGCCAAGCTGCTGGCACGCTATCTCGGAAACCACTTTGCCGAGGTTGATGCCGATTCCCTTGACCGATGTGATTGCGCGGCGAAGCGGAAGCGAGCCTTTCAGGTCACAGCCTGCCAGGCGCACGATTCCGCGCACTTCCTTGCCTGATGCGGAAATTATCGCCTTCTGGGGCGCTTGCGGCCTTTTGTACACTGGCTTTTCCTCAGGGGCCGCAGCACTCCTGTTAAAGTTGTGCGAGGTTTTCTTTTCGCCGTCCTTCTCGTTTTTTTCAGCCATAATCATTCACACTCTCACGCCCGAAGCCCCTGCCTTCAGGCAGGGGTAACGGCAGCTTTTTTTTCGATCATGATTTTTTTGTCTCACCTGCTCCCAAGCCGTTAGGCGTGGGAGTGTGACACCTATTTTCCTGTTCAAACGCAACTTCCTCTCATTTCTGTAAAGGGGCACGCCGGGAATGGGATTTTTGGGCGGCACTGCTTTTTCAAGAATTCCAGCACATGCCAGAACCCATACGGCCTTGCGACCACACGCTTTCGAGGATATCATTTTCCGTTCCAGGCGTGCGCACTACCAGGTTATGCGACCCCGGCATCCCTTCGGGATGCCGAAGTTCCCCAACTTCTCGTGAAGTTGGCGACCCCGGCGCCCGTCAGTTTTGCCCCAATTACCGCTAAACTATCCTTTCCGGAGTTACCAGCTTTTCTGGTACTTTCCCCGTTCCATGACTATTGTTTCAGGCGTGCAAACCACGCCTTGCTTGTGTGCGCCCATTTCCTTCGAAGTTAGCCGCGCGACGCCTACGCCGATGAATTCGCCCTTCTCCGTCAGGAGCGAGACGAAATCTCCCCGCAGTATTTTCCCGTCGAATGACGAGAGCCCGGGGGCGTATAGCGGTGCGCCTGCACAAACCGCCTCGACGGCGGAATCATGCAGCACGACTTTCCGGAGGCTCAACGCCTCCTGCGGGGGAATGAGATACCGCATCAGGGCGGATTCTTCCCCTCGCCGTGCAGCCCAAATTGCGTCGGATATTTCCTGAAGCTTGTGCGCCGAGGATTCGTAGACATTGCCAACGGCAATCCTCCGAAGCTCGAGCATTTCAGCTCCTCCGCAAATACTGCCGAAGTCTGAAACCAGCACACGAATGTACGTTCCAGCCTCGCAGTGCACCTCAAATAGGGCTTGAGTGGGTCTCATTTGGATAGGCTTAATATAATAAACCTTGCGCTTGCGCGGCTTTTTGGCAACCGCGCTCTCCTTCGGCGGTGTTTGGGTGATGGTGCCAGTGAACTTTGCGAACATCGCGCGATACTGCTCGTCTGTCTGCGGCAGTTTCGTGCCCATCACGCACACGTATTTCTTGTCCTTCGTCGCAAGAAAAGGAAGGAGTTTCGTCGCCTTGCCAAGCCCCACAAGAAGCACGCCTGACACATTGGGGTCCAGCGTTCCAGAGTGCCCGCTCTTTGGCACGCCAAGTATCTTTCGCGCCCAAGCCGCCACCTCGTGGGAGCTGGGGCCGCGCGGCTTGTCTATGATTACGAATGAGCAGCGAAGGCGTTCGGTAAGTTCATCAGACACCATGAAAAGCACCGTGGATTAGGCAGCGGCACAGTTCTTCTTCTCCGCGCTTAAATAGGTTTCGATTTCGTGGTCTCACAGCGCTTAAAAATTGATATGGTTATAATTAATGTCATGGTGAGTATCCAGTCGAGCTATAAGGATAGGCAGGTCGTTGCCAAAGTGATTGGCGGCAACTTGCTTTTCCTGGAAAAGAAGCCCATTCAAGTGGCAAAAATTCCAATAACTGGCAATGCGCTTCATGAAAGCATCATAGTCCACCCGCGTTATGCTGGTGGCCTGAAACACAAGATAATCGACGTTGAAGGCTATCGCTATGGGCGAACCATAGATATACTCTTGAAAGAGCCTATAGTAATTGAAGGAAAGCCCTACTATCTCCTGAATTTCAAGAATTGCGGTGCCCGGGCAGACCGGGAGATGGTCATTCATCCCACAAGATATTATCTTGGCAAAAGTCTTGGGGAGTTAAGCCACACATGGGGCTATTCGTTTGATGGAAGGACTTGGGGCACAATGGAAAAACACGACGCGATAGAGGAATTCTACAACGACGAAGTTTTGAGGTCACTCAAGATGCCTTCTTCTCCCCACGTTACTCTTCTGCATTATCCAAAAGAACTGGTAGCCAATATTGTTTCTGTCGAGAATGCAAGCCACGAAACCAACATCCACGGAAAGAAAGCATCTGAACTTGAATTGAGCCAAATGGTGAGGGCGTTTTCAACAAACGTCCGCGCTTGCCATGATGCATTCCGGATCAGCAGGGCGGAGTCTCTCGAGATTATCTCTCCCCACACAATAAGCCCGGACAAGCTGGCTGATATGGATGCGAAAATCATTTCCGTGCAATTTGCCATGTTTGAAGCCGGGAAAGAACCGATTTTTTCCCCCAACGTCCCAGAAAACAGGTTTATTGACGGGACATTTACTGATGCTGAAAATTATGATTTGAGAACGAAAGATGCGGATGAAGCGAAATCTATCAGCCAAAATTTGGGCCTTATTGACCAAGTGTTGATGTCATCCAGATTCCTTCTCCAAAATGGAAAATTACAAGTGTATGTGAAAAGGCTGGGTCAGCGGCTCGGCATGGACTTTCAAAATCTGGCGGCTAATACGTATTATGACATATACGTTCCCATTGCACAAGCCTTTGAAAAGAAGATGAACTCTGAAAAAAAATCCAAACGACACACATACTAGTGTGATAATATGCGCAATACACAAATAGCTGGCAATTGCAAAGTCACCTCTGCAAAGCAGGTGCTTAGGCAGAATCTTGCCGATTTCAACAGGGGCGAATTGCCGTTTTCCAAGCTCAAGACATCGGTTGCAAAGTTGCATGAACTATACGACGGGCTGCGCCCGGACTGGCGTGATTTGTTCGATTACAGCAAGCCTGGCGAAAAGTGGAAGGCACCTGCTTACATAAAATTTGCGAATATGCCATTGGTAGAACGTGCAGTCCAGATTGCACGGGAGTACCCTCCGGAAAATTTTGACACCATCGTGGGGATAGATCGCGGAGGGCGCCCTTACGCCAAGCTGGTAAAATCCGTTTTTGATGCCGCCCGGGAAAAACAAGGCTTGCCGAAAATAAACATCCTTTTCCTGAATGTCCATGTCGGGCACTATGACACTAATAATTGGAAAATTGACTTCAAGGAGGGCGAAGAGAACGACAAATTCCAGCAGAACAATCTGCTTTCAGGGAAGGATTACGGCAATATCATCGTTATTGATGATTATCGGGACATTGGCGAAACACGGGTGGGTGTTGCCAACGGAATTGAAAAACTTCAAGGGCAAGGGGTCAAGGTCAATTACAGCTATGACAATTACGTCTACTTCATGGGGCAGAACAGTGGCGGCAGCAACGCCTCTGTCGGATACCGGACGCTTGATCTGTACAATGACTTGTTTTTCAAATTTAACAATTGTTTCTTATACAATGGGAAGCCGCCTGATTATCTGCCTGGCTATGGCGCTCCCCGCTCCACATCTGCCAAGGAGCTATCCATCCCTCTATTCGTTTCAATTATGCCGCCGACTTCGCGCCACGTTGATTCGCCTTTAGCTGGGCAATGGCCAAACGACCTCAAAAAAGGCACTGGCGGTTCCCCGAACACCGCAAAGATAATGCAGATGATAAACACAAGAATTGCTGCGATTGCCGAATTGGCAAAAGCCTATTTCTAAAACTCAAGAGCTTGCAGAAAAAGAACCCTGAAAAATAAAAGGAAAAACAAATTCTTAGACTGAGACCTTCGTCTCAGTCGGCTCGAGGTGAAGCACCGCGCACTTCCTGTCGCCTTTCTTGCGCGCGGGCGAGCGTATCATGACAAAGCTGTCGTCAAGCACCTTTGTGATGACGACCTTTTCGCCAGAGTCGCGGCCCTTGGTCTTCACGCAAATCCTTCCAACTTCAATAGCTGCCATTCAAATCACCGTTCAAACGTTATCTTTTCTTTCCCTTCATTTTCTTTTTCGCTTTTTTTGCGACCTTCTTCGTTGCCTTCTTTGCTTTCACGGCAGGCTTTGCCGTCTTTCCACCAATGGCGCGCGCAGCCGCAGCGATTATCTGCGCAGTTTGCGCTGGCACGAACTTCTCGGTGTTTATCACGAGCTCAAAGCCCGAATGATCGTAAATGTTTATCTTGTACACTTCATTGTACCTGTGGTGGTTGCTTTCATCCCTGTCGGTTATGTGCGCGAGCGCCTGCTCCGGCGTCATGCCATCTCTTCCTGCCACGCGCTTTGCGCGCACCGCAGAAGGGGCATAAAGCCACACGCGGATGTCCGCATCTTTAATCATCCACGGGCCCAGCCACGTGGTCACCACGCAATTCCCCCTCTTCGCATCCGCAATCAGATGCGCGTCGAATTGCTTGTCAATGGAATGCTCCTTCTCTGCTTTCTTATGGAACTCCATGAGCGACATTTTCTGCTTCGCGGCAATCGTTTTGAACGTCGGGTCAACCACGCGCAACGAGAGGAGCTTTGCAACCTCCACGCCCACCGAGTTCTTCCCGCTTCCTGACAATCCCGAGATGCAGATTATCATTTGCCAGCCTCCGTTTATTTTTTCTGGAGCAGACCTTTCACGTGCGAAAGCAGCCTAACATCAACGTCATCCAGCTTCATGGTGCCTTCCTTGACACGGGTTGCGAACTTTATCACGCGCGATGAAGTGGCAGACGAAAGGTTCCCGCCGAACTTGCGGTTCGAGACCTTCACGCTTGCCGCCTTTCCCTGCTTGGAGTGCACGCCCTGCAGCCTCTCGCCAGTGATGGCATCAGAATGGGTGTTGCCCTTGATGCGCCTCTTGTAGTGTATCACATGCCCTCTCTTGGGCGCGCGCACGTGTATCTTTCTCACGGAATTTGACCTGTTTTTTGGAAGCGGCATAAATGCACCTCTATTTTTTCTTGTTCTTTGTCGCGATTTTCATCGCGACATCTGAAAAAATCATTTCGATTTTTTCATGACTGCCGAATATACGGCTTTTCCTATGCTGTATAGGATGCTAATCACAAACGCAGCAAAGAGGAAAACCCCGTAGGAGCCGATTATACGGCGGATGTTTATTAAAGGTATTGTGAAGGGCAAATCCACGTAATAAAACGTGCCCATGTCAAGCGCGCCCTCAAGGCGCGTGCCATTCGCAGGCGCTGGCGACACGGTTGCATGCAGAGCAACTGTCTGCCCCTTCGTTACATTCTGCTTGTCAGATGTGGCATTGATGTGATACGCAACTTTCCCCAACAGCCCGTCCAGGAAGCCAGACTGGGATGATGCCTGCACCCATATGTCCTCGGACTTCCCGCCCTCGACATAAAGCGCCGTGCCGTTTTTGGCAAGCGACTCATTCGTGGCGGAATAAAGATAGACATCCGCCACCCATGCGCCGGTGCTTGCATTTGCAGGTATTGCAAAGCAGTTGGAGAACACGCCATCTCCTGCAAGAGCATCGCAGTGCGCGGCAAGCCCGTCGTCAAACAACTGCGCGCGGAGGTCATCTTCCCCGCCGGGCTCAAAGTGCGGGAAAATCGCCATGAAGACAAAAAGTATCACGAGCAGCACAGCAAGCATCTGGAACTGCATCTTCATGAGCTCGCCAGTAAGGTCCCAGTACTTCTTCATTATCGCGTCGCTTGCAGCAGGGTCCTTGCTCTTGCTCGCCTCTATGAGCTGGAGCTGCACTGTTTTCATGTCTTCCTGCAGGGTTTTCATGCGGTTCTTGCCGCCAACGTTCGCCTGCACCGTGGTGGTGAGCGCAACATAGACTGCGGCAAGCAGCGCAATGAATATCCAATAGTTTGCAAGGTCAAAATACACAAAGAACACCGTTCACTCTAGAAGCGCAACAAACTCCTTCTGCGCTTCCTCCACCTTGCCCTGCGCGTTCATTAT
>CAITKI010000117.1 GCA_903892905.1 uncultured Microcaldota archaeon | reverse complement strand
TGTTGAATTCGCTCCTGCTCATGCCGTTCCTGATTGTGCTTCAGACGCAGATACACATGAGCAAGTACACGATTTTGGACTGAGCAGACGTGTGCCTTAGAAAGAAGTTCTTTTTCTTTTGTTTTCTTTTCCTTACTTTAGCAAATTGGCAGAGTTGCTTGCAATCAGCGTTGCAGCGCCGGTTATCGCAGCCACCACAATGCCGCCCGCAATAAGAGCGTATGCCGTGGTGATGTATTTCCCGCGCTGGTCGGACGGCTGGGTCTGCGCAAGCCCGTATGCCAAGCCGCCAAGCACAATAAGTATTACGGAGATTATCGGGCCGAGCTGAAGAAGAGTGCCCTCCACGCCTGTAAGGCTATCCACCATTCCCATTACCACACCCCCGTAAGCGAAATGCGCAGCCAAATGTTAAAATCTTAATGTCATCGACGTAAAGCCGTTTCATCCCCCAATTGCTTATATACTTTTCCCTTTTTATACAGCGTTAGAGGTGGCGACATGCCAGGCCTATACAGGTTCCCGATCTACAAGATTGACGAGGAAGAAGACGACGAACCAGACGAAGATGACGATTTCGACGAGGACTGGGAAGACGAGGATGAAGAGTAAGCCTTCCCTTTTTTCATTTTTATTTTTTGTTTTATTTTCTGCTTTCTTTTCCATCCCTGCGCTATTTTTCCGGAAAGCCAATCCCGTATTTGAAAAACTCCTCCTGGGCTTTCCCACGCCCTGGCTTTTTCCCGCCAGACATGTGCATGATGAGCCTTGCCGGCTGGCAGATGAGCTCCTCGTAAGCGGCGTCGCGCGGGAAGTAGAATGCCCGCCCGGCAGTGACAAGGTCCATCAGGTTGGCGTAGACTACTACCCTTTTGGGTGCCCCCAGGCTATGGAAATAGTTTTGGAAGTCGCGGCTCGTGAGAACTGCGCTGACATCGCCCATCTTCACCTTGCCGGCATCGATGTCTTGCGCAAGCAATATGCCGCGGCTGTGCTGCAGCAGGCCGAAAAAAAGGGCGTTTTGGCTTGGCTTTTGCGCGTGCGCAGGCGCCATGGGATAATTAGACGTAAACACATTTTTAAACACATGTTAGGATAAACGCTGCCATGAGGCATCGCAGCTTTGTGGGCACGCTTGCAGCAGCAGGGATAGCCCTCGCCGTCACAGGGTTTGTGCTGTCCAATGCTACTGTGGAGCTTCAGGCCCGCGCGAGGAAAGCGGGCAGGGACGAGATTTCGCGCATGATGCCAAAGACAGATGCCCTGCCGCTTTCGGGAAAGGCAAAGGAAAAGGCAATTGCGCTTGAGAAGGCCTTGATTAGCCAGGCGCTGCCCGCGCACTATCGGCTTTCCCGCGAAAAGCTGGCGTTGGCGTATAATGACTCCATGCAAGTGATATACATCAGGAAAAATGGCGACACTGCTTTCAGCTATGAAATATCCTCTGCGAAGCAAAACGCGGAGCCGCTGGTGCTGATGGTGCAGCGCGCGCTTGGCAGCGCGCTTGGCATCCCCTGCGAGGAGCAGTGCGATGAGCCGGGCGGGAGAAGGCAGACTGTGCCATACGCTTCCTGGGCGGCATTTGTGCGGGGCAATGTCAGGAACCTTGTCTTTGACGAGCGCCACAAGCCAGACAGCACAGTGTGGGCGCGCTATCCGGACGTGGTGACCAACCCGTCTGTTTGGGCGCGAAACGATTGGCTGGCTTTTGCAGGCGTAATGGTGCATGAGGCAGGGCACAACTATGCAACTACGCTCGGCATCAGCCGCATCAACAGCAGGGAAAATGAAAGGCTGGCCGCAGGCTTCTTTTACTCTTACTTGAAAGCAGCCGCGCTTTACTTGCCAGATTCCATGCAAAAGCCCCTTGCAGGCAATGGCAGGGAAGAGGCAATGTACGTGGTCTCAAAGGCTAGCCAGGAAAGCATTGCCGATGATATTTCGCGCGCCCTTGGCGACGAGAAAGCCGCGCCTTACAAAAAGGCGGAATCTGCAGCAGGCTGGCTGGTAATCGCAGGGATGCTTGCAGCCGTGCTTGCCCTTGTTGAAAAGTACACGTTCGCGCTCTCGCGTGCGCTGGGAAGAAAAGAATAAAGGGCGCAAGCGCACGGCTTGCGCGGAAAAGAAAAAAACTAGGCTACTTTCCGAACCACCATTGGCACTACAAAGGTTTTCGGAGGCAGGTTCTTCCCCATTGCATTGAATGCGATGGAAGTCATCTCCTTGCCATTTTTGTTGAGGAGCGACGTGTGTTTCTTGTTTTTCTTGTTCTTTTTCTGCGCGTTGTTGGCCCTAGTGGTGCTGTCTTGCTTTGCCTGCAGCATGTCTTGCGCATTTTTCACCATGGTGCGGTAAGCCTCGTTTTTCTTCCTCACCAGGGATTGTTCATATGCATCGTGCCCATCTTTCACCGTTGAAGGGAAAAATATCTCCATGAAGATAGGCGGGGGTCGGCCGTCAGCGCCTTTTGGCGCGTTGGGGCGTGAAACCACCAAAGAAGTCATAAATGCTGACATAAGCACTACGACTCCAGTCGCCACGATTGTTTCCCAAGTCTTCCATATCCTTAAGGGTTTGTTTTCAACCGCAGGCTTAGCGTTATTCACATCCACAATACCACCCGTCTGTTTTCTGTGGCAAAGGGTTTTTAATCCTGATTTGCCCGACGGAGACCACGCTAAAATCCACTGGATGGCAAACGGCAGTTTGCCAGCTAGTGGTGCCGCAGCACCACTGGAATGAGTGGATGTCAGACCGCAATCTGACAGACAGTGGTTCCACCGGAACCACTGGAATCCTACCCTGTGAAGGTTTTTATATTGCAAATCGGCAGCTTTGTAACATGGCGACGATAGAAGAGGAGATTATCCATTGGTGGAAGGACGACAAGGGGGAGAGCCACAGGAACGCGCTCCGCCTTGAAAGCGAGCCTGCGACAGAGCAGAACGGCTTTCCGCGCGATGGCATTGTCACGCTTCGGATAATGAACACTGTGAGCCAGCAGGCGATAAAGCTGTCGCCTGACGAGGCGCTCAGGATTTCCACGCAGCTGCTGTCCGTGGCAAAAGACCTCATGCAGCAGAAACGCAGGATGTGGAACGCGCACGAGGACTAGCGCACAAATTCATGCTGACGCCCCGGGTAGCAAAAGGTCGCCTCTATGCTGCCCGGGGCAACCCTCCCACCTATTTCTTTCCGATTGAGTAAACGTCTTCTGCACAGCTTCCCTTTTCTTGAAGCTCTTTCACCACTTTCGCAAGCAAGAGCGCTTTCACGCGCGCGAATTCCTCTTTTCCTACCTCCTTGTTGCACACCGCGTAGCGAAGGTTTTTCGCGTTTGAGCAGAAGAGCGCGTCGTGGCAGTTCTCCATGTTGTGGCAGTAGTAGCAGCCGGTGCTGGAGCGCGCGCTGTCCACCTCGAAGCAGTTCTTCAGCTTGAACGAGTTGTAGCACTTGATGTTGAAGCTGGAGTCGAACACGAATGCGGAACCAAACAGGTATTCGGAGTCGCGCGCCCAGGTGGAGTAGGCAGACTTTTTCATGAACACGCAGCCGTGCACCTCCTCGCAGTCCGATGACCAGAGCACAATGGGGCAGGCATATGCATTCAGGTTGGTGCCCTCGTAGAACTGCGGCGTGATATAGGCAATGCGCGAGAGAGACTGGCCAGCGCCTGCAAGCGTGATGCTTTCCACCTCTTTTTCAGTGAGCTTCATGCTGCGCATGAGAGGCAGGCGCTCGTCAATGTTCACGTAGCGCGTGTCAGGCAGGGCCTTGAGGTTTTCGTATGAGGCTGCTGGGATTTCGCCGCTAGCAAGAGCGGATTTCACTTTCCTTACGCGGATGTTGTGGCGAAGCAGCCATTCCTTGAAGCGCGTGATGTCGCCCATTTCCTGCCCCAGCACCAGCCTGCAGGTAGAGTCCCATGCCTTCTGGATGGAGGCGCGGTTTATCTTCCTCTCGAATTTTTTCGCGCAGGATTTTGCCTCGGGCGAAAGTACAGGAGGGGTACGGGCTGCCTCTGTGAAGATGTCCTGGAAGGAGGGAAGTTTTTTCTTAGCCGTTAGCTCGCTGCGCATCTGCTCAAGAAGCGCAGCCTTGAGGGAGAGGTATTTGTCTTTTGGAAGAGCGAGGTTGCCAATCATGTGCATGCTGTTCCTCTGCCCGAAGGAGAACATGGTGTCCTTGCAGCCCAGGCAATCGTAGGCGTAGTAGCAGTCGGATGAGGAGGTGCAGATGTTGACCTCGAAGCAGCGCGAGTTGTTGGTGAACTGGTGGCTGCGCATGCAGTACTCGTCCTTGCTTGCCACGTTGCAGCCGAAAAGGTAGTTGGAGTCCTTGATGATAGTGGAGCAGGCAACTGCCTTGCTGCCTGAGACGCGCGCGGACTTGTAGACGTAGAAGCTGTCGCTTATGTCGCTGCTTGCTTCCACGAACTGCGAGTTGCCAAAAACCAGGTTGCCGGAGTAGGCGAAGCGCTCGCGCGCTGCCGCTGTGAGCGAGTCGATGTCCTTCATGTCGTTGATGTTAAGGGCGGCGGGCTTTGCAGCGAATGCCTCGTCCATGGAAAGATAGCGCGCGCTTTGCGGGTAGTCGGGCGAGACCAGCGTAAGGGGCGCGCCTGATGCGGATGATTTCGCGCTTCCCATTGGCTGCTTGAGCGTTAGCAGCCATCCCTCAAGCTCGGAAAGCGAGCCTGCTTCGCCGCCGAGTATTACCCTGCACGCCTCGCGGAAGTGCTTGTCGGCATACTTGTACGCCTCGTCGCCGGTTGCGCCTTTCATCATCATGTTATCGCCCCCGGAATAAATATGCGCCGGAGGCTACATATTCATTCACTCTCCAAAAATGGAAAGTCTTTTTAATTAAGCGCGCAAAATCACCTCATGGACCCGAAACGGCTCTCAGAGTATGGCTTGACAGAGGCAGAGGCGCGCGTCTACCTTGCGCTTCTTCAGATTGGGCGCGCGAAGTCGGGCGAAATCATAAAGGCGACAGGCCTGCAAAGCAGCACGGTCTATAACGCGCTTCCTTCCCTTGTGCAAAAAGGGCTGGCAAGCTATGTCCATATCGGCAAGGTGAAGCACTTTTCTGCGGAGCCGCCTGAGTCGCTGCAGTTTTTCATGGAGGAGAAGAAGAGGAAGCTTGGCGAGATGATGCCGCTTTTGAAGCGGATGGAGGCGTCAGGGAGGCAGGAGCAGAAAAGCGCGCGCGTGTTCGAGGGCTTCAAAGGCCTGAGGATTGCATTCAACGACATCTACCTCACCATGAAGCCGGGCGAGGAATACTGCTTTTTCCAGGTGTCAAAAGAGGACATCTCGCGCAGGCGGGTGCAGCTTTTCTTCCGCAACTGGCACCGCAGGCGCTCGGTGAAGGGAATAAAGGTGAAGGGGCTTTCGGTCAATGGCACGCGCGAGGCAATGAAAGGCATCTATGACCTGCCGCACACGCGCGTGCGCTTCGTGGATGATTTCCTGCCCACCGCCACCGTGGTGTACAAGGACAAGACGCTGCTTTTGGACCTGTCCGACCTGCCCTCCGCCTACCTCATCCAGAGCCAGAAGATTGCGGACTCGTTCAGGCTGCTTTTTGACGCCAAGTGGAAAGCCTCGCGTGAATAGATTTTTATTTGCCTAGGATATATTTGAAGCTGGTTTTCATGGAAATGTTCGACCTTGTGATAATCGGCGCTGGGCCTGGCGGGAATTTTGCCGCGCTTACCGCGGCAAAAGCAGGCGT
>CAITKI010000116.1 GCA_903892905.1 uncultured Microcaldota archaeon | reverse complement strand
GCGAGTGGGTCGTTTGCCATATAATCCCTCAGTATTTCCTGAAGCCGACCTCTTCGCCGACTTCACGGAAGCAGCGCCTGCAGATTCGCAGGCCATAGGAGCGTATGAGTGCGCGCGCTGTCCCGCAGAAGCGGCACTTGCGCATGCCCTTGCCCTGGAACTTGTGCTCGAGGGGGACTCCTTTCTTCTTGTTCTTCTCTTTTTCTGCCAATTCATTACCTCTTTATCACGAATTTATTCTACCTTTATCGAAAGCGCTTCCTGCGCGAATGCCATTCCGTCCTCCTTGGTGAGGCGGTGGTTCCCGCCGAGCTTGCCCTTTGCGTGGCGGCGGCGCGCTACGCGGAAGCCGCGGCGGCGCAGCGTGACGCATACGTCAAAGCCCATCATGCCTATCTGCGGGTCGTACTTCGCGCCCGGGAACTCGATGTACTCGGGCACGCCGAACGAGAAATTGCCCTCCTTGTCAAAGGAGCGCGCGGGAAGCGTGAATGTCTTTACCTTGAGCGCTTTCTTGAGGAACTCAAGCGAGGACGGGCCGCGCAGCGTCGCCTTGGTGCCGATGATGTCGCCCTTCTTGATGCGGAAGACAGGATTGCGGGACTTGGCGTGCGTTGGCACTGCCTTTGCGCCCGAAAGGCGCTGAAGCAGCGTCTTGGCATTCTCCAGCTCCTGGCCTGCCTTGCCGACGCCGATGTTGAGCGTGACCTTGTCGACCACGATTTCCTTCATCTTGTTATCCGTGTCCATTCTATTTCACCTATCGAATATGATATCAGTAATTCCCGTCCACTGCGAACAGGTATTTCCTCACCGTGATGAATTCGCCTGCGGCGCCCGTCAGGTGCGCCTCGGTGTCGTGCGAGCCTGGCCTCTCGATGATTTTCTCGAGCTTGGCCACCTCGCCCATGTGCTTTCCCTTCATGACCAGGCACAATACGCCTGGCGCGAGCTTGATGTGCGAGACGAGCTTGAAGTCCGGGATGGAAAACACGCACGTGTCTCCCGTGCTTATGTGCTTGTCGCCGAACTGGTTCCTGCCGTCGTGGAATGCGATCACAATCTTTCCGCCCTTGTTGGTGTTCTTGCCCGTCACCTTGAGGTACTTGCGCGTTGCAGCCTCGCCCTTCACTTCCTTGGGCACGAGCCGCGCGCTGTCAAGCGACATGCGGTATACTTTCTTCTCCGCAGGCTCGGATATGATGTCCATCACGCCTATCGGGAATCTTGTCTCGGTGACTTTCTTGCCGTCCACCAGCAGCCCGCCGGTGTGGAGTATCCTTTTGACCTCGTGGATGGAAGATGCCCTGCCAAGCACGTCGCGCAGCAGCACGCCGGTGGAGATGCTCTCCGCCTTCTTGTGCGTGCCAGGCTCGGGTGCCAGCAGCCATTTTATCTTCTTGCGGCCGACCACGCCGATGTCCTTGCTTGCGCGCATGCGGACAAAGTGGTTGGAGCCTCCTTTTTTGGACATAGTATCAACTCATGTTACTGCTTCTTCTGCGCTGCGGCGCCTGCTTTCGCCTTTGGCGAGCGGTTAAGCGCAGCCAGCCTGTCTTTCACGAATTCCCCCTCGAAAATCACGAGGTTGGACGGGTCGAGGGCAACGAGCTTTTCCACGCCCTTTGCAGTGCGCGTGTGCGCGCCTTCGACATATATCTTGAGTGTGGAGAGGTCCACTTCGAATATCTTTCCCGAGTGGCCCTTGTGGTCCCCGCGCAGCACCTTGACCTTGTCGCCCTTGCGGGGCTGGATGCTTCGGCGCGCGGTGCCGAGCTTGGCGCGGAGTTCCTTGCCGAGGTGCACGAACACCATTTTGCGGCGCATGTGGTTGGGAGCAGTGTAGCGGAACTTGCGCTGCTTCCTTCCCTGCACGGAGTTGTTGCTTGCTGTTGTCATAAATATCAACTCAAACCACTGCTGCTGCGATTGCCGCCACCTTGGGGAAGCGGGTTGCCACTTCGCGGGCAATCACTCCCTTTATCTCGGTGCCGACAGGCAGTCCTGCGTCGTCTATGATGACGCATGCGTTGTCCTCGAAGCTTATGCGCACGCCGTTGGGGCGCCTAAGCGTCTGCGCCTGGCGCACCACCACTGCGGTGAGCACTTTCTTCTTCATCGCAGCGGAGCCTTTCTTCACCGCCACGGTGACGATGTCGGCCACGCCGACCTTGGGGTACATGGCGCGCTTTGCCTTTGCGCCCTTCACGCCGATTATCTGCACTATCTTTGCGCCGGAGTTGTCATTGCATATCAGGCGCGAGCCTGTCTGCAACCCTTTTGTTATGCTGCTGCCGAGTCCCTTCATAATATCAACTTCAATCCATTTGCCTTGCGGCCATCTACTCTTCCTTTGCCTCTTTTGCAGGCGTGGGCGGCGGGAGCTCCGCGCGCTTCACTTCAGCCTTCTTGAGGCGCTCTGCCTCGACATCGAGGGACTTTCCTCCCCTTGCCGCAAGCACGTGCGTCTTTGCCTTTGTGATTATCTTCGTTACAATCCACGCCTTTGTCTTGGAAATCTTGCGGCATTCCGCTGCCTCGACCAGGTCGCCGAGCTTCGCCCCGATGTTCTCAGGGTTGTGCGCGTGCAGGCGCGATTTGCTCCTTGCAGAGCGGCGGTACTTGGGGAAGTAGTCGAGAGTGTCTGACTCCACCACCACTGTTTTCTTTGAGCGGTCGGACACCACTGTGCCGATGCGGATGTGCCCGCGGGTGGAAATCTCGCCTTTCCTTCCTGTTTCGATAGCCATAAACATTACCTCAGTTTCTTCGGACGGTCATAAGGGCGGAATGCGATTTTGTCGCCTTCCAGCCGCACTTTTTCCTTGCTGGGAAGCGTGAAGAGGAAGACGCGCCCCTTTTTCGGCACGATCTTCTCTTCCTTCCCGGCGCGGATCACAAGCGTGTTCTTTGTTTCGTCGACCACAACCCCTGAGATTCCCTTGTGGGGAAGCGAGGAGCTTTCTGCCACTTTTGCGCGAAGCCCGATGAGCTCATGGAGCCTCAGGTTTTCTGCAGTCATCATGCGAGCACCTACTGGATTCCGTCCATCACAGTTATGCTTTCAAGGGGATATCCTTCGTCGGACAGGAGCTTTTTCATCTTCCTCCTGTGGTCCCCCTGAAGGATTATCACGCCCTCCTTCACCGTCCCGCCGCATGCAAGCTTCTGCTTCAGCTCGCGGCCGGTTTCGTCCAGCTTGCCCTTGTCGATTCCCTCGACAACGGTCATCAGCTTTCGGAATTTCTTCTTGGTGGCAAAGACGCGTATGCGCTGCGTTTCCTCCTTTTCAAGGATGTCGCATGCGCACAGTTCCTTCATCAGCCCGCATTTTTGGCATATTTCGACCAACAATTTTCACCTCATTTTTTCTGTTCGGTTTTTGCCGTTGCCTTCGTGCCTGCTTTTGCAGCCTCGGGCTTTACGGCGCGAATTCCAAGTTTCCTTTCCTGCTGGATGGTGAGCACGCGCGCAACACAGCGGCGAAGCTCGCTGATTTTTCCGGGGTTGGATGTCCTGCCGCCCGATGCCAGCATGCCGCGCTCGGAGTTGAGCTCCTTCTGGAACTCGAAGAGCTTGGCTGACAGCTCGGAATCGGTCATTTCCCGGATTTTGCTGCTCTTTATGATTGCCATAAGCATTACCTTCTGTGCCTCTGCATGGGCTTGCGCTTCTTCAGGGGCGCGAACGTCTTCTTCTGCACAGCCTCGAGAGGCGTTGCAGCTGACACTTCGTCTGCCGCCATGATGACTTTGGCAAGCTCTGGCTTGGAGCCTGACACCTTGTCCGGGAACTCGGTTCCCGGAAGCACTATCCTTACAAGCACGCCGATTGCGCCTGACTTGGGGTACGCAGTCACGTGGCTCACTGCCACGAGGCGCGCCGGCTCTCCCGCCTTGGGGATGTAGCCTGCCATGAGGCGGAAGCGCTTGCTCCTGCCGCCCTTCGCGGCGACTTTTCCAGATGCGACGATTTCCGCGCCCAGAGCGCCTGCGCTCATGATGTCGCGCAGTGACGCGTGGAGAATTGCGCGTATCTTCTTGCCCATTTCAATGAAACGGCAAATCTTTTTTGCCACGAGGCGCGGCTCGAGGTTCTGGTTCGCGGATTCCACCACGGAAATCTGCGGGTTCTCAATCTTGAATTCGCGGGTGATTGCGTCGGTGAGGTCCTGTATGCTCTTGCCGCGCTTGCCAATCACGCGCCCGGGGTTGGTCACTTCGACTGCGATGCGGGTGACCATGGGCGTGCGCTGGATGTCCACGCGGGAGAAGCCCGCGCGGTCAAGCTCGGTCTCGAGGAACTTGCTCACGCGGTAGCGCGTGATGGCGTCCTCGATGAATTTTCCCTCAACCTTGTTTTTGTCAGCCATTTAGTCACTCTCATTAAACGGATTTCTGGGGGGCCGCTGCTTTTTTCTCCTCGATTTTCTGAGGAGCTGCGGCTTTCACTTCAGTCTTCACGGCAGCCTTCATGTCTGCTTTCACTGCTGCTTTTGGAACGTCAGTTTTCTTTGCTTCCACTTTCTTGGGTGCAGCATCCTTCTTCTCGATTTTCTGCTGCTTCTCCTCAAGCACCACTTCGATGAATGCGACCTCGTAGTCATGGCGGATGCGCCTTCCCTTGGGCGACATGCGCGGGTAGGTTGCGTGCTTGTTCGCGGCGATGTGGACAATCTTCGTTGCGCCAAGCCCGAGCTTGATTGCGTTTGCGTCCGCGCTCTCGACCACGCCGAGCACTGCGCGGCAGGACTTCACAGGGAAGCCGCCTTTCTTTCCGCCGAGCTCTCTGCGGTGGCCTTTCTTCTTGTTGTGGCGCGCGAAGTAAATCGCCTGCTTGCCCTCAGCTGCATTGCCGAGGAACTCAAGGGCGAAGTCCGTGTCCTTGCCCCGCACGTTCCTGCAGACCTCGCAGAGGTCCTTGAACGAGCAGTTGACGCGGGATATCCTTGCGCGCGCAATGCGCCCAGTTGGCTTCTTGTTGTATCCGTACAGCATGCAAATCACTTACTTGAGCGGGATGAACTTTGATCCCCTTGTCGCTCCCACTCCAGGCCCGCTGTGCAGCACCCTTCCCGTTGTGTGGGCGAAGTCGCCGAGGCGGTAGCCGAGCTTGTCGACTGAAACGTGGACGTTCTTCCATTCCTTTCCGTTGTGCACGGCAAACGTCCTGCCGAGCCACTCGGGGATGATGACTGCCTCGCGCACCTGGGTGCGGACGACTTTGGCCTTGTCCTTCATGCCTGCCACTTTCTTCATGAACTTCTTTACCTTGATGGACTTGCTGCTTGCCACCCTTGACAGCGCGCGGCGTGCGCGGGAGGTGAGCATGGGGAGCGTCTCGCTGACCGACATCTTCGAGAGCTCGTCTGCCATCTTTCCGCGGTACTTGTCAATCCTTGGCATAGCATAACCTCAGTTATCTCTTGTTCGCTGCGTTGATCTTCGCCTCTTCTACGTGGGCTTTCTTCCTTCCCACTGAGCGGGCTGCGATGTGCCCGACCTTCCTTCCTGGAGGAGCGTTGCGGCTCGTCATGCTGCCGCGACCCTTGTGGTGCTGCTTGCCTCCGAACGGGTGAGTGTAAGCTGCCATGTGAACGCCTCTGTTGACCGGCCACTTCCTGTTCTGCGCGTGCTTCTTGTAGAAGTTCGTGCCTGCCTTCATGAGAGGCTTTTCCAGCCTGCCCCCTCCGCATACCACGCCCATCTGCGCGCGGCAGGTGGAGAAAAGTATGAGCTGGTGCTTGCTTGGGAGCTTGATGTATGCCTTGTCCTTCTCGCGGCTCACGAGCGTTGCGTACGAGCCTGGCGTGCGCACAAGCTTGCCGCCGTCGCCGGGGTCAAGCTCGATGTTGTAGATGTGAGCGCCTTCCGGGATGCTTCCAAGCGGTAAGCAGTGGCCAAGCCCGACCTGCGCGGTCGCGCCCGACTGTATCTCGCCGCCCACGCGCGCGCCCTCGGGCGCAATGAACGCCGTGGTGGAGCCGTCGGTGAACTTGACTTCCATGAGAAGCGCGCCTCTTGCCGGGTCGTCGATGAAGCGGATGATCTGGCCGCGAAGCGCACCGGTCCTCTCGATGCCCTCGTACTTGCGGAACGCAAGCTCGTGCTTGTAGCGGTGCGACGGTGCGCGGGCTCCAACCCCGCCCTTTCCACGTCGCTGTTGCCTTAGCAGTTTTCCCATATTAGCACCTAATCAAATATCAACCAATTATACAATCTTCAGTTTCGCTGCAACGTCATCCGCCTTGTAGCCCTCTTTGAGCTTCACGAATGCGCGCTTGAGGCCTGTCGGGGTGATGAGCGTGTTCACGGACGCCACCTTGACATCGAAGAGCGTTTCCACTTCCTTCTTGATCTCAGGCTTTGTCGCCGAAGGGGCAACCACGAACAGGAGGGTGTTCTTGAGCTCGATAAGGCCTATCGCCTTCTCGTTTGTCACCGGGTATTGTAGGACTGCCATAAAAATCACTGGAGTTTTGCTATCTCTGCAAGCGCTGCCTGCGTGTAAATCGCCAGCCTGCCTGCCTTGGCGCCGGGCGCGAGCTTCTCAACCGTCAGGTCGGAAACTTTCACCACGTCCACGCCTGCCATGTTCCTTGCTGCAAGGAGCACGGGCGAGTCTTTTGAAACTGCGATTATCACTGACTTGGGGTAAATCTTCCCGCCCTTGCGCTTGCGCACGCCTGTGCGGAGCTTGGGCTTGAGGCAGCGCGCCAAGTCGTCGCCTACAAGGGGCGAGATTGCGCTCTGCACCTGAGAGGTCTTTGAGAGAGCCTCGAATGAATTGTCAAATATTATTGGGAGTGCGACTTTCACCTTGTGGCCGCGCGCCTCCACAGAGGACTTGTGCGCGGTCGCCGCGATTGCTGAAATGAGAGCGACCCTGTATTCCTTCTTGTTCATCCTCTCGATGATTATCTTGTTCACGTGCGGCGGGTGCGCGCGCCTTCCCTTCACTGAAGATGGAATCCTTTTTACTTTGCCCAGGCGCCCTTTCGGGAGAATTTCGCGGGGCCTGATGGCTGTTCCCTTGTTCTTTCCAGAGCCGAAGTCCTCCTTCCTGCCCTTGTACCTTGCAGATGTTTCCATTCCTGCGCGGGGGTCGTTGCCCTTGGGCTGGTAGTGCTTGGTCTGGTCGGAGATTGCCGCGCGGGCAATCAGGTCGGGGCGGACATCGGCAGAGAACTGCGAGGGCAGCTCGACTTCCTTTGTCGCTTTTCCGTCAATGGAGTACATTTGTGCTTTCATGAGAATCACTTACTGCTTGGACTCAAGCGATACGTATTTTATTTCAGGCACCTTTGGCGCATCCGTTATGCGGACCGCGCGGCGCAGGCGGATAAGCCTCTTCTGCGGCCCTGCGACTGAGCCTTTTATCAGGAGATATTCGTTCTTCAGGACGCCGAAGTGCGTGAAGCCGCCGTTGGGGTTGATTTCCGCGGGCGCGCCCATCTTCATTATCCTCTTGTTCACTTCGGTCCTCTTGTGGTAGCCCATCTGCCCGGCTTTCGGGACAGTGTAGTGGACGTAGCCAGGGTGCCATGCGCCCTGCGAGCCGATGTGCCTGCGCTT
>CAITKI010000115.1 GCA_903892905.1 uncultured Microcaldota archaeon | reverse complement strand
TGTTCCCCGCGGTGCAGGGAAGGGCCTGTGCGGCGGTAGAATTGTTGGAAGGCGCGGGAGTGTTGTTGGCCACCGGCTCAGGGGTGACCACCGGGCCAGGGGGCGTGGAGGCGCATCCGAAAATCAGGAGCCTGGAAACTGCGAATATTGCAAGAATGTGATATCTCATACGGTCACCTATCTTTCTTCGGAGGCTGTATTTTTAATCGTTGCCCAGCCCAACCATTCCGCGGAGATGGCAGAGTCCGGTCAAATGCGCAGGGCTTAGGACCCTGTGCCCTAGTGGCTGCGGGGGTTCAAATCCTCCTCTCCGCATCAATATCCCTGAGATGCGCATCAGCAGTGGGAATATATTCTTTATCTTCGTTCTTTGTGCGGTGTGTTATGTTCATTTTCCAGGCGCAGGCTGAAAAAAAGGAAGGCGGCAGCGACACCGAGGAGAACAAGCGCTTCGGCATGAAGGTGGGAAAGAGCGCGGACTTCCTCGCGGCGGCAATGGCAATGCCCGACGAGCAGTTCGCAGGCGCGCTCACGTCGATTGACAGGGCTTTCAAGGCGCGCGGCATAAGCGCATTCATGAACACCCTCACGCCTGGCGCGCAGAATGCCATCTATGCATCGTCTTTTGTCTGGGGATATGAGAATGCCGCGAAATACGTGCAGAACGCGATGAAGCTGGATGAGGTGAAAAACGCTGCAAACGAGGCGGAGAGGAGCAAGATTGTGGTGGAGAGCGTGCAGCAGCAGGCGTCGGGCGAGACGAAGAACAAGCAGGGGAGCACTTTTGCATGGGGATATTACAACGAGGACATGAAGCAGTCGCAGGCGCAGTCGGGCGTCACGGAAACTGTTACGGAGAAGGAAAAGACAAAGGAGGAGATGCAGCAGCAATCCGGCATTGTGATGCCGCTTAATGCATCTGAGGCGGTTTCAATGGGCATATTGCACAACGCAGCCTCGCCCGAGCTGCTCTATTGCTCGGCGGCAGGGGACGCGGTGCTCGGCATGCATGAGAAGAAGGAGGAGGATGCCAAGCGCGAGCGGCTGGAGAGGCTGGAGGGAATACGCCCCGGCGAGCCGAGAATAATTGTTCTTCACCCGGAGGAGGAGAGGCTCAAGGCCGCTGCATCGCAGGAAGTGATGCGCGAGGCAGAGAAGAGGCAGGCCGAGCTTGTGAGCGAGCATGCAGAAGTTGAAAGGAAGCTTGAGGCTGCGCTTGACAGGCTTGACACTTTCAAGAAGGACGAGAAGGCGAATGTGAAAAAGATCGCGGCAATGCTCCCATCCGAGCTTGCGCGCGCAATACTTTCGGGCAGCGGGAAGTATGCGAAAAGGAAGGCGCTTAGGAAAAAGCTCATGGACTGGCTTGCTTTTTCCAGGAGCGGCAAGAGCGCGGTTTCCTCCCTGTCATTGGGCAGGCTATTAAAACTTGCTTCGCTATCATCGCTCCTAAGGTAGTTTTGAATGGCAGACACCACGCTCCAGCTTGTCGAGTTTTCATTCTTCGTAGTGTTCGCGCTTCTGGGCATTGTGCTTGCCGCGCGCCTCAAGGTGCCCTATGTAGTGGGCCTGCTTGTTTTCGGCATGATTGCCGGCCCCAACGTGCTTGCCCTTGTGAAAAGCCAGGACCTCATCAGCACCTTCTCCGAGCTTGGCGCAATACTGCTGCTGTTTACCGTCGGCATAGAGTTTTCCATCTCGCGCATGCTGCGCTCGGGCTTCCGCGCAATACTGGTCACGTTCTTCAAGATGTCCGTGCTGTTCTTCTTCGGCTACGAAACAGCGCTTTACTTCGGGCTTGACCTGACAGTCGCAATGTATGCAGGTGCCATGGTGGCAATCACAAGCACGGCGATAATGTACAAGATAGCGGGCGAGAAGGGCAATACGAAAGACCCGCTCATGCCGCTCCTTTTCTCCATGCTCATAGTGGAGGACCTTGTGGCCGTGGCGGCACTCACGTTCTTCACGACATTGGACGACACCGGCGCGCCCACGCAGGAGAACAAGGTGTTCTCGATATTCATCTCGCTTGCCCTGCTTGGCGCATTTTACCTGTTCGCGCGCAGGCATGCAAGCGGCGCGCTTGAGAAGCTCACCTCGAAATTCAGCGAGGAGGCGCTCATCTTCGCGGCATTCACGCTTTGCTTCGTGATGAGCTTTGCGGCGGATTTCTTCGGCCTGTCGCCCACAATCGGCGCGTTCCTTGCGGGAAGCATAATAGCGGCATTGCCCAACGCAAAGTCGATACAAAAGACAATACACCCGCTGCTCCTGACGTTTGCCGCGTTCTTCTTCCTTGCGCTTGGCATGCAGATAGCCCCTGCGTCCGTCATTGACAACCTGGGCTTTGCGGTGACGCTTGCGCTCGTGTTCATAATCGTGTGCTTCGGCGCCGAGTTCCTGCTGCTCTATTCCACGGGCACGAGAGGGAGAGGCTCGCTTTTCGGCGCATCCTCCATGGTGGTGCTGGGGGAGTTCTCGCTCATCATCGCGTCCGTGGCGCAGGGGGCCACGGGCCAGCTCCTGCTATCCGTCGGCTCGTTTGGCGTGGTGGCGACCGCCTTGGTGTCCTCGTTCCTGCTTGACAGGCAGGACAGTCTCGAGGCGCTGGGCAGGCGCCTGATGCCCTCGCGCGCAATTGCCACTGCCAGGGCGTTTGCAGCGTATTTCTCAAGCCTGGTGAAGGATTTCTCCCCGAACGGGCACTTCTGGCGCGTGTCCGTCGTGTGCTGGGGATGCGTCGCCAGGAAGCTGGTGACCGTGGTCGTCCTGCTGATTGCCATGTGGATTGCAAGATTTGCAGTTGCCGTTGCGGGCGCCTCAAGCGTGAACGTGAGGGCGGCAATCCTGATTATAGGGGGCCTGCCTGTGCTCTATTACCTTGCGCTCATTTTCCGGGACATCAGGCCTGTGCTTGACGCGCTTTCGCACGCCATCGCGCGGCACAGGAAACGCGCGAAGGATGAGAGCATAATACTGCGGGACATCGGCTTTGCCACGTTCTTCCTGTTCCTTGCGCTTGTGCTGCCGGATGTGCAGGCGTTTTTGCAGCTGCCCTCGTTCATGAGCTGGAGCGACGAGATTTCCTTCCTGGTTGCGTTCGCGTTCATCTGGGACATTGTAATCCACGCGCAGGAGCTTATTGGGAAGAGAAGGGGAATGATTGGTTAGAAATGCTGGTGGCGCCCCTGACCTTGTTGCCGCGAGTGAGAAATGGCAGAATGGTTATAAGCACTTGCAGGCAGCATCCCAGCAATGGAGCATAGGAAAATCCATAAGGGGCAGGCTGCTGCAAAGGGTGCATTGAAACCGCAGGCAGCGGAAGCTAAAGTGCAGCCAAGGCCCCATTTTTTCGACAGGATGCGCCGCGAGCCGGCAAATCTTCAGTATCTTGAGGATAAAATAGTCTGTTTTTTCAGGATGCAGGATTTTGAAATGCAGAAGGCCTTTGGGGAAAGCATACATATACCGGAGGCAGAACTTAGGCAGCTTGCCCGCGAGGCGCTTGCGAAGAACTCAGATAAGGAAATGGCTGCGCTCGCGGCAGGGGGGTTTGCAAAGGAAATCCTGACTTCGGATGACATCCGGCTCATACTCTCGTTCATGGGCAGCGTGAAAAATTCCGGGCGGATTGCAAGCAATATGGGAAGCGACATATGCCCGCTCATAAACCTGAAGCACATCCTGAAGTTCATCAAGCTGCGCAGGGACTCTGCGCTGAGCGGCACGCAGCCTTTTTCAGAGTGCAGGCTTGACCACCAGGCATATGAAGAGACTGTTGCTGCGGTGGAGCCAATTTTCAGGAGGTGCGGGGGCAGGGGATATCTGACAGGCATGGAGGTTGGGGAGGCATACCTTGCGGTTGCGCGGCTTGGCTTCATGGGGAACTTCCTGCGGGAATTCTATGGCATCTGGAGGAGGGATAAGCGCTACAGGATGCTTGGCTTTGAGGAGTTTGTGCAGGTTTTTGCGCACAGGATAGGCAAGAGGGCAATGATAGACAAGGTGAGCGATGAGCTTATCAAGCACGGCATCTACCTTGGAACGTCGGTGAACGGGACGCAGGGCCAGAACAAGCTGGTGCTCCTCAAGCTCGCGGCATTCTACTCGCCCGTGCTTTCACTCAGCAGGATACTGGTGGAACGCGGGTCTGACCAGGCGCTTTTCCACAATTGCGCTGTGACTCGGGGCGCAGGCGGCTATTTCTCGGGCGTGTCGGGAGACATTGTGATTTTTTCCGGAAGGGAAGCCGCAATGGAGGGCCAGGCGCTGAAAAGCACGCTGCCCCATGAGATAGAGCATCTTGTCCAGAACCATATCCCTTCTGCGTCGGCGCTGCAGCAGTACCAGCGCGAGTACGGGGCCTCGCTTGCCTCCTTGATTTCGCTTGGGGAAAAGGACGCCCTTGCGCTGCTTAATTACTGGAGAGAGACAGTTCCACGCGAAACCCAGATGGTTGCCGAGTACCTTGGCGAGAATGAGATTGGCGGCCCGCCGCACAACAAGGCGCGCGCGATAATGCTTGCAAAGATCGGGGAGATGCGCAGGGGGATAGACGCGCGCACGCCAGTGCAGGACATGGCACGGCGCCTGATGGAGAAATTCTACCTCAAGCACTTTGAAGTTTCCTATGCGGAGCTTGAGCGCGCGTCCGTCGAGCTTGCGGATTACGTGGGCATTTAAATAATGTGGGCAGGCATCCCATGCGGGTGAGGAATTGAGGGCTGCGCTTGCAATACTTTTTGCCATTGCCTTGCTGTTCGGCTGCACGGAAAACAAGCTGGTGCCTGACGAGCAGGCAACGCTGTCCGTTGTCCAGAAGTGCCAGCTCAAGTGCAGCATGGCCGCGAAGGGCGGTATGGACATGTCGCCAGGCCCCTGCCTTGGCGTTGTGGCGCAGGACTGGGTGTGCGATGTTGCGCACAATCCGCGCCAGCCCGTGGATGATTTGCCTGCGAACCAGTGCCAGGCGTACATCAACGGCACCGTGCACCATTTTGTGGAAGTGACGCCGGATTGCCAGCCCATACGCGAGGCGTGAGTGTTTTCACTGCCCTTCGTACTTCAGCACCATGTCCACATACTTCTTGTGCGCCATGTCAGCGTCGTGGTCATAGCAGTCGTCAAGCATCTGCTTTCTTTCCTCTGGCGTGAAATAGCCCATTGCCGCCCCAAAGAAGTGCTTGTCCTCAAGCTCGATGTGAGGCGGGTAAAGGTCTATCAGCCTTTTGAGGTGCGCAGAGATGTGCGCCACTGAGTCCAGGTCGCCCCGCTCGTAGCGCTGCGCCGCCTCCAGGAGCCCGGCGACTTCCACGCGCGCAATCTTGTGCTCGCGCACCAGCTGGTCCATGATGGACTTATGCTCTGGAGAGAGGGGCTTTGCCTCGAGAGACTTGAACAGGATGCCCTCCTCCTTGCCATGGTGCGTGGTGTCGGCGTAGTTCTTGAAGAAATCCACCGCAGTGTAGATGAACGCTGGGTTTACCGTGCTGGAAAGCGCCTCGCTGCCAAGCTCCTTCTTCATGAGCGCGACCATGCGCTCGATCACGCGGTGCTCTGCCATGAGGACGTGAATAATTTCCATCAAACCACCAACGAGTGGAAAACGGAGAAGAAGTTATTATTGCTTGCGCAAAGAAAAAGAAAGAGAAAGCCTCCGCCGAGATGGAGCAGACTGCGTCTGCGACAGATTTTGCGCCCGAGCGCAAAACGGCGGGCTGGCTAACGAGTGAAACGAGTTAGCCCCCGCCGCTCGTCTTGAACGGCTCAAGAAGCATCCATCTGCTTCGTCGATGACTAGTCTTGCTCAAGAGGTTTATAAGGGCTGCTCTATTCTGCTAGGATCAAGATCCATCAACAGGTTTGGACCTGCCATGCTCTTCCGCATTTTCCCTGTCCTAAAATGGCACTAGATAAGTTCTTTCTGTCAATTTTTAAGTTTCGAGGTGAACTTGTAGGAATATTTATATTTATATGGCTATATAATTATACTTATGGCAACATCTATTGGAATAGGGTTAACCAACAATTGCAACTTGAATTGCCCTCATTGCTATTCTAGACCTATGAAGAAAAATAATCTGGCGCTTCCGCAGATAGAAGAGATAATCAAGAAATACCCCCAAGTGAGAGATATAAACTTGGGAACGGGAGAGAGTATTCTAAATCCATCATTCGGAACAGTTGTTAGATATATTTTAACAAAAGGTATACATGTTGGGTTAACGTCGAATGGAAAGACAGTGAATGAGATGGATATGAGCCTTCTGAAAATGTTAAAGGATGTAGACATATCGCTTGACTATGCCAATGCAAGAGAACATGACACTTGGAGAGGTGCGCCCGGCACATTCGAGCGTGCAATAAAGGCACTAGAACGATGCAAAGAAGCAGGGATAAATACCTCAATAGCGATGGCACTGATGTCAGTAAATTACAAAGAATTACCAAAATTTAGAGAGATTCTGGACAAATTCGACTGCTGTTTGCGAATAAATATTTACAAACCAATAGGCATAGAGAACTTTTCGCTGTCATATGAACAATTTTGGGATTCAATAAGAATGATGGCAAATAATTTTTACCTGAAGAGCTGTTCCGAGCCAGTTTTGGCATTAATCGTTCCAGATATGACTACGCGCGGTTCACCGTGTGGAACGTCCATACGAATTCACCCAGATGGAATAGAAACCCCATGCGTATATATGGATGGTGAAAAAATAGATAAAAAACAATTCAACAGAATGAAGAAAAGGGTGCCTAAACCGTGCAATAGTTGCGGAGTTAAAGGAAAATGCATGGGAGGATGTCTTGGGCGAAGAATATTAGAAAATCGAATAGATAAACCAGATAGATACTGTCCGATCCCGCTTAAGCTCGAAGTGCCAAAGATAACTTTTACATATAGTCAAGAGCGCGGGGAGTTTATTCACGCCAGCTATTTGTGCACCATAATATTGAGGTAATTATTGTGAGATATGGATGTAGCATATTGTCTGCTAACAACGCCATTAATGTCTTTAGCAATAATAAAAAGATCATAGGCTTTTTAGGAGCTAGGCAATTTAACAGCGAATTTATACCTTCTTATTCGTGTAATAAAGAAATTTCTGAAAGCCCCAAACATTCGGTGTTTGTAGAGACTATTAATCGCGGAAGTGAAGCTATAAACATCAGTAAAAACTCATCGCATATAAAGGCCTATGAGAAAAAATTGTACCTCCCAGATATGACGTTTTTGCTTCTTGCTCTTTTTTCCAAGATATATGCAGAAAATGATGCTCTGTTGATTCATTCGTGTGCTTTGGAACATAAACGACGCGGATTTCTAATAATTGGTGATCAGGGAGATGGAAAGAAGGAGCTAGCACTGGCAGCTGCTATGAATGGGTTCAAGATAGTATCATGTGAAAACACAATTGTAAATTTAGTAGATGATGAATGGCCTCACGTTATCGATGGAACTAAAACAATGCACGTCAACGCAACTGGAGTGATTGGAAACAAGATAATTGATGAGCTACCGATCCAAGATGGAAAGCACATGATAAATGAGCAAGATTTCAAGAAAATAGGAATAGAAATGGCGGAGATAGTAGGAATAAACTACGTCATATATGCAAAGATTATCACGGGAAGCAACGTCTCTAGCACAAAGCAGCTTTTGTGGCCAGATAACTTGTTGAGACTCTATAAAAGCACAGGAAACTATCTTTCAGGCACGGACAACATATTCCTATCAAACGGCAAACCGTTTCCAAATCTGGAAGACAAGAAGCTTAGAGAAGCAAGGTTGTCGATTTTGGAGGACATATGCCAATATAGCCTTCATTTCGAAGTTTACGGCGATCCGCACAAAACAGTGGAATTCATGAATCTAATCGCGAAGAGTTGTTGAAAATGGTATTGAAATCTCGAAATGCACAAAGATTCGCGATTGTTGGTGGACATGTTCTCACAAAAACAGGTTTCACGAGAGCAGACATACTTGTAGAAAAAGACATGATAGCAGGCATAGGTAATTGTAAAGGAGTCAAGGACAAAATCAATGCAGCATCGTGTTTGGTGGTACCGGGTCTTACGAACATGCATGCGCACATGGGAGAAACGATCTTTCGAGGCACGTTCGAATTCTCGAATTTGCAGGAATATATTGACAAAACAGAGAAAACGAATCTAAAAATGCACGATAAAAGCAAAGCGTTGAGAGAAATTTCGAGTTCTGAGACCATTATCGAATTTTTACGATCCGGGATTACGACTGTCTGGGCAGGGAGATGCGATCAGGCGTGTGAAGTGGCAGGTATTCGATCATTCTCAGGATATATGCTCATGCAAAGTGAGAAATTACAAAAATACGTTAATAACTTTGAAGTCGAATTCAGAGAATTCACAACTAAGATTGGAGCCACTGTTCTGTCGAACCCATTTCTTTTCCTTCATTCCCTTACATATGCAACAAAAGAGATAATAGGTATCGCCAAGATGGTGATAAAAGAAAAACATTTTCCATTAATGATTCATGTAGCAGAAACGATTGAAGAGGAAAAGATGATACGGAAAAAGACCGGGAGAACATCAGTGCGCCTATTAGACGAAAATGGACTCATTACAGGATCAACGATACTGGTTCACTGCTGTAATGTAACTGACAGCGATATAGACATAATAAAAAAGAGAAATGCCACTGTAGTTTTGTGTCCTACATCGAATATTAGGCTAAAGAACAATATCCCTCCATTTGACAAAATCCTAAAAAAAGGAATAAATGTGTGCGTTGGCACGGACGGACTGGCTACAACAACATCAAAGAACATTATTGATGAGTGCTTATTTCTTAAAGATGAATTTAAAACTATCAAAAATTTTGATTGGATGACGTTAATTACTACTAATCCTGCGAAAGCTCTGAAGATTAACACAGGAACGTTGTGTAAAGGATACGCCGCAGATATTAGTGTCTTTGAGATGAAATCGCAAAACAATATTCAAAAAATAAAGAACATAGATGTTATGAGTATCCTTTCGATGCTAAAAGTTAAAGATGTAATCTGTGCGGGAAACCCACTGATCCTCGACGGCAAAATGACCACTATGGATGAAAAGAAAGTAGAAAGTGAATTTGCATCTTTAAATCGAGTTATAAAGGATTTATGGATCTAGATTTCTTGGCAACGATTAGTGTGTAAACAGGTACATTTGAAATATCTTTTTCAAACTTGAAGTTTTTATAGAGCCATTGTAATTCCTTTTGGTGAAGCGGTTTGTTATTTAGGACAACAATCTCAAATCCAGTAGATCTCAACAGTGATTCATACTCTGATTGACTGAGAGGAAAGTGCGTTTCTTTGTATTCCATTGGGATATCCAGCCTGTCCTTCTTTGTTACATATTCAGCTAAAAGATCAAATGATACTGAGTATTGAGAATCGTTTGACTTTTTCCAGAAATATTTTTTATATTCGAATTTTTTTGCGAATGACAATAACTGCGGGATTGTTGGGGAATTTGAGATTGTCACGTTGCCATAGTCTGACCGTATCCCCTCCCAAATAATGACTACACCATCTCTAGCTAGATATGAGTGAACGTTCCTAAACAACTGAGATATATCATCTTTATTTGAGAACGACACGATTTCATGTAAGGACGCAGGAAATATCACGTTACGCACAGCAGCGGGCAATATAATGGAGTTTTGAGCGAGGGAATGGAAGAAGGTGCAGTTCGGAATATGCTTTCGCTTGGCGATTTTTATTAGTCTGGGGTCGGCATCCAGACCGTAGAGTTTTGCGTGTGGAAATGCCCTTGAAATTTTCTTTAACACCTGACCCGAACCGCAGCCAATTTCGAGAATTGGCCCGCTAATAATGTAATCGAAGAACTCCTCTTTTTTCTTGGCATCGTTTCTGAGGGTTCTGACTAGTTTTGAAACGTCACTATCGCTTCTATTTATTCTCAAAGATTTCACCCAATATTTGAAGCGTGTTGGAAAGGTTGGCCCTTAGCACAAAAACACCCAATTTAGATACAATCGAATCGACCAGTTCCATTCTTTTAATCGAGATTTCTTTATTGTCAAATGAGGGAAACTGGCGGTTGAATGTAACAACAACATTGGATGCTCCCCTAAGATAGACAGATGTCTCTTTGGCAAGCAATAGAGAGGCCATGTCTTTAGATAATTTGTTAAAAATGACGGTTTTTGAATCATCTAATAAAGAAATAAAGAATAAGTTTGATATCTTTGGTAGATGCGCAGTGTCAGCGTTCCATTTAAGATCTAAGATAACTTTCCCCTTTTCAGTTTTTCCGATGATTAGCGGCTCAATCACTTTTAGTGCGTCTTGGTTCAGATTGTTGTAGACAGAAGGACGTAACGAGAGATAGTTTGTTCCAGCAAAAATAGCTGGTCCTGACGAAGCTGAACCAACCACTGTCTTGTCGTTTGACAGAAAATTGTAGCCTTGGAGATAAAGATTAAGAAGGATGGTTGTTTTCCCATTTCCCGGATCCCCCAACAGAAGTCCAGCGTCCCCATTCTCTTTACTAAATGCCGCTCCGTGAATCGTGAATTTTCTGTCAAGACCGTGTTGTTTCTCTAATAGAATGAGTGAAAGATAGACCAAATCCGGGAAATGCAGATCGTCTACAGGTGCTGAGATAAAAATCTCTTTATTTAGGAACGTAAGTTTGCCTTTTCCATCTATATAACTCAGCGAATAATCTGCATCTGCGCGAGGTTTGTTATTGAAACGGTACCCGGCAATCGACTCTTCTACAAACGGGTCTTTTTGGAAATAATTGCGGATGCGCGCGGAATTGGTAAACACATTAATTTTGGAGTTTAGTGTTGACACACTAAATCCGTTGTTTAACATTAACTTCTTCATCTAGATCCCCCACCTATAAATATATTAATAGATTGTTTTAATAAGACTGCGTATGTGGAAGTTTAAGGTACTGGTTATCGACTGGGGCAACACATTGTGCAGCACCAGCGCAAACTATGAGACTATTGCTGATTCTGCCGCCAAGATATTCGCCAGAAATGGCGTTCAAATGAGCGCTAATGATTACGTAATGATTTCGAATCAGGTTAGGTTCGAATTGAGAAAAGAATTGCAGGGTGATATTCGACGCCATAAACTAGGGATCCATGAAGAAAGAATTGCTGAGAAACTCGGTAAAAAAATAAGCGAAAAAATAGCAGAATCTATAGATCGTGAAATATTCGAATCCTACCTAAATAATTGCTACCCTCGAGAAGGTGCAGAACATTTCCTAAAAGAGGCGTGTAGAGAAGGAATAAAGGTGGTGTTAGTCTCAAATTCTAATTTATATAAACTGCGGAGCGAAATTAGAAAGATAGGATTCGAAAAATATTTCGACGATATAATATGCTCCGAGGAGTGCGGTCACGAAAAATCAGAAGGAACTCCATATCAGATTGTTATGAAAAGAGCCTTTGAGAAAAATTGGGCTTCAGACCTAACTGAATTCCTGGTGGTTGGCGACCGTGAAGAGGAGGATGGCGCAGCTAGGAGATTGGGCATGGAAGTTGTAATAATAGATAAAACACCAGAAGCATTTGAGAAGCTAATTACAAAAATCTGTAAGGAATAGGGAATCTGCCACACAATTATCTTTTTTTGACCATATTATTATATACCAGTTGGAAGCAAATATGCATACGATGCATAAAAACGACTTTGTATTCCATTTAGTAAGAGCAAAGAGTGCCAAGATGACTAATAGGTTCTACCCTAACTTGGCGCTTCCAACGCTTGCATCAGTTCTGCGAGATAAATGTAAAGTTGAAATACACGACTTAGGGCGAGATAATTCTAGTAATTATACAAAATATGTGCGAGATACTAAGCCGAGAGTGATAGGATTTACTTCATTTATCGATGATTTTGATGAAGTTTTGTCGCTTGCATCAGAGTGTAAACAAGCCTCAGGAAACTCAGTCATTGTTGTTGGAGGCCCACACGTGTCATTATTGGGCGAGGCGATCAACAAATTAACGAAATCGGTTGATTTTGCTGTTGTCGGTGATGGGGAACCTGCCATTGGCGATCTGTTAAAGATGCTAGCCGATTATGACGGACGCCCAAAATTCGATAAAACCTTTATCATTAGACCGAAGTACCTTTACAGCTTGCAGTCTGCGTCATGGCCAGCATGGGACCTGTACGATCGAACTCCCTTCTTTCCAGTTTTACCAATTGAAACATCGAGAGGTTGCACCTACGCATGTAAATACTGTGGCGAAGGCCAGATGTATGGAAAGAAAGTGAGAGCCAAGAGTGTTGAGCAGGTTGTTATGGAACTAAAAAGAAATGTCGAGGAACTGGGGGTCCGGTTCTTTCGATTCACGGATTCGACCCTAAACTTTAGCAAAAAACGCTTTTTTGACTTGTGCCGTGCATTTGTTGATAGTGGCTTAGATATCCACTGGAGTGCGTATGCACGCTTTGAAAATATTGACGCAAATGCAGTAGCATTAGCGAAAGAAGCAGGTTGCGTGGCTCTATTTTTTGGTGTTGAAAGCGGCAGCGAGAGCATTCTGAAGGCGATGAGAAAGAATCTAACAAATTTTGATCATATGCAGCGAGTTGTGGCTGCTGCTAAAGATACAGGTGTTCATACTCATTGCAATTTCATAGTCGGATTTCCCGATGAAAGTGCACATACTGTAAGTGAAACCGTTCAATTTATAAGAAATCTAAATCCTGATTCGGTGCATATCAGTACTTTTTTTGTTGTCCCGGAGACAGATGTGCATATTAATGCAGAAAAATATGGGATACGGTTTCTTGATCCAAATTGGATACCGAATCTTCATCGATTTTTTGGTGACTCCACGTATTCATACTTTAGACACAGGACAATGACACAAGAGGATATACGAAAATATTATTTCGTAATGAGAAACGAGGTAGAAAAAATTAATACCATTTATTGGAATTTGAAGGATCACTTGCTTTTGACATGGTTGTCTGCAGGAGGCAATGTCGAAGGATTAAAGAAAATATGGCGTGAGCCAGATAAGTATCTGAATAGGCATGAATTGGAACATTTTGAAGCGTTCAAAGAGAAGGACATTCACAAAGTCGATGATGAACAAAATGGTAATGCAGTAATTAGAGATTTAGCGATTAAGTTTAGATAGGCGAGTTTGTCTTTTTCTGATACTCGCGCCGATATGTATTTCATTGTGGCAACGGTTAGGAGGACAAGACAGATCGTAAAGATGTTTGCGCGAGGTGTGCCGCGAGGGCTTAGCCTGCGATGTCTCGCGCAGGACTATTTAAAGAAATGACGCGACTTTTGCGCGAGATTTTCAGCACTCCACCGAATAGAAATTTTATCTGAGCAGCCTCCAAAATCGCCTATGAATTAATGTCTGCTACTATTAGCGCATAGCATTGAGCAGCCTTTGAGCAGCTCCGCACTACTAATATACCGGAGCCGTTAGCTGCTCAAATATCAACGTTTGGATAGCGTTTATCGCGCAGGAAACGGCGTTTGAGCTGCTCAAAGTTGCTTATATATGATTGAGCAGCTCCGGCTTTGCGCGGCTTTTGCACGAGGGCTTAGCCTGCGACCTACCGCGCAGGAGTATATATAGAAATGACGCGGCTTTTGCGCGGGATTTTTGGACTCTTGTCGAATGAAACTTCCCCAAGAATAGCCGCCAAAAATGACCACTTATTATTGTCTGCCCTAGGCGACTATGCCTTTGCGCAGCTTGCACGCACATATACTCTGGAGGCGCGAGCTGCGCAACCTTTAACGTTTGGATAGCGGTTACCGCGTGAGAATCAACGTTTGAGCTGCGCAACTTTCTTTATATACGGTTGCGCAGCTCGGCAAGCTGCGCAACGTTCAGAGCCGCTCTGAAAGGTTGAGCGCGACCAGCTTTCTTGCGAGAAAATCGCGCGTTTCGTTGTCCTTCATCA
>CAITKI010000114.1 GCA_903892905.1 uncultured Microcaldota archaeon | reverse complement strand
GTGAAAGGATACTTGAAAAATAACCAAATGAGGATTGCAACTGCGACTTACGAGGCGCTCGACAAAAAGGTTGAGGAAATCCTCGCAGCCGCAACCATCAGGGCAAGAAAAAACATAAAAAAGACGGTCAGACCGCACGATCTGTGAAGTGAGCAATATGAAAAATGACAAATTGATAGGCGTTGAGAGAATAGAAATTGAGCTGGCAGGCACCACGCTAAATGTAAAAAGATACACTCAGCGTTACAAAGATATTGTTAATGATGCAGTGCGTATGATAGAAAAAGATGGTCTGCCGATAGACGAGTTAACCTTCTTTGAACGTGTTTGGCTGATATTCGGATATCGTATGTGCTGGCTTCCAAACGAATTCCTATGGTTCACTATGCATAATGAATATCTACAACTGGATTGTAACACCGCCGCGTTTCTTATTTATGATATCGGCAACCAGCTCGGCATCAGAACAAACATCGTTCTAGTGCCAGAGCATGTTTTGATAAAAACAGACAGCTACTATTTCGAAACAACCGATGGAACGCACTACCCAATTTCAAAAATAAATGAACATTGGCCAATACGCCATTACGAAGGGCATGACGCGGAGAAGATTCATGCAATAAGCTACAATGTGAGAGGGTGTGAATTTAATTTATTGTCCACGCACATGCGAAAAGGACTAAGCGCCCAGATAAAAAGCCTGCTTGGTACCGATTGCGCAATCGAGGCGCTTAATACTGCAATAGGAAAAATACCAGTTTACGCGCTCGCGTACCATAATCGAGCCAAGAGAAAAATGGAACTGTTGAGAGCAGATGATGCGATCAAAGATTATGACTTGGCGCTCAAACATTATCCAAACTGCTGGAAAGCATATGACGGGCGGGCAAGGGCGCAATATTCGAAATTGGTATATGGACAGGGCGGAAGCCCTGAAAAGATACGCGACGATTTTTCCCATGCATTGAAAATCATTGACAATCTTTTGCAGATTAGGCGCGATGCTAATGAGCAAGAAGAACTTTTGGGATCAAGAAAAGAGATTCTCGGCTATTTGCAAGATGATCCAAGGCTCAATTAAGGGGCAGTGAAAACCGCATAGCTGCGTCATCCTTTATAAAGAAAGTAACGCAGCTCAAACGCCGTTCCTTGCGCTATAACCGCTATCCAAACGCAAAAGGATGCGCAGCTCGCGCCTCCAGTATAATTAATGATGCTTTAACCTAGCAAGCTGCGCAACCGCCTCCCGAACAGTCTGTCTCGTAATGACCTTTCCAAACCTCCGATATCTTTTCCGTTTTGCCCTGTCCGAAACAACGATGAAATAATCCGGATAGTTTTTCCTCACGCGCGCAAACTTTTCAGCAACCCGTTCACTGCCCCGTTCCAAGCCAGTGCCGGTCTCCACCTCAAATGCAACCTTTCTGCCCTTGATCATGGCTATCACGTCCGGCTCCATCGTTTCTTTTAGGGAAATCTCTTCCGCGCTACCTTTCAAGTCCTCTTCAATCACCTTGCAGATGAAATGGTGCAGCGGAGACTCGTTCTTGCGCGGCTTCACCAGGTATTTCGTGTTCCCGCCCTGGCCGTGCTTGGTGGTGTTGATTGCAACGTACCCCAAACCTTCCAGCGTTTTCTTGGCATCCTCTGAAAGAATGCTCGCATCATACCAGCTGTCCGTTGCCACGAATACCTTGCTTTTCTTGCCTGCTTCGGAGGCATCGCGAAGCGCCTTTGTCTTGTCGTCCATATAGCCATGCAGATCTTTCTTCTCTGTCTCCATCTTCACCAGTTTCTTTTTCAGCTCCGGGTCCTTGACCTCGCTCGGATCAGTGGTTATCAGCGCATGGATTTTTTCGGACGCTTTCGTGAAGAACTTGAAATGCCCTTTTTC